>CAMDWJ010000015.1 GCA_945877815.1 Caenispirillum bisanense
GCTCGCCGTGCCGCCCTGCGCAAGGACGATCTCCGCCTCGCGCAGCTTGCCGATAATCTCCTCAGGTCCGTGCTTTTTGCCCATTTTTTTCTCTCCTTCAGCGTCCAATCTAAAATATCAGATGGACCACTCTGAAGGGGGCAGATCACTGTTGCTGATCGGCTCGCCGATCCTGTCAATGGCGCGCCGCCGCGGATGGTCGGCATGGAAAACGCTCTCGACCGCCGTCGCGGTTACGACGCTGTCCATTTTCCTTGCGCATGTGGTCGAGCAGGCCATCATCGACAACCTGGTCGACCGATCCAGCGGCACCGAGCGGCGTGTGGCAGTTTTGACCTCGAATCTGCGGGGAGCGGTTCTGGAAGGGGTCGTTGAACTCGCCGATCTTGAATTGACGCTGGAGACGGCCGAGACGCCCGAAGGAAAGGCGATGATTGCGCTGCTGCCGTTGATGGCCGCGCAAGTCTCGAACTTGGACGAACGTTTGGGTCGCTACATGCCCGATATTGTTCGCGAGCATTTGCAATGGCAATTCGGGCCTGAGCGGTTCCATAACGAGATCTATCGTCCCGCGTTGATTGCGCTTGAAAAGTCTTTCGTCGTGTTCGGCGATACCATGAATCTCGGGTTCGACGTTTATTTGAAGCTGCCGCCGATCCAGCGCCGATGGCGCGAAGCGATGCGCGTCGAATTCGACGATTTCGAGATCGCCTATGCTTACGATGCGGCTGAGATACGCCGCCGGGTCTATCAGCCCCTGCTCGATCGTCGCGTCGGCGCCGAGCTTGTGAAACTCGCGGCGCCGCCACAGGACTACGCCGACGGCGGCGTACTGGAGAAGATAGGACGCCAAGCGCGAGAAGGTGTCATCGTTCCGCCGCTAGCCTTGGCGTTCTCCTTGATCGGAGGGGTGACGCATATCGGTAAAACGATCATCTATCTCTTGACGTTGGTGTCGGTTCCACTATTGGGGCGTTTGGCCATCGTGACCAGCATCTTCGGTGCGGCGCTGTGGCTGCCGTTTCAGTGGGTCGATCCGATCACGGCTTCGCCAACCTTCCGCTCGCTGCATCGCCAAACCGAAGAAAAATTGGGCCCGGCGGGCGCGACCGCGCTGTTGTGGATCATTCGCCTGGAAGGCAAGGTCTATCCGTTGAACAATACGATCCGCCACTCCGTCTTGCACGGAATTACCTTCGGCGGGTAAGCCACAGACTGTTTTCGAAGGCGCCGTCCGGCATCGGAAGCCGCGCAACGCTGCTTCGCGCAAGCGCATCGGCCATACGCGTCGAAACGTAACGGCTCGCGAATTCGATTTCGTAAGCGTCGTCCGTCAGCAGATGTTCGACACCATCTTGCTCGTTGTAGCGGCGATTGGCCCAGATTTTGGGGTAGGGGTCGGGCAGGAAAATATCGTGGAAATGAATGCGCACGCCCATCGACAGTGCCGGCAGGACACGGGCGATCAGATGATCGACGTCGCTTTCCGGTGCCCGCACATGGCTTGAATCTATAAACAGGATATCGCCCGCCGCGAGCGCCGGAAGATCGACCGCTTGCACGGGCTTGGCAATCCAATCCACGTCCAAGCCGGCGATGGTGGCGCGCGGTTCGGGATCGATCACGGTGTGGCGTGTGGCAAACTCGCCGTCGTGGATCGCGCGGGCGAGGAAGCGCGTTGAATGTCCTGCGCCGATCTCGACGATGCGCGTAGGCGCCGTCTCCCGCACCATCGTATAGGCGGCGCAGGCATCGAGACGGGGAAACCAGACCTGATCCCAGCGCGGTTGCGGCGGACGGTTCTCGCCGATACGGACGAAGTCCGGCGCATATCGATCAATGATGGTCAGGAACTCGGCGAACCGATCGCGGCGTTCGTCGAACAACGCCGCGAGGCTCATTCGGCGCGCGGCTCCGGCGTGAGTACGGTTGGGCGCGGCGGCGATGTATCGTCGGATTCGGGATAATCGAGCGTATAGTGGATGCCCCGGCTTTCTTTGCGCTCCATCGCAGAGCGGATGATCAGTTCGGCGACAACGGCGAGATTGCGCAATTCCAGCAGATTGTTGGTGACGCGGAAGTTGGCGTAATACTCCTGGATCTCCGATTGCAGCAGGCGGATGCGGCGAAGTGCCCGCTCAAGCCGCTTGGTCGTGCGTACGATGCCGACATAATCCCACATGAAGCGGCGGATTTCGTCCCAGTTGTGGCTGACGACGATATCCTCGTCGGGATCGCGCACTCGGCTTTCGTCCCAGGGCGCCATTTTCGGCGGCGCGGCGATTTGATTTAGACGCCCGGCGATATCGTGTCCTGCGGCATTCGCCGTCACGAGACATTCGAGTAGCGAATTGCTGGCCAGCCGATTGGCGCCGTGTAGGCCCGTATAGGTGACCTCACCGATGGCATAGAGGCCGTCGAGATTGGTACGCCCGGACTGATCGATCGCGATGCCGCCGCAGGTATAGTGCGCCGCCGGCACGACCGGGATTGGCTCCTTCGTCATGTCGAAACCGAATTGTAGGCAGCGCGCATAGATCATGGGGAAATGGTGCGCGATGAAGTCGGCGCCCTTGAAGCTGATATCGAGATAGACGCTGTCGATGCCGAGCCGCTTCATCTCGTGATCGATGGCGCGCGCCACGATATCGCGTGGCGCCAATTCCAGGCGCTCGTCGAAGCGCTGCATGAATGGCGAACCGTCGGGCAGAAGAAGTCGCCCGCCTTCGCCGCGCACGGCTTCGGAAATCAAAAAGGATTTGGCCTGCGGATGGTACAGGCAGGTGGGATGGAACTGGGTGAATTCCATATTGGCGATGCGGCATCCGGCGCGCCACGCCATGGCGATACCGTCGCCGGAGTTGCCGTCGGGGTTGCTGGTATAGAGATAGACCTTGCTGGCTCCGCCGGTCGCCAGGATTACGACCTTGGCGCCGAAGGTCACGACGTGTCCCTTGTTTTTGTCGAGCGCGTAGAAGCCGACGCAGCGCGACTCGCCCTTGGCCGATGGTTCGCAGATCAGATCGACGGCGGTGAATCCCTCGAAGACTGTGACGTTTTTCAGTTGCTGGACGCGCCCGACCAAAGTGTGTTCGACCGCGTGGCCGGTTTCGTCGGCGGCATGGACGACGCGGCGGTGCGAATGGCCGCCCTCGCGCGTCAGGTGATAGTCGTTGCCCTCGCGCGTGAACTTGACGCCGAGCTCGTCAAGCTCGCGGATCGCTGCCGCGCTGTTTTCGACGATGAAGCGCACGGCTGCTTCGTCGCACAGCCCGGCGCCCGCGATCAAGGTATCCTGGATGTGGGAATCGATGGTATCGTCCTTGTCGACAACGGCGGCGATGCCGCCCTGTGCCCAATCGGTTGAGCCGCCTTCAAGTGGGCCTTTCGAGAGAATGGCGATCTTCGCGCTACGTGGAAGGTGAAGCGCCGCCGTCAGGCCTGCCGCTCCGCTGCCGATGATGGCAACGTCGAAATTATAATCGGCGTCGCGAGGTTTAATTGCCATAGTTAGGGGCCGCGCCCTTCGACAAGCTCAGGGTGAGGCCCTCATGCTGAGCCTGTCGAAGCATGAGGGTTGCTAGCGCTTCTCGTAATCGAGGCCGATATTCACTGCGCTCGCCGAATGGGTCAAACGTCCGACCGAAATATAGGTGACGCCGGTTTGCGCGATGGCGCGGATGGTTTTGAGATTGACGTTACCGGAGGCCTCCGTCGGCACGCGGCCGGCGACCATGGCGACACCTTCGCGCATCATCGCGACCGACATATTGTCGAACAGGATGCTGTCCGCACCCGCTTCGATCGCCTCGGCCACTTGCTCCAATGTGTCGCATTCGATTTCGACATTGCTCAGGCCAGCGACGCGGGTGCGGCGGACGGCCTCGGCGATGCCGCCGGCGACGGCGACGTGATTGTCTTTGATCAAGACGCCGTCATCCAAACGCATGCGATGGTTGGTCGCACCGCCCATGCGCGTCGCGTATTTTTGCAACATGCGCAGGCCGGGAATGGTTTTGCGCGTATCGAGCAGGATCGCGTTTGTGCCTTGTAGAGCCGCGACATATTTGCGGGTCAGGGTGGCGATGCCAGATAGATGCTGAACGATATTGATGGCGGTGCGTTCGGCAGACAGCAATTCGACCGCCGGCCCCTCGACGTAAGCCAGCTCGTAGCCGGCGCCGACATGGCTGCCGTCGCGCGTGCGCGGCTCGAAAACGATCTTATTCGAGAATTTCTGAAACACGCGCTCGGCCAACGGCAGGCCGGCGCAGACCAAGTGTTCGCGCGCCGCCATGATTCCGCTGAACTTCACGTCGGGCGGGATCACCGCGCGCGACGTGACGTCGCCTTTGCCGAGGTCTTCGGCGATGGCCGCGTCGATTATGGCGTCGAATTGCGAAACGTCGAGGACGGGTATCTGATCTACGGACACTGAATTACGCCGCGTTGCGTTGCGGGCGGGCGGAGGGAGACATTTCGAGCATACGCTGCAATGGTTTCAGCGCCTTGAGGCGCAGTTCTTCCGGCATTTCGATGCGCGGAGCTTCGTTGAGCATGGCGAGATAAAGTTTTTCGAGCGTGTTCTTCGCCATGAAGGGGCAATTGGCGCAGCTGCAGCTTCCGTCGGCACCGGGTGTCGCGAGGAAGACCGCGTCGGGACGCGCCCTCTGCATCTGGTGGAAAATCTGTTGCTCGGTGGCGACGATGAACTTTTTGGCTTCGTCCTTTGTCACGTAATCGAGCAGGGATTTGGTCGAACCCACATGATGGGCGTGGCGCAGCACGGACTCGGGGCATTCCGGATGGGCGGCGATCTTGGCGTCGGGGTTGCGCACGATCAGCTTCACCAACTCGCGTTCGTTGAATTGTTCGTGCACGATGCAGCTGCCCTGCCAGAGCGTCATGTCGCGGCCGGTCTTCTTGGCGAGATAGGCGCCCAAGTGACGGTCGGGCGCGAACAGGATTTTCTGGTTTTCCGGGATTTGGCGCACGATCGCTTCGGCGTTGGACGAGGTCACGATGATGTCGGACAGGGCCTTCACCTCGGCCGAGCAATTGATATAGGTGAGCGAGACATGGTCGGGGTGGGCTTCGCGGAATTTGCGGAATTCGTCGGGCGGGCAGGAATCTTCTAAGGAGCAGCCGGCTTTCATGTCGGGCAGCACGACGATTTTCTGGGGCGACAGGATCTTGGCGCCCTCGGCCATGAATTTGACGCCGCAGAACGCGATCATATCGGCGTCGGTCTCGGCCGCTTTGCGCGACAGATCGAGCGAGTCGCCGACGAAATCGGCAATGTCCTGGATTTCCGGGGCCTGATAGTAATGCGCTAGGATCACCGCGTTCTTTTCGCGGCGCAGCCTGTTTATCTCGCTTTCGATGTCGATGAGCGGATCTAGCGCGGCCACCGTCACGGCGCCTATGCCGGGCGCGACGACAGTTTCAATCATGGGCCTCTATTCTCACCTCATGGCTGGGCGCGAGCATTTCCGCGCCTCCAATGCACCGAAAGTTGGATGAATTCGCCCTTAAGTCAAGTCCGTTGACCCTGTGCTAACCCTCTGCCAGCATTGCGGAAATGTCGGGGGAAGGCGATGGCGAACATCCAAAAAATCGAGCAAATTCAAGACGAAATGACGCAATGGCGGCGCGATCTGCATGCACATCCGGAGATCGCCTTCGAAGAGACCCGTACCGCGGACTTCGTCGCCCGCAAGCTCGCGGAATTCGGGCTAGAGGTCCATCGAGGCCTCGCCAAGACCGGGGTCGTTGGGACGCTGACCAGCGGCGACGGGCCGTCCATCGGCCTGCGCGCCGATATGGATGCGCTGCCTATCGCGGAGCAGACTGGCGTTGCCCATAGTTCGACCAACGCAGGCAAGATGCACGCCTGCGGCCACGATGGCCATACGGCGATGCTGCTGGGTGCCGCCAAGTACCTGGCCGCGACGAAGGACTTCAAGGGCACCGTGCGCTTCATCTTCCAGCCGGCGGAGGAACTGGAGGGCGGCGGACGGGTGATGGTGGAAGAAGGGTTGTTCGACAAATTCCCGGTCGACTCGGTTTACGGCATGCACAATATGCCAGACATGCCGGTCGGCACGATGAGTGTCAGGGGTGGGGCGGGCATGGCCTCGGCGGCCTCCTTCGAGATCAAGGTGATCGGCAAGGGCGGTCATGCCGCGGCACCCCATGAAGGCATCGATCCGATCGTCGCGGCAGCGGCCATCGTGGGTGCCTTGCAGACGATCGCGTCGCGCAGTGTCAATCCGACCGAAGGCATCGTCGTCAGCATCACGCAATTCCATGCCGGCGAAAACGCGCTCAACGCGATCCCGGACCATGCCATCCTGCGCGGCACCGCGCGATCCTTCGCGGCCGATGCCGAAACCTCGGTGCCGGCGATGATCCGCCGCGTGGCCGAAGGCACCGCCGCCGCGCACGGCGTGCGCATCGAATTCAGCTACCTTCATCGCTATCCGGTGCTCATCAATGCCGAAGGGCCGAGCGATATCGCCTTCGCCGTGGGCGAGGAGGTCGTGGGTGCCGGTAAGATGGACGGTATCTATCCGCGCATCATGGCGTCCGAGGATTTCGCCTTCATGCTGAATGCGCGCCCGGGCGCTTTCGTGCGCCTCGGCAGCGGGTTCGAGGGGCGTGAATCGCCCATGCTCCATTCACCGCAATTCGATTTCAACGATAAGGCACTGCCGATCGGGGCAAGTTTCTGGGCGCGGCTGGTGGAGACCGTGCTGGCGAAGTGAGGAAATTTCCCTGGCGTTGGATTTCGGTAAGGATTTGACGATGACCAAGCTTTTGGACGTCGCCGTCGAAACTGTCCGTCGTCTTCCGTCGGATAGCCAGGATGAGATCGCGCGCGTGATGGTGCGCCTGGCGAGCGGAGACGACGAGCCGCTGCCCGTCGATCCGGCTCACCTTCCCGCCATCCTTCGGGGACTCGCGGAAGCCGGCCGTGGCGCGTTTGCCGGTGACGAAGAGGTCGAGGCCGCGTTCCGTTGCTTCGAATAATGAAGCTTCGTTTCACGGCGCGCGCCGCTCGGGACATTGCCGGCGCGGTCAGCCGGCGGGAAAGCACTCTCGTTTAAGTCCGTCATGGCCGTACTTGTTACGGCCATCCATGAGTCTTGTCGGGCTATCGCGCTTTCGTCTGTGGATGACCGCGACAAGCGCGGTCATGACTGCTGATTTAAACCGGACAGCTATGGAAAACGTCGGGGCATGACCGCTCTGTCTTTATTGAATTGGAATTATTTTCCTTGACTTGCGTGGGTTCTTTCGGCAGGATGTTCTTGTTTTGTTTCTTTCTGTTTGTCTCGCTTTGAACAGGGCGAAAGTGAGATGCCGTGCCCAAATCTCGATGCCGAAGCGGCGATGCACACAAATACACAGTGGATGCCCAGATCATGCACAGTAAATGCACACAAAATGCGAAGATCATGCCTAGACGAGTGTGCATTACGGGTGCGTCGGAATGTCGGATTTCAGGGCTTTCGCGGACAGGATGCCTAGAAATGCACATAAATGCCTAGATCCCGCGAGACAGCGCCCGATTAGGTGATGTCCTTGCCGGCTTGCTGGTCCGTGCCGTCGTTCGGCTCATCGAAGCCGTGGTCCGTCTCACCGGCCTCTTCGGTCGCCTCCGTGGTCTCTTCGTCTTTTTTCACCTTCGCCACTTCGAAGAGCTTCGCTAAAAGCTCAAGCAACTTGTCCGGCTCGAATGGTTTTTCGATCACCGCATCGCAGCCGAGCGAAGTTGCCGCCGCGATGAAAGCCTGCGCCGAAATGTCCGCGAATTCCGGACCGCAGGCGATGATGCGGACATTGTCCTTGCGATCGCGCAGCCGATGCAGCGTTTCCTTAAGCGGCAGGGCTTTGCCCGGGAATTCCCCGTCCTCGGCATCCTCGGGATGGAGTTCGGGATCTTTGAATTTCGTTTCGGTCAGGATGACGTGGTAGGGGATTTCGCGATAGTTCAAGAAGACGTCGCGCAGATCCGATTGAATGATGAAGAAGCCGCCCGCCCACATGTAGCGGCGCAGACCGTCGACCCACAGATCGTTCTGCGAGATGACCATCATGTTCATCGGCCGCTCTTTTTCCTCGCGCATGGCATCGGATTCGGCCTTGCGGATGTCCTGGCGGCGCCGAGCCGAGATCGAGCGGCGGCGGCCTTGTTCCTGGGCGTAACGCCCTTCTTTTTGCCTGCGCGCCTCAATGCGCGCGACGCGGCGGATGCGGCGATCCTTTTCCTCGACCGTTTCGACGCTGCGCAGCCAGAAGCTGAAGGCCACATAGAAGAACAGCGCGGGGCCGAAGGTCAGCGAATATTTCTTCGTCCAGAAATAGAAGGAGTCGCGTCCATGCGCGCGCAGAATCCCGGATTTGCAATCGTAGCGTTCCTGGAAGGTGCCCTTGCAATCCTTGAGTTGGCGCTGGATGGCCTGTTCGCGGAAGTCCTCTTGGCCGAAGGCAAAGGTACCCAGATCGTTGAACTGATCCCAGCCGACCACGATGCACCACACAACAGCAGCCGCTGTGGTGGTCCACTTGACGGCCGATTTGGCACGGTCGCGCATGGCGACATTCTACCCCAGGTCGAAAACAGCCTGCATTTTCCATTATTTATTAGTCATTTCGGAATCGGGGACAAGTCCGAAACATTACGAATCGGTAATTCGGCGGAAAAGCTGCCGTAAGGTCGCCCGGTTTATCGTCACATTCGTGAGAGACGCTTGCGACGGGGTTGTCGCGCGTCCGCAAGAGGAGAGACAGATGAAATCGCAAATCGGTATAAATGGGAAATCGCGCCTAGGTAAATCGCCTACTGGCATAGCCTTGGCGGTCCTGATGGCCTTCGCGGCCGGGGTGTTGGGTACGAGCGACGCGCCGTGGCTCGAAACTCTCAAATCGACGACCATTTTGACCAGCCCGGCGCATGCGCAGACCGCGCCTGCCATGACGCAAGCCCTAGCACCCGTGAATATTGCCGACGTCGTTCAGCGTGTCGGCCCGGCGGTCGTGACGATCCACGTAACGCAAAAGGTCGATGCTGGCCCTCAGGCAGGACTGCCGGATGGCACGCCGTTCGATGAATTCTTCCGGCGCTTTTTCGAGGGGCAGCCGGGTGGTGTTCCGCCGCAGTTTCGGGGCGAACGAGTCCCGCGTGAGAAATCGGCCCCTCAGCAACGCAAGATTGTTGCTCTGGGTTCGGGCTTCATCATCGACAAGTCGGGCAAGATCGTGACCAACAATCATGTGGTCGAGGACGCCGACGAGATTTCGGTCGAATTGTCCGATGGCCGCAAGATGAAGGCGGAATTGATCGGGCGCGACGAAAAGACAGATTTAGCGCTCCTCAAGGTCGCGGCGAAGGACGATCTGCCGACCATCGCGTTCGGCGATTCCGATCCGGTGCGCGTCGGCGAATGGGTGGTGGCGCTCGGCAATCCGTTCGGCGTCGGTCAGACTGCGACCGCCGGCATCATCTCGGCGCATCACCGCAATATCGGCGCCGGCCCGTATGACGATTTCCTGCAGCTCGACGCCTCGATCAACCGCGGCAATTCGGGCGGCCCGACCGTCAACCTCAAGGGTGAGGTGATCGGTATCAATACCGCGATCTTCTCCCCGTCTGGCGGCAGCGTCGGTATCGGCTTCGCGATCCCATCCAACCTCGCAAAACAGATCATCGCGTCCCTGGCCGACAGCGGAACCGTCGAGCGCGGCTGGCTCGGCGTTCAGATCCAAGAAGTCACCGAGGAGATCGCCGACAGCCTCAATCTGAAAGAGTCCAAGGGCGCGCTTGTCTCCAAGGTCGAGCCGAACAGCCCGGCGGCGGCGGGCAAGCTGGTAGCGGGTGACGTCATCACGGCGGTCAACGGCACGACGATCGGCAGCGTGCGCGATCTGCCGCGCATTATCGCCAATCTGAAGGCCGGCGAGAGCGGCAAGTTCGCCGTCTGGCGTGAGGGCAAGGAGCAAACCGTGTCGGTGAAAATCGGCAAGGTTCCGAGCGCCCAGGAAGTGGCCAAGGCGTCGCGTACCGACGGCGGTGCCGCCGGAATGCAATTGGGCGCGCTCAACCCGCAGCAGCGTCAAAAATTGGGTCTGCCCGAAGGCGGCGTGGTGGTGACGAACGTGGCACCTAATAGCCCGGCGGCTGAATCAGGTCTCGACCAGGGCGATGTAATCGTTCAGGTCGGCCGCCAATTGGTCTCGACCCCCGAGGATGTGGCGACACAGTTCGCCGCCGCCCAAAAGGCGCAGACCAAGACAATTCTGCTTCGCGTGCTCAACGAGCGCGGCACCCGGTTCGTGCCGCTGCAGCTTGGCAAAGCGTAAGCATTCCAAGTTTTTCCCTGTAAACTCGGCCCCATCCTTCAATGTCGGTGTTTGATGGGGCCGGTTTTTTTGCACCCGTCATCGGCCTGTCGAAGCCCGCAGGTGTGGTCTATTCTTCGCTCATGCGCATTCTCGTCATCGAAGACGACCGGCAGGCCTCCGCCTATATGGTCAAGGGATTGGCCGAAAGCGGCCATACCGCTGACAACGCCGCCGACGGCGAGGAAGGCTATGAGATGGCCTCGCACGGCGATTACGACGTTCTCGTCGTCGACCGCATGCTGCCGAAGCTCGACGGTCTGAAGCTAGTCGGGCAATTGCGGGCAGAGGGCCTGCGTACGCCGATCCTGTTCCTCAGCGCGCTCGGCGATGTAGACGACCGCGTCAAAGGTTTGCGCGCGGGTGGCGACGACTATCTCGTCAAACCCTACGCATTCTCTGAACTGCTTGCGCGCATCGAGGCCTTGGCGCGGCGCCGGAACCCGGCTGAGGTCGAATCCAAGCTCAAGGTCGCAGATCTCGAACTCGATTGCTTGACCCGACGCGTGATTCGCTCGGGGCGCGATATTGCGTTGCAGCCGCGCGAATTCCGTCTGCTCGAATATCTCATGCGCAATGCCGGACATGTCGTCACCCGGACCATGCTGCTGGAACATGTGTGGGACTATCATTTCGATCCGCAAACCAACGTGATCGACGTGCACATCAGCCGCCTACGCGCCAAGATCGACCGCGACTTCGAAACGCCTTTGCTGCACACCGTGCGCGGCGCCGGATATTGCCTCCGTGACTCTTTTTAGACTCCTTCGCACGACGACGTTCCGGCTGGCGCTGCTGTATCTCGCGCTGTTCCTGGTCTCGGTGCTTGTCTTGCTGAGCTTCGTCTATTGGACGACGGCCGGCGTGGCGACGCGTCAAACCGACGAAACGATCCAGGCCGAGGTTACCGGGCTCGCCGAGCAATATCGCCTGCGCGGCCTGGGCGGCCTGTCGGACATCGTCACCGAGCGCAGCCGCAACCAGCGCTACAGCCTCTACTTGCTCACTGGGCCCGGAGGCTTCGCGCTGGCCGGCAACCTGACTGCGTGGCCCGAAGCGAAGGAAGACGTGCTGGGCTGGCTCGATTTCGAATATCGCCGTCAGGTTGGCGGCGAAGCCGAGACGCATCACGCGCGCGCGCGCCATCTGACGCTCGGCAGCGATTTCAATTTGCTCGTCGGACGTGACATCGAGGAACGTCAACGCATCGAACAAGCCCTGCGCGTCAGCCTCGCCTGGGCGGTGGCCCTGACCCTTGGGCTCGGCTTGCTGGGCGGCATCTTGTTCAGCCGTAATGTACTGGCGCGGATCGAAACGATCACGCGCACCGCACGTGATATCATGGCGGGTGATTTGCACCGGCGCGTGCCGCGCAACGGATCGGACGACGAGATCGATCGGCTCGCCGCCAGCCTCAACTACATGTTTGACGAGATCGAGCGCCTCGTGACCTCGATGCGCGAGGTGACGGACAATATCGCTCCCGATCTGCGCTCGCCCCTGAACCGCATGCGCAACCGTCTCGAAGTTACCTTGATGCGCGATGCGGACGTCGCCGAATACCGCGCGGCCTTGGACGAGACAGTAGCTGACGTTGCCGCGCTGCTGGATACTTTCAACGCGCTTCTCGCCATTGCACGCGCGGAAGCCGGGCGTCCCGAGGGGGCGGCCTTGCCGTTCGATCTGTCCGCCGCCGTCGTCGATATGGTCGAATTGTACGAGCCGGTGGCCGAGGAAAAATCGATCGCTTTGTCCCGCGATATTGCCGCCGGCGTGACGCTGACAGGACATCGCCAACTGATCAGTCAGGCGTTCGGCAATCTGATCGACAATGCGATCAAATATACCCCGGCTAATGGCACCGTTTCGGTTGTGGTGCGGCGAGTCGGAATAGGGTGTGAATTGATCGTCGCCGATACCGGTCCGGGCATCCCCGAGGCGGACCGCGAGCGCGTACTCGACCGGTTCGTGCGATTGGAGGCCTCGCGCAATTCGCCCGGCAGCGGCCTCGGCTTGAGCCTCGTACGTGCGGTGGCGCGGCTGCATTGCGCCGAACTGGCGCTTGGGGATAATCTGCCGGGCTTGCGTGTCACCTTGCGATTCCCGGCCGATGCGTTGGTCCATAGGACAATAAGCCCGCCATGACAGACATTCCGTTCAATCGCGATTTCAAATGCGAATATGACGTCATTGAGGACGTGGCGCCGAATCTGCGCCGGATCGTTGCGACCAATCGCAGCCCCTTCACCTGGACCGGTACCGGCACCTATATCGTCGGGCGCGGAAAGGTCGCGGTCATCGATGCCGGCCCGATCATCCCAGAGCATGTCGCGTCCCTCATCCGTGAGCTGACCGGCGAGACCGTGACGCATCAGTTGATCACCCACACCCATCAGGATCATTCTCCGGCCGCCCGTCCGCTCAAGGATGCGACCGGTGCGCCGACCTACGGTTACGGGCCGCACGGGGCTGGGCGCTTCGAACAGGGTATTGCCGTCGAGGCTGGCGGCGATCAGGACTTCGTGCCCGATTTCACCGTGCGCGACGGCGATGTTATCGAAGGCGACGGCTGGTCCTTCGAATGTGTCTACACGCCGGGCCATACCTCCAACCATATTTGTTACAAATGGCGCGAGGCGGATGCGCTGTTCACAGGCGATCACGTTATGGGCTGGTCGACGACCGTTGTTTCGCCGCCGGACGGCGACATGGGCGAATATATCGCGAGCCTGCGCAAGCTGTTGGCGCGCGACGACGCCACCTACTATCCGACCCATGCGGGTGCGATCCGCGATCCCAAACCTTTCGTCGGTGCGCTCATCGAACATCGCCTGGAACGCGAACAGCAGATTTTGGATTGCCTGAAGCGCGGCAAGGGATCGATCGCCGATATGGTGGAAGATATTTACGTCGGTTTGAATCCGAACCTGATCGGCTCGGCGAGCCGCTCGGTTTTTTCGCACATCGTGGACCTCGCGGATCGGGGCAAGGTGACGGCCGACCGCGCCCTTTCCATCGACGCGCGCTACCGCTTGAGCTAAGGGCGATGAAGAGGTTTCTCTTCGGTGTCGTGATCGGCGGCTTGCTCGGCACGGGCTTCGGCGCCGCGCTCATGGTCTTTTTCTATCCGTTCATTTTCTTGTCCGGCATCGTCGCCACGGAATCTTTATCCGATGCCGAGGCCAAAACCCTTCGGGCCGGCGGCTCCTTCATTCATGCAAATCCGTCCGATCCCATCCATTACGGGATGGGCAAGGTTAGTGTGTTCGACGGCACCGTGCGGCTGGAGTCGGATTTCGAGGTGGGGCCGGGGCCGAAATACAAGGTGCTGTTGCACACGGCGAAGGGCATCCGCAAAAGCGACGACGTGACGGCGACGCCTTTCATAGATCTCGGTAGCCTGCGCGCCTTCAAAGGCAGCCAGAACTACTCCGTTCCGGCGGAGGTAAAGCTCGGCGAATATCAAAGCGTGGTGATCTGGTGCGAGGCTTTTGGCGTATTGATTTCGCCGGCGGAACTGACATTCCGTTAAGGTGACTGGTTCTTGCCGCCTGCGGTGAAGAACAGATCGGCGATATTGGCAGGCGCGAAAATCGCCTCGCCGATCCAATATCCGACCTCCCCGAGAATCAGATAGACGACGATGCGGACGCCGAAGCGCGTGACCGACGCCAGATTTTTGAGTCCGCTGCCGTCGGGGCCGAGCACCCAGTACAGTTCGAACGCCCAGATCAAGGCACCCGCTATCAGACCGCGCACGGCGAAGGCGAAGACCAGAAAGGGCGACATTTCCAGCCGCCCGGAAAGCTGTAGATAGTAGCCGAAGGCGATACCGAGCATTGCGGCGCCCGCGACCATCCGAAGATAGAGCCGCAAGCGGGCACGCGGTGCGATCAAGCTGGCCATATCCCTGGATTATACTCGAAAAAAAGGTTACGGATTCACCGATGTATTTCAATATTCTTTTCGGCAATATCCCATCGCATTTGTGGGAGACGGTGTCCGACTCGGTGCGGATCGTACGCCATGCGCTGAACGGCGCGGGTCTCGAAACGCGGGTCGGCACCAATCAGCTCGACCCCGACGCGATCAACGTTTTCTTCGATCGATTCTACGAGGATCCGGCTTTTCCGCTTCAATTGAAGGCCGGCGGGGTTCGCTATGGGATCGTCTGCACCGAACTGCTCGGCCTTGACGGATCGTGGAACTACGGCGCCGAAGGTCATGTCCCGGATGTCGTGGCGGCTTTTGAGCTTGCCGTGCGCCATGCCGAGTTCGTGTGGTGCTTCCATGACTATTCCGTTCCCGCCTGCACCGCATTGAATCCGCGCACCGCCTATCTGCCGCTCGGTTATGTGCCTGAGATCGACACACTGGCGGCCACACCTTGGACGTCGCGCGATATAGTCCTGTTGTTGTGCGGCATGCCGTCGTTGCGCCGCGATAGCATTTCGAACCAGCTTTCGGAGCAGGGCTTTCGCATGTGTTATCCGGGCATTCCGGTGCCCCTGATGATCCGCGATTCGCTGATGGAGCGTGCACGCATCAACCTGTCGGTGCAAAAGACGGATCGTCACGATGTTGTTTCGGTGACGCGGATCTGCCACTCGATCACCAACCGGGTTCCGCTTCTGCTGGAAACGGTCGATCTCGAAAATCCGTTCACTAAATACTGTCTGATCGCCGAGCCCGGCAGAGTGGCGGAAACGGCGGCACGGCATCTGCGCGAAACCGACCTTGAGGCCTGGGCCAAGGCGCGCTACGACCAATTCAGGGAAGAAATGCCGATGACGGCTATCATGGAGCGCGTGTTGGCTGCGACGCCGGTGGTCTGAGCAAAAAATCTAGGGGGCGAGCGTGGCGGAAGCAAGCGAAGCGAAACCTTTCGACGGGAAGAATCGCGCAGTCTATGCGGATTGGACGCGGCATACTATTCGCTACCGCGATCTCGATCCCAACGATCATGTCAACAATGGCTCGATCAACCAGTTCTTCGAAGATGGACGCGTGCATTTCCGCAATGCGCGGATGGGTGCCGCGACGCTGACCGGCTTCGCGATCGCGCGTTTCGATGCGACCTACCTTTCCGTGCTGAATTATCCGGGCGAGGTCGATATCGGCACCGGAGTCATCCGCATCGGTCGGTCGTCCTATGTTCTGGGGCAGGGCGTGTTTTCCGGCGAGCGCTGCATCGCCACGGCCGAAGTAGTCACGGTACTGTTCGACCCGGCGACCTCCAAGTCACGGCCATTGCCCGATGAATTGCGTGCCGTGCTCGAAGGGGCGCTGATCCGCGCCTCATAAAAACAGGGGGCACCATGCCTATTTCCATCGGCGTTTTCGATCACATGGATTCGGGGGATTCTCCCCCGCACGTGCTTTACGAAAATCGTCTCAAGCTGATCGAAGCCTACGATGCCGCCGGCTTTTACGGCTATCACGTTGCCGAACATCATCAGACCAGCCTCGGCATGGCGCCGTCGCCAGGCCTGTTTTTGGCGGCCGCCGCCGCGCGAACCAGGCGCATCAAACTCGGGCCGCTGATCTATATCGTTCCGGCCTATTCGCCGCTTCGACTGATCGAAGAAATCTGCATGTTGGATCATCTCAGCAAAGGGCGCTTCCAGTTCGGCATGGGCCGTGGGATCTCGCCGTTCGAGACCGCGTTCCATGGCGTGCGGGCGGAAGATTCGCACGCCATGTACCGCGAGGCTGTCGACATCGTACTGAAAGGTTTGACCCAGGAAACCCTTAGCCACACTGGCAAATATTGGAGCTACGCCAACGTGCCGATGGTTCTGCGTCCGTTTCAGGCGCCGCGCCCGCCGCTTTGGTATGGCCCGTCGAACGCTGAGGGTGCCGCGATGGCGGCCGAACGCAAGTTGAATATCGTCATCAATAACCCGCGTGGTCTGGCGCGCGCCATCAACGATGCCTATCTTGAATCCTACACCAAGACGCATGGCGCCGGGGGCAAGCCGATGATGGGGCTGGTGCGCCATCTGTTCATCGGTGAGACGGATGAAGAGGCGCTTCGCATTGCGACGCCCGCCTATCGGCGCTGGAAACTCAGCCATGTCGAATTATGGCGCAGGATGGGAACCGACAATCACTTATGGCCGGAACAGCTCGATGAGGCCATCGCCAAGGACGGGGCCATCGTTGGCTCGCCTGAGACGGTCGCGAACGAAATCAACGATGCGATGAAAGTAAGCGGTTGCAACTACCTGGTCGGGCGGTTTGCCTTCGGCAATATGAGCTACCAGGATACCCGCCAATCGGTGGACTTGTTCATCAAGGACGTGATGCCCAACATCGTGTGAACCAAGCAAGGAGGATAAAGCATGGATGTCATCGATATCATCAAAACGCGACGCGAGCCGGCGAAACTGACCGATCCGGTGCCGTCGGACGATTTGTTGAGTGCGGCTTTCACGGCCGCGGCCACCGCGCCCGATCACAAGATGCTTCGCCCCTGGCGCTTCATGAAGATCGCGGGCGAGGCGCGCAAGGATTTCGGCGAGTTGATGGCCAAATCGCTCAAGGCCCGCATGCCCGACGCGGATGCCGGGGCGATCGAGCGCGAGAAGACGAAAGCCCTGCGTGCACCGCTGATCGTGGTCGCGACCGCGACGATCAAGCCGGGCGCCCCCGAGGTCGAACAGCTTTTGGCGGCGGGTGCTGCGGTCCAGAACTTCACCCTGGCGCTGCACGGCTCCGGGTTCGGCTCGTTCTGGCGCACCGGCGAAGCGGCCTACGATCCGATCGTGAAACAGGGATTGGGGCTGGCGCCCGAGGACCACATCGTCGGATTCCTCTATGTCGGCACGGTGGGTGCGATGGGACCGGAAAAGAAACGCCAGACCGCTCCGGAGATCGTCAGCACCTGGACGGCGGCGCGCTGAGCCGCCTGTTCAGCGCGCGCGTTTGGCCGCGCGTTGCGCGGCGGCGCGCATGAATTCGGTATAGAGCGCGTCCGCCAATTCGTGCTTCTGCGGTTCGTATTCGGCGTGCCATTGAACGCCGACGGCGAAGGTATCGGCATTGACGCGCACGCCTTCGATGATGCCGTCCTCCGAAATCGCCTCGATGCGCAGGTCGGCGGCGGGGCGGTCGATGCCCTGGCCGTGCAGGGAATTGACCTTCGCCTCGGATTTCCCGCCGGTCAGCCGGGAGAAGAGGCCGCCCGATTCCAGGGAGATGCCATGGCGGAGCGCGAAGACCTCCTCGGTGGTCAATCCGTCGCGGCGCGGCATACGATGGTCGAGTTTGCCATCCAGCATGTGGACGCGGTAGTGCAGGGTGCCACCAAGCGCCACGTTCATTTCCTGGATGCCGCGGCAGATGCCGAACATCGGCACGCCCGCTTCAAGGCAGGCGGGAATGAGTTTCAGAACCACGCCGTCGCGGCCCGGATCGATGATTTCGTCTTCGGGGAAGGCGGGGCCACCGTAGTGATGGGGTTCCACGTTGGCTCGGCCGCCTGGCAGCAGCAATCCGTCGAGCATTTGGGTCAATTGCTGGATCGCGCATCTGTCGCCGATCGGCGGAAGCTGAATCGGGATGCAGTCGCTATATTCCAAGAGCGCCATAACGTTGCGCTCGCCGGTCGAATAGCCGTGCATGCGAGCGCCCTGGTTCATGAAACGGCTGCTCGGAATGCCGATCACCGGCTTACGGCACTGATCGTCCATGTATAATTTGCTAGCATGCAGCGGTCATGCTCGCAAGTAGGGCGGGACCGTAAGCGGCTGATTCTCGCTTAGAAAGCCCGTTCCACCTGCTCGATAGGGCCGCCCGCGCGATGGTGGACGAACTGATCGATATAGGGATTGTCCGAATCGTCGAGGGAGGCGGCCGGACCGGACCAGACGATTCGGCCGTCATAGATCATGGCGATGGTATTCGCGATCTTGCGCGCACCCGTCAGATCGCTGGTGATGGAGATGGTCGTGGCGCCGAGCTGGCGGACGTTCTCCAGGATCAAGTCGTTGATGATATTGGTCATGATCGGATCGAGGCCGGCGGTCGGTTCGTCCAGCAGTACGATCTCTGGTCGGCTCGCGATGGCGCGGGCGAATCCCACGCGCTTCTGCATGCCGCCCGAGATTTCTGCCGGTAATAGCTCGCCCACGTCCGGCGTCATGCCGACCGCGGCCAGGGTGTCGAGCGCGATGGATTTGGCCTGGGCGCGGGTCAGGTTTTTGTCTTGCAGGAGTCGAAAGGCGACATTTTCCCAGACCGTCTGGCTGTCGAACAACGCCGATTGCTGAAACAGCATGCCCATGCGCCGGATATAGGATTCGCGTTGCTTGGCGGTGAGATGGGTTACGTCCTCGCCATCGATCAGGATGCGCCCGCTATCGGGCTCCACCAGGCCGAGGATCAGTTTCAGGATCAGTGTCTTGCCGGAGGCGGAGGGCCCGATCAGCACGAGGGATTGGCCGGTGCCGATATCGAGATCCACCCCCTTGAGGACATGGTTGTCGCCGAAGCTCTTGGTGACGCCCTGCAGCTGGATTTTGGGAATATCGCTCACCGGGAG
The DNA here is from genome assembly GCA_945877815.1 of Caenispirillum bisanense. Taxonomy (GTDB): domain Bacteria; phylum Pseudomonadota; class Alphaproteobacteria; order Rhodospirillales; family UBA2165; genus CANIGJ01. Next base: position 18,950 of record CAMDWJ010000015.1, read on the forward strand.
GTTATAGCGGAACCTGAGGCATTTCGCCCAACGTCTTTTTCGATCAATTCTGCGACTTGGCCTCGCGCGGGATGAACAGCAGTCCTGCCGAGGCGATCGCCAGAATGGCCCCGATCATGGAAATAGCGATCATCGGCCCGGGTGTTCCGTCGGCCAACAAGCCGTAAAACTCGACCGCGATTGCGCTCAGGAACATCTGCACGAAGACGCCAAGCCCCGCGGCCGTGCCCGCGATGGCGGGCTGGACTCGGATCGCACCGGCTTGCGCATTGGGAAGCGATAGGCCTTGCGCGAAGCTCATCAGCCCACCGGGCACGAAAAGTATGGCGGGGGTCAAATATCCCGCAAGGATGGCGAGCGATTGCCCCGTCGCCATGACGAAACACAGGAGCGAGCCGGCGAGGACCATTTTTTCAATGCCGACGCGTCCGCTGAGCCGACTGGAAACGAAGTTTCCGATGCAATATCCGATGGGGAAACACATGAAATAGAGGCCGTATTCCGACGCGGACCGGCCCAACAGGTCTTTCATCAAGAACGGCGAAGCGGCGGCGATGGCGAAGAAGGTAACCGACATGAAGCCGGATTGGAGAACGAAAGCGAGGAAGCGCCGGTCGGCCAAGAGGGAAGCGTAGTGAGACAAAATGCTCCCTGCGCGGACCGGCCGATCCTTTTTCCCATGCGTTTCATGAACCACGAAAAAAACGGCGACGAGGATCATCGCGCCGGCAGCGAAGGCAAACCAGAACTCGCTGCGCCAGCCGAACGTATCGATCAAAATTCCGCCGAAGGGTGGGGCAATCATCGGTCCGAGCGTATAGGCCATCGTCAGGTACGCGATGGCTGTGACAAGCGCCGCCGGTCCATAGGCGTCGCGCGCAATCGCACGCGACAATGTGATTCCACATCCGGCACCGATGGCTTGGACGAGCCGGCCGGCGATCAAGACCGATAATGTGGGCGCGATAGCCGAGATCAGGCTGCCCGTGAGAAAAAGCAGAAAGCCCGCCAACAGGACGGGACGCCTGCCATATCGATCGGATAACGATCCATAGATCGGCGTCGAAACCGCCATGGCGATCAGCACGATGCTGAAGGTCAGTTGGACCAGCGCATCGGAGGCCCCGAATTCACGCTTCACTTCGGGCATGGCCGGCAGATACAAATGAATCGTGAGAGGGCCGATCAAGGTGATCGCGCCCAGAACCACGGCGAATGCAATGCCCGGCGAACGCCCGGTCATGCGGGTGTTCGATCTTCGATTAACGACCGTTCTTGCCGGTCCAACGATATGACGCGGAGGCGCAGGCGACTGCGCTCGTCGATCATCCCGTGAAGGCCTGAATTCCCGTCTGGGCGCGGCCGAGGATCAGGGCATGGACATCGTGCGTGCCTTCGTAGGTATTCACGGTTTCCAGGTTCAGCAGGTGCCGAATGACATGGAACTCGTCCATGATCCCATTGCCTCCGTGCATATCGCGGGCGAGGCGCGCGATATCGAGCGCTTTGCCGGCATTGTTGCGCTTGAGTAGCGAGATATTCTCCGGCGCACAGCGCCCCTCATCCAGCAGACGACCGACGCGCAAAGCGCCCTGAAGGCCGAGCGTGATCTCGGTCTGCATATCGGCGAGCTTTTTCTGCACGAGCTGGTTGGCGGCAAGTGGTCGGCCGAACTGTTTGCGATCCAGCGTATATTGCCGCGCCGCGTGCCAGCAGAATTCGGCCGCACCCAAAGCCCCCCAGCAGATGCCGAAGCGCGCCTTGTTAAGGCAGCCGAACGGGCCGCCGAGGCCGGAGATGTCAGGGAACATATTTTCTTCCGGAACTTCGACATCGTTGAGCACGACTTCGCCGGTGATCGAGGTGCGCAGGGAGAATTTACCTTCGATCTTCGGCGCGCTCAGGCCGGGCATTCCTTTTTCCAGGATGAAGCCGCGGATGGCGCCGTCGAGTTTGGCCCAGACGACGAAGACGTCTGCGACTGGGGCATTGGAGATCCACATCTTGTTGCCGGTCAGTACATAGCCGCCCTGGGTGCGTTCGGCGCGCGTGATCATGCCGCCGGGGTCGGAGCCGAAATCGGGTTCGGTGAGGCCGAAGGCGCCGATCGATTCCCCGGTCATGAGTTTGGGGAGATATTTGCGCCGATGCGCCTCGGTGCCGTAGGTGAGGATCGCGGTGGAGACGAGCGAGGCCTGCACGCTGATCATCGAGCGGTAGCCGGAATCGGCGCGTTCGATCTCGCGCATCACTAGGCCGTAGCACACATGATTGAGACCGGAGCCGCCGTATTCCTCGGGCACCAGGGTGCCGAACAGGCCAAGCTCGCCCATCTCGGAGAAGATGTCGCGGTCGAAACTTTCGTTGCGGAAACTTTCGCGCACGCGGGGCATGAGCCGTTCCTGCGCGTAGTCGCGTGCGGAATCGCGCACGAGGCGCTCTTCTTCGTTGAGTTGGTCTTCGAAGAAAAACGGATCGTCCCACTGGAATTGAATGCGCTCGGCCATACCCTGTCCCTGTCGTTTGATTAGAGGTGAACCATAGCGGGTGGGCGGCGCAGGCGAAAGCTGCTACTCGGTGAATCCTGCCAATTCCGCCGTCAGGCGACGCGCGATCGCGCCGACGACGCGGCGGCGGTACCAAGGTGCGACGGTTGTGGTGCGCATCGGCTTGGCCTGCTTGCGGACCTGGTCGCGCAAGGCGTCGAGCAGGGCAGTGTCGAGGCGCTTGCCCTTATAGGCATCCGTTCCGGTAATCCGGTGGGGATAGGGATTCACGGCGGTGAGTGCGACGGCGAGATCAGCCACGGTGCCGTCGGCGGCGAGTTTCAGGCGCACGGCGACTCCGGCCAGCGGGAAATCGATCGAGCCGCGGATGCGCGCTTTTTCGTAACTCGATGGATCTCCGGCGTGAGTCGCCGGCAAATGGACGGCGGCGAGGATTTCGCCCGGCTTGAGCGTGAGGTGCGCCATGCCGTCATTGCGATACAATTTTTCGAGGGGAATGCGGCGCGTTCCGTCCGGGCCGGTCAAGGTCACCTCGGCGTCATAGACGATGAGCGCGGGGGCGACATCGCCGGAGAAGGCCGCGAAGCAGCGTTTGCCGCCGGGGGCCACGTGACAGATATCGCCGCGCTCCTTGAGGCAATAGTCGTTCGACTTCCGCCACCATTCGCTCTGATTATAGAAAAGACAGCGGGTATCGAGGCAAAGATTGCCGCCGAGCGTGCCATAGGCCTGATGCGTCGGCCCGGCGACCGCGCGCGCGGCTTGTGCCACGGCGGGATAGCGCGCCGCGATCACATCATCGGCGGCGATCTCGGCGAGCGTGAGCCCGCTGCCCAAGGTCAAGCCGTCCGCATCGTCGCGGCGCCTTTTCAATTCAGCAACGGCGGAGAGATCGACGAGATGTTTCGGCTGCTCAATGCCGCGACGGACATTGACCAGCATGTCGGTGCCGCCGGCGAGGTAGAGCGACTCCGCCTCTGCTTTGGCGGCGATCGCGTCGGTGAGTTGCGACGGACGATGCAGCCGGAAGTTGGGCATGAATTCCATAAGGCCTACTCCGCCGCCGCGAGATCGTCGTCGTGCCCGGTTTCGGCTTTTTCCATCAGCGCCATCAGCTTGTCGGGCGTGACCGGCAAGTCGTAGGGACGCAGGCCGTCGAGCGCATCGGCGATGGCGCTGGTCAGCGCCGGGATAAAGGCCGCCAGCGAAGTCTCGCCCGCTTCCTTGGCGCCGAAGGGTCCGTGGGGATCGATACTTTCGATGATGCCGGTTTCGATCGGCGGCGATTCCATGATGGTCGGCACGCGATAGTCGAGCATGCTGCCCGATATCATCAGGCCTTTGTGATAGGTGGTGCCTTCGCTCAAAGCCTGGCCCATGCCCATCCAGGCCGAGCCTTGGATCTGGCCTTCGACGGCGAGCGGATTGAGGGCCTTGCCGACATCCTGGGCCGCCCAAATCTTGACGACATGGACTTCGCAGGTGTCGGGATCGATTTCGACCTCGACCACTTCGGCGGCATAGGCATAGGCCATGCTGCCGCCGATCGCGCCGCCGCGATATTTCTTGGTGCCGTGCGATTGCGGTAGGGTATCGAAATTGCCCTTGATGGTCAGCGTGCCGGTGCCTTCGAGCGCGGCCATCACGACCTCTTTCCAATCCAGGCCCTTATCCTGGCTCGCCGCGCGATAGACCTCGCCCAAACATTCGATATCCTCGGGCTTGGCGTCGAGCTTTTTGGCTGCGGCTTCGATCAGGATCTTCTTCAGGTTGTTCGCGGCATCGATGGCGGCATTGCCCACCATATAAGTGATGCGGGAGGAATAGGCGCCGTTATCCTTGGGCGTCAGCTTGCTGTCCGAGGTGACGATCTGTAGGCGCGACATATCGAGCCCGAGTGTTTCGGCCACGCACTGGGTGATGACGGTCGATGAGCCCTGGCCGATTTCCGGCGCCCCCGTCAGGATCGTGATCGAGCCGTCCCAATCGAGCTTGAGATGGATGGTCGCATGCGGCTCGCCGGTCCAATTGACCGGTTTTGACGCACCACTCGGATAATGCGCACACGCGATGCCGAGGCCGCGATAGGGGCCGAGCTTGCCGCGCCGGTCCTTCCAGCCGCTTTTCTGTTCGACCCAATCGAGGCATTGGCCGAGGCCGTAGCTGTTGATCCACAGATCGTTGGCGCTGAAGGTCGGTGCGACCAGAAGATTGCGCCGGCGCGCAACGATGGGATCAAGGCCGAGCGTCGCGCACATCTCGTCGAAGCAGGATTCGAACGCATAGCGTACGTTCACCGTGCCGTGGCCGCGCATCGCGCCCGGTGGCGGCGTGTTGGTCAACACGCGCAAGCCCTTGTAGCGGCAATTCGCGAAATCGTAGATGCCGAAGATTAGCGAGCCTGCATAGAGGATGGTGACGATTCCATAACCGGAATAGGCGCCGCCGCGCTGAATGCAGGAAAAATCGACGGCCGTGATCTTGCCATCCTTTGTCATGCCAATTTTCATCTTCACGTCGGTTTCGGGCCGGCCGCGATGGGTGATGAAGGTTTCCTCGCGGCTAACGACGAGACGCACGGTGCCCTTGGCCGCCTTGGCGGCCAGCGCGCAGATCAATTCGACGTTCAGGCATTCGGTGCGGCAGCCGAAACCACCGCCGATATGCGGCTTGATCATGCGGATGCGCGACTGATCCATCTTGAGGGTTTTGGCCAGCATCAGATGGACGTAGTAGGGCACCTGGGTGCTGGCGCGCACGGTCATGAAATCGCGCTCGGAATCGTATTCGGCGATGGCCGCGTGCGGCTCGCTCTGCACTTGGCAGATCTCGGGGCAATTGTAGGTATGTTCGAGAACCAGATCGGCTTCGGCGAAACCGGCATCGACGCTGCCGATTTCGTAATCGACGTCGCGCTCGATATTGCCGGGTTTGAAATCGTGCAGCAGGACAGCACCCTCGGCCATCGCCTCTTGCGCGGTGAAATAGGCCGGCAGTTCCTTGTAAGTGAAGACGATGAGGTCGAGGGCGGCTTGCGCCGTTTCGACATCGACGGCGGCGACGCAGGCGACCGGTTCGCCGCGATAGCGTACCTTGTCGCGGGCGAGGGGATATTCATGACGCGCGATCGGCAGCACGCCGTAAGTCTCGTCGCAATCCTCGCCGGTGATGACGGCGATCACGCCGGGTAGGGCGCGCGCCGCCGTCACGTCCACGCCCAGAATTTCGGCATGCGCGACTGGCGAGCGTAAAATGCGCCCGACAAGGCACCCTGCGGGGATGAAATCGGCGGAATAGAGTGCCTTGCCCGACACCTTTTCCGGCCCGTCGACCAGTGGTTGGGGAACGCCGATGGATTTCACACGCCCGGTAGGTTTCGTCATCTCATTCATGGCGAAGCTCCTTCGCTGCCGCCTGGACGGCCTCGATGATTTTCACATAGCCGGTGCAGCGGCAGATATTGGCGGCGAGGCCGGCGCGGATTTCGTCCTCGCTCGGATCTGGATTGGTGCGCAGTAGGCCTTCGGCGGCCATCACCATGCCGGGGGTGCAGAAGCCGCATTGGGCGCCGAGCTTTTCATGGAAACCGCGTTGGATCGGGGCGAGACGGCCGCGCGTATCTAACGATTCGATGGTCTCGACGGCCTTGTCCTCGCACACGGCGGCAAGGGTCAGGCAGGCATGACGGGCGATGCCGTCGACGAGGACCGTGCAGCAGCCGCATTCGCCACCGTCGCAGCCGATCTTCGTGCCGGTCAGGCCCAGATGCTCACGGAGATAATCGACGAGAAGCAGGTTGTCGGGCACGGCGCGAATATGTTCGCGGCCGTTTACCGTGCAGTTCAGAATGGTCTTATGCTGGTCCAAGGGCATGGCACATATTGTTTGGTTGCCGAACAATCCATGGATACTATAGGAGTCTCTTTATGGTGAAACAACTCCTCTTGATTCGATGACCAAGGACGAATTCCAGACGTTAATCGCCGAGGTGACCCAAACCGTTCGGGGCCATCCGCTCGATGCCAAATTGGCCGCCGAGCTGAACGCCAAATTCCCCGCGGCCGGCCAAGCATTTCAATCGATCCGCGCCGCCTGCGCCGCGGCGGTTGCCGACGGCTGGATGTGCGAGCGCGAGCAGGGCGGCATCAAATTCGGCCGGGTGATCAAGGACGTGGACGGTTTCAGCGTGGATGTCGTTCACATGACCGACGTAGTCGGACCCCACCATCGCCATCCCAACGGTGAGATCGACATGATTATGCCACTGGATGCGGCGGCGCAGTTTGACGGCCATGGTGCCGGTTGGTTGGTTTATGGACCGGACTCGGCCCATAAGCCGACCGTCCAAGGCGGAGCGGCGATGGTTCTTTACTTGCTGCCCGGCGGGGCCATCGATTTCACACGGGCGTGATGGAAGAGGGCGTATTCGACCTCGTTGCACGGCTTGCTCGCCTAGCCGCTTTCGCCCTGGCGGCTTGCGGATTGTTCCTGATTTTTCTCGACGTGGGCCGCACCACTGAGCCGAGCCGCCTTCGCCGCAGCGCCGCTAATATGTGGAAGACCCTTGGCGCGACGCCGATTGCCGAGGCACCTGTTCTCGCCGTGTCCGCCGCGTTGCGATCGTTCGACCGCTTTGTCGTCTATTGGTTCGAACAATCGGAACGTAACGTGGCGACGGCGGGGGCTTTCACACTGCTCGTTTTCGTGGCGATGCCCTTTGCCGCCTTACTCAATTGGTTGCGCGGCGGCTCGCCAACGCTCATCGTCATTATGCTCGCGAGTATCGTCGGGCTTTTGATTCTTGCCGCCCTGAGCGAGCTGAAGCGCTTTCCGGTAGCCGCGAAAATCTTGGCGCCCATTCTTTTTGCAACGGTTTTTCTCGGTATCCCAAGTTACGTCTTTGTTTCCTTGACGGATCGCGCGCTTAATATCCCCATTGCGCATGGCGCGCTCACCAGCCTTTTGATCGTTCCGTTGCTCTATTTGGTCTGCCATTCTGCGATTCTGTTGGGGGCGGGGGCTTATGGCGCGCCGGTCACGAGTCTCGGCGCCACGACATTTCGTCGTGTCGCGACCCTCTTTGTCGCCTTTTTGCCTGCGGCTTATCTCGCGACCTTCGGCGCCCTGCTGCTCTGGCATGTGATAGTCCCGGAATTGCCCGAGCCCTCGACCTGGCGGAGCCTTATTTTCGTCGTGGTCAGCACGGCGCTTGCGGCGGCGACGGCAGTGCATCTCGTCACGACACGCGGCGGACGGACACAGAGCCCCATCGGTTTGCTGAGTCGGCTCGTTATAGGCGCAGTCCTCGCGGCGGTCTTTACGGGTATAATCGCCCTTTTCGGGGGAATGCCGGCGGACGGCCCGAGGACCTTGGCTTTCTTGCCGTTCGCGATTCCAGCGATTTTAATCTTAATCGTTGGATCGGCGATCCTGGCCAAGGCCGTGCTGGCTCTGGTGCAAGTGGCGGTATCGGGGGAGCCGGTGTCCGAGCGCCCCTACCGGGTTGCGGGCCTGCTCGCCCTCGTTCTTGCCGCCGGGGCAGGATGGGCGGCTGCGGCATTATGAGCTATAAACCATCCGTCTTACGTCACCAGGGAGGTCACCATGAAACAATATATTTGGCTGGGCGCCGTCGCAGCGCTCGGGCTCGCGGCGCTGCCGGTCCAGGCCGCCGAAATAAAGATAGGCTTCATCACCACGCTGACCGGCCCCGCCGCAGTGATCGGCAACGATTTCCGCAATGGCGCCGAAATGGCGCTGCAGCACATCGGAAAGAAGATGGGGCCGCTCGACGTCAATATCATCTATGGCGACGACGAACAAAATCCGCAAAAGGGCAAGCAGGCGGTCGAAAAGCTCGTCGAGCGCGACAATGTCGATGTCGTGACCGGTCAAATCTGGTCGAACGTTCTGCTGGCATCCAAGGACGTCGTTCTTGATGCGAACAAGTTCCTGATCAGCGCCAATGCCGGGCCGTCCGACCTTGCCGGCAAGGCGTGCCACAAGAATTTCTTCAATGTCTCCTGGCAGAACGACCAAACGCCGATGGCGCTGGGCGAGCTTCTGAACCAGAAGGGCGTGAAGTCGCTTTATCTCGTCGCGCCGAACTACGCTGCCGGCCAGGATATGGTCGCCGGTGTCGAGCGGACCTTCAAAGGGAAGATCGTCGGCAAGGATATGACGGCCTGGCCGGCCCAGATGGATTGGTCGGCCGAGCTGACGAAGGTGAAGGCGGCCAATCCGGACGGCGTGTTCGTCTTCTATCCGGGCGGCCATGGCCCTGCCTTCCTGACCCAATACGATCAGGCTGGTCTGACCGGCAAGATTCCACTCTATAGCGTGTATACGGTCGATGCGCTCAGCCTGCCGCTGTTGCAAAAGGCGGGGAACAAGACCGCGCTCGGCACTTTCCTCACGCAGATGTGGGCTGCGGATATGGACAATGCGGCGAACAAGAAGTTCGTCGCCGATTTCAAGGCGAAGCACGGAACTTATCCGTCATATTATGCCGCGCAGGCCTATGATTCGATCATGCTGATCAAGTCCGGCGTGGAAGCGGTGAAGGGAAATCTGAAGGACCAAGACGGCATGCGCAAAGCGTTCGAGGCGGCGAAGTTCGACTCGGTTCGCGGGGCATTCAAGATGGGGCCGAACCATTTCCCGATCCAGAATTTTTATGCCAACGAAGTCATCGCGGATAAGGACGGAACCTGGATGAATGCGAATCGTCAGGTCGTCTTGAAGGATCATCAGGATTCCTACGCGACGCAGTGCAAGATGTAGCTACCGGCCCCTCCCGACCTTCACCTAGTGGCACGGGTCGGGAGGGGAGCCTTCCATGAATTACGTACTTTTCGCCGAACAGCTTCTGAACGGCATCCAACTGGGCATGGTGCTGTTCCTGTTGGCGGCCGGATTGACGCTGATTTTCGGGATCATGGATCTCGTCAATCTGGCGCATGGCTCGCTCTATATGTTGGGTGCTTATTTCGCGGCGACCTTCACACAAATGACCGACTCGTTTGTTCTCGCGGTCGTCATTTCCGTCCCGCTGATGGTTCTATCCGGCATAGCGCTTGAAATCGTTGCCCTGCGGACTCTGTACCGGCGCGATCATCTGGATCAGGTGCTCGCCACATTCGGTCTCATACTGTTTTTTCGCGAATTGGTCCGGATATTCTGGGGTGCCGCAGGTCGCACCATTCCGCTGCCACCCTATTTCAACGGCTCCGTCTCTCTGCCCTTTGGAATCGATTATCCCGTCTATCGGTTGGTGATCATTACGCTTGGACTGATTGTCGCGGGCGGGCTGTATCTTGTGGTGCAACGGACCCGCATCGGCATGCTGATTCGCGCGGGAGCATCGAACCGCGAGATGGCGGGAGCGCTCGGCGTCAATATTCCGTTGCTGTTCACCGTCATCTTTGGGATTGGTGCCGCGCTGGCCGGATTCGCCGGCATGATCATCGCGCCGCTGACGACGGCCAATATCGGCATGGGCGATACAGTGCTCATCCAAGCCTTCGTCGTCATCGTGATTGGCGGCATCGGTTCGATCCGCGGCGCCTTCATCGCGGCGTTGCTGACAGGGATGATCGATACGCTGGGGCGCTCGTTTCTGGACGATCTGCTGGCGCTGTTCCTGCCGGTCAATGCGGCGGAGGCGGCGGGTCCCGCCTTATCTTCGATGCTCATCTACGTTCTCATGGCAGCGATCCTGTTCTTTCGGCCGCAAGGCTTATTCCCGCCGAAGGGTGCCAAGGCATGAACGTGGGCTTGACGCGATGCATGACGCTTTCGCGCGTGATTTCCGCCCTTGTTTTGGCGATCTGCGCGTTCATGCCGTTTCTTGCCCCTGCCGTCGGCGAACCGTTTCTCATCGGCATGTTCGCGCGCGCCATGATCTGGTCGATTGCCGCCTTAAGCCTCAATTTGATCATGGGTTATGGAGGCATGATTAGTTTCGGCCACGCCGCCTATCTGGGCGTGGCGGCCTATACGGTGGGCATCCTGTCGTTTCACGGCGTTACGAGTGCTTGGATACAATGGCCGACAGCGCTGATCGTCTCGGCGATCGTCGCGTTCCTGTTCGGGGCCATCAGTTTGCGGACGCGCGGCGTCTATTTCATCATGATCACTCTGGCTTTGTCGCAGATGCTGTATTTCCTGGCGCGCAGCGCCGAATTGTACGGCAGCGACGACGGGCTCACGATAGCCCGGCGGAGCGCCACCGGCTTGTCGTTCCTCAATCTCAACGATCGCGTGACATTCTATTACGTGATTTTCGCCGCTTTGCTGCTTTGTCTGTTCGTCCTTTGGCGGATCGTCAATTCGCGCTTCGGCATGGTGATCCGCGGCATTAAATCCAACGAGACGCGAATGGAGGGGATCGGCATTTCCACCTACCGCTACAAGCTCGCAGCCTTCGTCATTGCCGGAACCATGTGCGGCCTTGCTGGTATCCTCGAAGCCAATCTCGAAAAATTCGTCAGCCCCGATACGCTAAATTGGGCGCGTTCCGGGGAGATGATCTTCATGGTCGTGCTCGGCGGCATGGGCAGTTTGTTCGGGCCGGTCACTGGCGCGGTGGTCTACTGGCTGTTGCAGGACAAGCTCGCCGATCTCACCGAACACTGGCAGATCATTTTCGGACCTTTCCTGATCCTCGTCGTTCTCTTTGCGCGTGGCGGCATCGACGGAATGTTGAAGAGGCGCCCTCGCGATGCCTGAACCCATTCTCGTCACGGAAAGTCTTCACAAGAATTTCGCGGCGCTGATCGCGACCGATTCCTTGTCGCTGGAGATTATGCCCGGCGGAATCCATGCCATCATCGGCCCGAACGGCGCAGGCAAGACGACATTGATCAATCAACTCTCAGGCATGATGAAGCCGGATTCCGGCCGCATCCGCTTTGCCGGACAAGATGTCACCGACCTTGCGGCGCCCGCGCGCGTCCGTCTTGGACTTGTGCGATCATTCCAGATCACGTCGATCCTGCGCGATTTTTCGGTGCTGGATAACGTTGCCTTGGCGATCCAGGCCGGGCAGGGCCACAGTTTTCGCTTTTGGGCGAAGGCGGCCCTCGATCCGACCTTGCGGGAGCCGGCGCGGGCACTACTGGAAGGACTCGACCTCGGCGCGCGCAATGATGTTAGGAGCGGCGAACTTGCGCACGGCGAGCAGCGGCAGCTGGAGATCGCGATGGCTCTGGCCACTAATCCCAAGATGCTCTTGCTGGATGAGCCGATGGCGGGCATGGGGCCCGAGGAATCGGCGCGTATGACGGAGTATCTCGCAGGCCTCAAGGGACGCATCACGATGCTGTTGATAGAACACGACATGGATGCGGTCTTCGCGCTCGCCGACCGTATTACCGTGCTCGTGTATGGCCGCGCGATTGCGACCGGTACGCCTGACGCCATTCGCGCGGACGGCGAAGTTCGTCGCGCCTATCTCGGTGATGCGTGATGCGGGCATTGCTGGAGGTCGAGGGACTCGATAGCGCCTATGGCAGCTCGCAGGTGCTGTTCGGCATGTCGCTTTCGGTCGAGGAAGGCGAAGTCGTCACCCTGTTGGGGCGTAACGGCATGGGAAAAACTACGACTGTGCGTTCGATCATGGGTCTCTTGCGGCCGCGCCAGGGCACGGTGCGGTACCTTGGGCAGGCGATCCACGGTCTCGCCCCTTATAAGATCGCCCGTGCCGGTCTTGGATTGGTTCCCGAGGGACGTCAGATTTTCCCGAACCTGACCGTCTATGAAAATCTGGTGGCGACGGCGGCCAATCGTCGCGCCGCCAAAAATCCGTGGACGCTCGAAAGGGTTTTTGTTGTTTTCCCGGCGCTGGCCGAGCGGCGCGACAATGCGGGCTTGCAACTATCCGGCGGAGAGCAACAGATGCTGGCCATCGCCCGCGCTCTGATGACCAATCCGGGCCTGTTGATCCTCGACGAGGCAACCGAAGGATTGGCGCCGCTGGTCCGTGCCGAGATTTGGCGCGTCTTGGCGGCGCTAAAGGGGGCCGGTCAATCGATCCTCGTCATCGACAAGAACGTCGAGGCGCTTACCCGTTTCGCCGATCGTCATGTGGTGATCGAGAAAGGCCGCGCCGTCTGGAGCGGAAGGTCGGAAGCATTGCGTGCGGCACCCGATATCCAGCATCGGTATTTGGGAGTGTGATCCTCACGCGCCTTCGGGCAGCCGTGCATCCTTGAAGATATCCTCGCCTGCGATCCAGCGTTGGGCGGCATCCGGCGTATTGAGCGCAACGATCACCGCCGCCGTCAGTTCGAGCCGATCGTCGCGCAGGCCGTTCTCGAGCGAACCCATGTGGAATCCATCCTGCAGATCGCGTTGCGCTTCGTAGGGAACCTTGTGCAGCCAATTTCCATTCCGCTGTTCCGGAGTGGCTGTTCCTTCCAGGAAGGCATGACACAGATCGGCATCAATGGAATTGGCGCCGCGGCAACCGAAGGGCCGAAACGCATAGATGGTGCAGGCATTCTGCGCGTCGAGAAAGGCGCAGCCGAGACGCGCCTTTAGTCGCTGGGCGGCATCGAGGCCGCGCGTACGCCTGTCGAGGGCGGCGAGCTTTTGCTTTTGCTCCTCCAACGATCGTGTGCCCGCACCCTCCGTTAACTTCGCCGCGATGTGCAGCGCCTGCGGTGCCGTCACGCCGACCTGATAATGACAGCACCACGCACACCCGTTGGCGCATGCGATCCGATTGAGATCGGGAATGTCGCGCGCCATGATTTCGCGCGTGAAGCTGTCCGATAAGGCGATCGCGGCATCGGTGGCGGCGAGCAACGCTTCGGGTGCCCGATTGCGTTCGGAAAATCTGCGCCACGTGCCGCGCGCGAGGGCGATGATGGTATCGGCGAGCGCCATGCACCTATTGCCTCAACCGGAATCTCTGAATCTTCCCCGTTGCCGTCTTCGGCAGTTCCGAGACGAAATTGATCCAGCGCGGATATTTGTAGCGCGCGAGGCCGTTCTTGCAGTGTTCGAGCAGTTCCTGTTTGAGCGCGTCGGAGGCATTGCCCGCGTCGCTCAACACGATATGGGCCTCGGGCTTGATCAACTCGTCCTCGTCCTTGCGGCCGACCACGGCGGCTTCGAGGACCTTCGGGTGTTCGATCAGCTTCTGTTCGATCTCGACCGGCGAGCACCAGATGCCGCCGACCTTGAGCATATCGTCGGACCGCCCCGCGCAGAAAAAGAAGCCGTCGGCATCCTGGTAATAGGTATCGCCGGTATACATCCAGCCATCCTTGAGCGAGGCGGCGGTCTTTTCCGGATTGCGCCAGTAATATTTGAGAAGTGAATCGCCCTTGATCATCAGGCTTCCGCTGTCGCCCTGTTTCACCGGCTTGCCGGCCTCGTCGACGATCTTGGCCTCGTAGCCCGGCACCGGCTTGCCCGAAGCGCCCGGCTTTAGGGCGGCTTCTGTGTTGGAGAGAAAGATATGGAGGATCTCGGTGGTGCCGATGCCGTCCAGGATCGGTGTGTCGGTACGTTCGATCCAGCGTTTGAGCAGTTCGGGCGGCAAGGCTTCGCCGGCCGAGACGCAGAGCCGGACCGATGAGAGATCGGGCATCTTCTCGGCCATGGCGCGGAGTTGCGCACCGTAGAGCGTCGGCACGCCGAAATAGGCGGTCGGACGTTGCGTCTCGATCACCTCGTGCACGATTGCGGGATTGGGCGCGCCCGCGAACAACACGGCCGAGCCGCCGACCCACAAGGGGAAGGTCATGGCGTTGCCGAGCCCATAGGCGAAGAACAGCTTGGCGGCGGAAAAACAGACGTCGTTTTCAGTTAAGCCGATGGTTTCGACGCCGTAATGCTGGCTGGTGACGACCATATCGCGATGCGCGTGGACCGCGCCCTTGGGATTGCCGGTCGAGCCTGAGGAATAGAGCCAAAAGCAATCGTCGTCGGGTTTGGCGGGAGCGGGGGCGAGGGAGGCCGAAGCGTTTCGCATGCGGGTTTCGAGCGTTTCGCCGTCACCGGCGGCGCGCAAAACAACCTTCGGCGTATGTTTGGCCTGCTTGAGCGCGGGTTCGACCTCAGCCGCGAATTCCGGCGAATAGATGACCGCGGCGGTTTCGGAATTCTCAATATTGAACGCGTAATCCTTGGCCCGCAGCAGGGTGTTGAGCGGCACCGGCACGATGCCGGCCTTGATGGCGCCCCAGAAGAGATAAACGAACTCGCAGGAATCCTTGACCATCATGAGGACGCGGTCGCCGCGCGCGAGACCGAGCGACAGCAGCGCGTTGCCGGCCCGGTTCACATTCTCGGCCAATTGCGCGTAGGTGCAGTCGGCGCCGCCATGAACGCGCAATGCCACCTTGGCGCCGCGACCTTCGGCGATATGCCGGTCGATGAACGGAACCGCCACGTTGAAGACGGTCGAAAAGCTTATTCCGGCGGGCGACTTCTGCGAGTCGATCCGCACCGTATTATCGGCCATTTTTTCGGCAACATTGTCGGCCATTTGGCGCCTCCCTGTTGCGCCTATTATAGACGGCCGCTTAGTTGAATTTCACGTACTCATAATCGACAGGTTTACCGTGGATGCCACGCGCCGGGGGGGCGACCCAGCCCGCGATCTTGCCGGGTTCGATCACGCGCCGCATCAGGCTTTGGACGAAGGCCTTGTCGGATTCGGACGGCAGCCACTGGTCGCGCTTTTTGTCCCACTCATCCTTCGCGATGATCTTGCCGTTCGGCGTGATCGGCATGCCGGCAAAAGTGCCGATATTGCGATGGAAAGCCTGGTGCGGCAGCGTCAGTTTGAAATCGATCCCGTGCTCGGTCAGGATTTTGTTCCAGCGATCGACGCCCTTTTGCGAATCCGCGCGGTAATCGTCGCGCAGCCGTTCGTTGATCGCAGTGAGAGCCGGCAGGTCCGACAAGATGATCTTGTCGCCCGAGATTTCAGGCACCTTATAGGTCAATCCTTCGAGGACGTGATCGTCGTCGATGCTCTGTTCCTCGTAGCGACCCTTGATGCCCATCGAATAGAAATTGGCCGCGTTGGTCGATTTCTCCTGCCCGAACAGATCGAGACAGATCGAATAATAGAAATTGACGTATTTCTGCAAGGTCCGCAGATCGACGCCGCCGAATTTGCGGATGTCGAGGGTATCGTGCTCGCGGCTCAGCTCTGCCGAACGCTGGACGACGCGCCCCACCCCGGTTTCGCCCACGAACATATGATGGGCTTCTTCGGTCAGCATGAAGCGGCAGGTGCGAGACAGCGGATCGAAGCCCGACTCGGCCAGCGCGTGCAGCTGGAACTTGCCGTCGCGATCCTGGAAATAGCAGAACATATAGAAGCACAGCCAATCGTCGGTCGGCACGTTGAAGGCCTGAAGGATGCGCGGCTTGTCGGCATCGCCCGAATGGCGGGTGAGAAGCGCATCGGCTTCTTCGCGCCCATCGCGGCCGAAATAGGCCTGGAGCAGATAAACCATCGCCCACAGATGCCTGCCTTCCTCGACATTGATCTGGAAGAGGTTGCGTAGATCGTAGAGCGATGGCGCGATCAGACCGAGGCGGCGCTGCTGTTCGACCGAGGCGGGTTCGGTGTCGCCTTGGGTGACGATCAGGCGGCGCAGTTCGGAGCGGTATTCGCCGGGCACTTCCTGCCACACGGGTTGGCCCTTATGGATTCCGAAGCCGATGCGGCGGTCTTCTTCGCGGTCGGCCAGGAAGATGCCCCAGCGGTAGTCGGGCATCTTCACCGTGTCGAAGGTCGCCCATCCCTTGGGCGACACGTCTATCGCCGTGCGCAGATAGACGTCGAGCTGGGTGCTGTCGAGCGGCCCCATCGCCTTCCACCAATCGATGAAATGCGGCTGCCATTGTTCGAGCGCGCGCTGCAGGCGCCGGTCGTCAGACAGATTGACGTTGTTGGGGATCTTTTCCGAATAATTGATGCTGCTCATGGCTACACCCTGTCCTTGTCGTATTTTGACTGTTTACCGGTTCCGTAAAGTTTCAGCGCACCTTCGTCGCCGACGGCGTTGGGGCGTTGGAAAATCCAGTTCTGCCACGCGCTGAGGCGGCCGAAAATTTTGGTCTCCAAGGTTTCCGGCCCGGCGAAGCGCAGGCTGGCCTCCATACCGGTGAGCGCGTCGGACGAATAGCTCGCGCGCGCCTCGATGGCGACGCGCACTTCGTCCTCCCAATCGATATCGTCGGGGGTGAAGGTGACAAGTCCCGCCGCGTCGGCGGCGGCGGCATTCAGATCCGTGCCGATCTGCGCTTTCAGCGCGGCGATGGTTTTGGGCTCATCCAGGAAACGCGTCTCGATGCGCGGCAGGCCATTGCACATGGGAAGGGGGCCGAAGTTCATTCCGGTCGGGCGCAAAGTCGCGGCCGGCAGGTTCGAGCCTTCGAAGGTGCCGTCGAGCATGAAGGAGCGGTCCGCAGCCAACACGATTTCCATGAGGGTGCCGGTAAAGCAACTTCCCGGCTCCACCAGGGTGATGATGCTGCGCGACGAAACATCAAGCCGCTTGAGCGAGCGTTTGAGATAGAGGGTGATTTCGCGTACCAGCCAATCGTTGGCGTTCGCGATCAGGGCTTGGTCGGCATCGGCGACGAAATCGGCATTGCCCGAACTGCGGAAGACCCAGGTCGATATCCGCGGTTCGTTATGGCGCATATGTAGGATGAAATCGTCGAACTCGCGAGCGAAGGCCAGCGGCCAGAAATCGACGCCGGCGGCATGGATGCCTGCGACGTCTTTCGGCTGCGCGGCTGTCGGACCCGACAGCATGAT
The DNA here is from genome assembly GCA_945877815.1 of Caenispirillum bisanense. Classification (GTDB taxonomy): domain Bacteria; phylum Pseudomonadota; class Alphaproteobacteria; order Rhodospirillales; family UBA2165; genus CANIGJ01. Next base: position 36,251 of record CAMDWJ010000015.1, read on the forward strand.
CTCGGCGGTCGCGTGTTCGCGATCGAGTTTCACCGCGATATGCGGATAGACGATATCGGTGTCGCTGACCGTGCGCTTGAGCGGCGTGAGGGTGAGGCCTTTGGCGCCATCCGGACGTTTCGATTTGGCCGCGAATTCGCGGGCACGCTGGCTGGCGGTCTCAGCGAGCTTGGAGCGCGGCACCAGTTCGTCGACAAGTTTCCAATCCACGGCGCGATTGCCGCGCACGCCTTCGACCAACGTGCAGAAGAAATCGGCGCGGTCGCGGCGAACATGGCGCTTGTCGACGATACGGGTGAGGCCGCCAGTGCCGGGCAGTACGGCAAGCAATGGAACCTCGGGCAGGGAGACGGCGGAGGCACCGTCGTCGACCAGCATGATATAATCGGCGGCGAGCGCCATTTCATAGCCGCCGCCGGCCGCCGTGCCGTTCACCACACAGATATAGGTTTGGTCCGAGTTGGCGCTCGCATCCTCGATGCCATTGCGCGTCTCGTTCGTGAATTTGCAGAAATTGACCTTCGCGGCATGCGACGATTTGCCGAGCATGGTGATATTGGCGCCGGCGCAGAAGACGCGTTCCTTCGCCGAGGTGAGGATGACGCTTTTGATCTCGGGATGTTCAAAGCGAAGCCGCTGGACGGCGTCGTAGAGTTCGATATCGACGCCGAGATCGTAGGAATTGAGCTTCAGCGCATAGCCGGGGACTATGCCGCCATCTTCCTTGACGTCGAGCGCCAATGTGGCGACCGCGCCGTCAAAGGAGAGCTTCCAATGTTTGTATCGGCTCGGGTCGGTGGCGAATTCGATCATCCTGTTTCAATCCATTTTTTATATGTAATTCGGTACTGAAATACCTATTTACAGAGTGCGCGCCTCGGCGCATTCTGTCAAGGATGAATGAGGCCCTCCAAACCGTCGGAATCCGGCCCGCGAACGAGGCGGATTTGCCTGCTGTGATCGCGCTGGATGCCGAGATGACCGGCATCGCGAAGGGGACTTTCTGGACCGATACTTTCGGCCGAACATCCGATCGTGCGGGCCGTCACTTCCTTGTGGCGGAAGAGCCCAAGGGCGGGCTCGTGCGCGGCTATATCGTGGGCGAGGTTCGCGCCTATGAGTTCGGCTCGGAGCCCTGCGGCTGGGTGGTCGCCATCGGGGTCGACCCAAGGTTCCGGGTCCGCCGCATGGGCGAACGGTTGTTTGAGGCGATGTGCGATTGTCTGCGCGCCGACGGGGTCGCCACCGTGCGTACAATGGTGGCGCGCGAAGATCGCCTCGATATGGCCTTTTTTCGCGCCCAAGGCATGATGGCGGGGCCCTTCATCGAACTCGAAAAGCCGTTGGATTAGGCATGAAGCTGCAAAAGGCGACTCGTTACGGTCTTTATGCTGTGTTGGAATTGGCCCGCGATCCGGAACGCCAGATTTCGGCGACCGACATTGCCGGGCGTTATGGAATCTCGACCAATCATCTCGCCAAGGTGATGCGCGATCTCGGCCGAGCCGGACTGGTGGAGGCGGCGCGTGGCGCCGGCGGGGGGTATCGCTTCATCGGCAATCCGCGGCGTATCACGCTGCTCGATATCGTCCGGCTGTTCGAGGATATCGAAGGTAACGGCTCGTCGGCGAAGGAGCCTGGTGAAGATACGGACATCGGAGCAGCGCTCGATCTTGTGCTGAGCGAGATCGACGATATTGCCCGTGCGACGCTGAGTGCCGTGACCCTGAGCACTTTGCTGAAAACCATGCAATGGCGTGACGAGCGGACGCAGCGGCTCAGGGCCCGCTCGCTGGCAAGCTCCGCGGACAGAATTTGAGGATGATGGCATGAGGGCATTCGCCCGCGTCGCCTGGATATTACTGTTCGCGATCGGCGCCACCGACGCGTTGGCGCAAACCGCCCCGACCATCAAAATCGGCGCGTTTCTGTCCGTCACCGGCGACGGCGCCTATGTGGGTGCACCGCAACTCGCTACGCTCCAACTTTATGTCGATCTCATCAATAAGCAGGGCGGCGTGAACGGCCAACCGCTTGAGCTTTTCTACTACGATGTCGGCATCGACATGCGCAGTGCACAGACGGCCGTGCATCGCCTGATCGAGACGGATCGCGTCGACTTGATCATCGGTGGATCGACGACCGGCGCCGCGATGACGGTTTTGTCCCTGATCGAACAGGCGCAGATTCCTTTCATCGCGCTTGCAGGCTCGACCGCCTTGATCAGTCCCGTCAATCCATGGGTCTTCAAGACCTCGCCGACCGACCGCATCGCCTGCGCCAAAATTCTTGAGGATATGAAACGGCGTGGCATCGCGCGCATCGCCATGATTTCGGGCGACAGCGGATTCGCGGTATCGATGGCCGAGCAGTGCACCACACAGGCGGCGAATTACGGGATTTCCATCATCGTCAATACGACCTACCCCTCGCAGACACGCCGGATCAACGATCAACTCGCGCGTATTCGCGCGGTGCCCGAAGTCCAGGCCGTGTTGGCACTGGATTTCGGATCGACACCCCCTTATCTCGCGGAGGCCTACCGCCGCAGCGGCGCCAAGGCCCCGCTCTATCAGACCCAGGCCCAGGTCACGGAGGAATATCTCAATCTCGCCGGCGATGCGGCGGAGGGCGTGCGCATGCCGGTTCCGCCGCTCAGCGTTGCCGACTATTTGCCGGATGCCGATCCGAGCAAGCGCATATTGCGTGCGTATATCGATGCCTATCGCAAGCACTGGGACGTGCCCCCCAACGCCTATGGCGCCTATGCGCACGATGCGATTCTCATCGCGGTTTCGGCGATCGTGCGGGCCGGCGGCACCGACAAGGTGGCGATTCGCCAGGCGATCGAAGAGACCGAAAATTTTGCCGGCGCGAATGGTATCTATCGATTGAGTGCGCAGGACCATATGGGGCTCGATCTCAATTGCTTCAGGATGGCCGAGGTGCGGAACGGAACTTGGGTCTTGATCGAGTGAACGTGGACCGCGACACTCGCGGTCACGTTCGAAAAGGGTCGCCATGTCCGTTCTTGCCGTCATCCCTGCGCGTTTTAAATCTACCCGCTTCCCGGGAAAGCCGCTTGCCGATATTGCAGGCCGTCCGATGATTGCCTGGGTCTGGGATCAGGCCAATAAGGCGAAGGAGGTCGACAGCTGCGTGGTTGCGACCGACGATTCGCGGATCGAAGAATATTGCCGCGCGCATGGCATGGATGTGATCATGACATCCGATGTCCACGCGACAGGGTCGGACCGGCTTGCCGAAGTTGCGAGCAGAATCGAGGCCGATTTTTACGTCAATGTGCAGGGCGACGAACCGTTGATCGATCCGGACGCGATCGACGCGGTTGTACGTTTGTTGCGCGAATCGAAGAGCCGGGGGATCGAAGTGTCGACCGGTTATATCGAACGTGTCGACGACAGGGAGCTCGATAATCCGAGCGTGGTTCAAATGACCCCGACGCTCGACGGCTGCGTGATGGCGATATCGCGCTATCCAATTCCCTATCCGATGGGCGAGAAAATGCAACGCACCCAGCATATCGGGCTCTATGCCTTCACGCGGGCTGCGCTGGCGCGGTACGCCGCTTGGGAACGTGGTCCGGTGGAACGTGCAGAGAGCATCGAACTGCTCCGTTTCCTGGAGCATGGTGAGCGCGTAGCCTGTGTGCCGGTGGCGCCCGGGTCTATCGGTGTCGATCATCCCGCGGATGCCGAACGGGTCGCCGCCATCATTCGGGCGCGCGCATGAGCGTCAAGATCGGCAAAGAGCTACGGGCAAAGTTGAAGCGTCTTCGTCTACTTTCGCTCGATACCGACGGCGTTCTGACCGACGGCGGCATCTATTTCACTGATGCCGGCGACGAAATGCGTAAATTCAACGTCAAGGACGGGCTCGGCATACAACGCGCGCAACGCGCGGGCGTTGTCGTCGTAATGATGACGGCCAGCACGGCGCCGGCGATTGCGCACCGCGCGCGGGCATTGGGCGTCGAACACATCTATATCGATACGCGCGACAAGCTCGCGCGCATCGTCAAGATTTGCGACGATCTGGAAATCGATCTCGAAGACGTTGCTCATGTCGGCGACGATCTAACGGATATCGCGCTTTTCGAAGCCGTGGGCTGCCCAATGACCGTTGCGGACGGCGTGAACGAAGCCCGCGCTCTGGCCCAATATATTACAGAGCGGCGCGGGGGCGACGCGGCTGTCAGAGAGATTTGCGATCTGATCGTCGAGGCTAAGGCGGAGGCCTGAATGATCAACCCGCCGTCAGATCGGGAAAACCGTCTCCGGCGCGTGGTGGATGAAGCCGAGACCCTGCTTGCGCAAATTGTGACGATAAATCCTGGCCCATCGGCCGAAGCCGGCATTTTTGCGCAAGCCAATCTTGCGCTCGTGCGTGCTCTCGATAGCCTTGCGAACGAACAAGTGGCGCGTCAGGCATTCGACGAAGCGCGTAAATCCATAGAACGAGCGCGCGAGATCGCACCGGACGACGACGATCTGCGGCGTCATTATTCGCTCGTGCTCGTGGGACAGGGGAATGCTCAGGTCGTACGCGGCGACCGGCAAGCCGCGCTCGAAAATTTCGACGAGGCAATCCGAGTCGATTCGAGCAATGCGACGGCTTTCAACAATCTCGGCCTTCTGTTCGCCTCGGACCTCAACATGACAGAAGCCGAGGCGACGCTCCGCCAGGCTATTCTTGTCCATCCCGATTATGCCGAGGCGCATTTCAATTTAAGTCGCATTTTGTTGATACAGGGCAAATACGCCGAAGGTTGGCACGAAAACGAATGGCGCTGGGATTGTCCGGATTTTCCGTCGACATGGCGCGATTTCGATTGTCCCTTTTGGAAGGGCGAGTCGCTCGCCGGAAAGCGAGTCTTGGTTTGGAGCGAGCAGGGCATCGGCGACGAAATCATGTTCGCGAACGCGCTGCCGGATGCGATCGCGGAAAGCGATCATGTCGTTTTCGAATGTTCGGCGCGACTTGTGCCCATTTTCCAACGCTCGTTCCCCGATGCAACTATCGTCGCGCGGAGCGATCCGCCGGCAGCGACCATCGCGGAAGCCAATATAGATGTGCAAATACCCCTGGCCTCTCTTTGTCTCCGCTATCGCGCATCCAAGGAAGCATTCGAAGCAAACCGCGGTTGGTATTTGATCGCCGATCCCGAACGCACGCGCGAATTGCGTGCGCGCTACGACGAGCAGGCCGATGGGCTCCTGATCGGCATTTGTTGGCGCAGCGGCAATCCGATCGTCGGGCACGAGCGAAGCGCATCGCTCTCCCATTGGGATGAGATTTTGAAACGTCCGGGTTGCCGTTTCGTCAGTTTGCAATATGGCGATACGGAATCGGACATCGCTTCTGTGCGAGATCGTCTCGGCGTCGTCATTCATCGCGATGCGGATGTCGATCCCTTATCCAGCGTCGAAGACTGGTTCGCGCAAGTTGCGGCAATGGATCACGTGATCTCGATCGACAATTCGACAATCCAGGTTTCCGGCTCGCTCGGAATTCCAACTTGGACATTGTTGTCCTATTCTCCCGAATGGCGGTTTGGCATCGGCGGGTCGGGTCATGACTGGCATCCGTCGATCCGTGTGTTCCGCCAGCCGGCACCGGGCGATTGGGACCATGTCTTCGAGGCTGTCGAGGCGGCATTGGACGAGCGTCTGAGGCTGGATTCCGGAACGGTCTAAGGGTTAGGATTCGGTGATTTTCTAAGTATTGGAATGGCCGGCAAATTCGGCCGTAAAATCCAGGCACTCACAACACGTGAGTTATGACAAATCCCAATCTTCTGCTAATCCGGACGAACTCCAGCTCTGTCACTGGTTCATTTTATCAGCTGGACGGCTGGATCCACTAGCTGCATCGGAGGAAGTTTCATTGGCCCGCTTTACGATCAGCGGAATAATCGTCAGAACAAATAACACAATGATCGTCGACAGAATGGCAGTCGCTTCGATTCCCAAGCCTGCAGCGACGCCTATCCCCGCCGTAGCCCAGATACTTGCAGCTGTGGTCAGCCCTTGGACCCGTCGCGTAGCGGTGCCGATGATGATGGCTCCGGCACCAAGAAATCCGATTCCCTGAATCGTGCCCTGTATTACTCGCGAAAGATCCCCTAATGACATTCCAGCTTGGGTTGGTCCAATCATGAAAATCGCGGCACCAACGGCTACTAACATATGGGTCCGCACCCCCGCGCTTCTCGATTTCTGCTCCCGCTCGTATCCCAAAATCCCTCCTAGCGCTGCGGCTACAAGGATACGGACAGTTATCCTGGTTACCGATGCAACGTCGGGGATGTCAGAAAATTCCACGACGACCGTTGACCAAATTTCTTGAAGCATCTTCGGCCAGCTCTCCTTGTTGTTTGTTTGAGGTTACGTTGACAGTTAGCACAAGAAGTTACGCCCTTCCGCCTTAAAGCGGGCGTAACAGGTGCGCGCCGTCCGCCGGCAGACATGATCGGGCGGTCTCCGGGGGGAGGCAGCACAGCTTGCCCCAACCATTCGCAATTTATCGACGTCAACGGGCATTCTTGTGAATGATCATCCGATCGTCTGGGATTGTATGAAGCTTCGAAACCGTCAGATTCTGCCGCCAAGGCCAGATGGACAACCTATTGAAAGTTCACGCTTAGATCGCCTATCCATCGTCATCGAAAAAATCAAACGCGCTCTTTAGCACTTCGGTCGACCATCTGGCGTTTGCGCGATTCGACAATGGCATTCATCGCTTCGGCGATTGCGGTGTGGCTTCTGAGCAGTTTTCGGAAGTCCTCAGCCTTCAACTCCAGGAGATTGCATTCCGTAATCGCGATGACCGATGCGCCGCGCCGACGGGATTCGATGATCGCCATCTCGCCGAAAAAATCGCCGGATTCGAGATAGATCGGTTCGGGCGGAACTTCTATTTCAAGCTGCCCCGAAACGACGAAGAACATGCTGTCCGCGGGTTCGCCGACGCGCACGACCGCGTTGTTGGCGGGCACGACGAGAGGCGATAGCAACTACACGATGTCGGCGACCTGGGCAGCGTCCAAAGATGCGAAAAGCGGCACGTTCGAGACTAGCTTCCAATTGATAACAAAATCGCGCTTGCGGATTTCATTCGCAAAACCGGATACGACGATACCTGTGGGCAAGGCGACCATCATGATCCCTGTGATCATGGTGAGTCCGCCGACCAAGCGGCCGAGAAGCGTTATCGGCACGATATCGCCGTATCCGACCGAGGTGATCGTAACCATCGTCCACCACATGGCAGCGGGAATATTTGCGAACTTGTCCGGTTGCGCCTCGTGTTCGACGACGTAGATCAGGCTTGCGAGCAGTACGAGCGCGGTCAGCAAAATCATCAATGACCCGGCGAGCGGGCGGTATTCCTGACGCAACACGGATCCGATTACGCCCAACGCGGGCGAATAGCGCGTGATCTTGAGCAAGCGCAGAACCCTGAGAAGTCGTAATATTCGCAGGTCGATGCTGACGAAAGCAGCGAGATAGAACGGCAGGATTGCCAATAAATCGATCAACGAAAGTGGTGTTGCCGCGAAGCGCAATCGACCCCAGACGGCGTGCTGATATAGCTTGTCATGACTCGACGTGCATGACCAAAGACGCGAAACGTATTCGATGGTGAAAACGGCAATGGAAAAGGCATCGAAAGCGGCAAAATATGGGCCGTAGGCGTTCGCGTATTCGTCAACGGATTCGAGGATGATCGCCATCGCGTTCGCGACGATCAGGGTGATCATCGCGTTCGCGACGATCAGGGTGATCATCGCGTAGTCGAAAAGGCTGCCGACGATGTCGCCCGGGGCGGACAATTCCAGAAAAGTGTGGGTCGACCGTTTGATCCGCTGATACATATTTTATTTAGCGGTTGGAGCGCAAAAGCGCGCGGTCGAGGTCCTCGATGAGATCCTCGACGGTTTCCAGTCCGATGGAGAGGCGGATTACGTCCGGTCCGGCTCCGGCAGAGAGACGCTGCTCGTCGCTTAATTGCCGATGGGTCGTGGACGCCGGATGCAGGATTAGGCTGCGCGTATCGCCGATATTGGCGAGATAGGAGAAAAGCTCGACCGCCTCCACCACTTTGCGTCCGGCCTCGAAGCCGCCTTTGACACCGAAGGTGAAGACGCCGCCGGGGCCCTTCGGCAGATATTTTTTCGCGAGATCGTGATAGGGGCTCGATGCCAATCCCGCATAGCTCACCCAAGCTACATTCGGATGGCCTTCCAGGAAAGCTGCAACGGCCCGTGCATTTGCGACGTGACGCTCCATGCGCAGAGGCAGCGTTTCGATGCCGGTGATGGTGAAAAATGCGTTCATCGGCGCCATGGCAGGTCCGAAATCGCGCAAGGCCACGGCGCGCGCCTTGGTCGTGAACCCGAAATCGCCGAAGGTCTCGTAGAAGGTAAGGCCGTGATAGGCGGGATCGGGTTCGGTCATGGTCGGGAATTTGCCCGCCTTGAACCAATCGAACTTGCCGGATTCAACGACGACGCCGCCCATCGAGGTGCCGTGGCCGGACAGATATTTGGTCGTCGAATGGATGACGATATCGGCGCCCCATTCGATGGGATTATGCAGATAGGGTGACGCCATCGTATTGTCGACGATGAGCGGTATCTGCGCATCTTTCGCGATGGCCGCGACCTTTTCCACATCGACGACGATGCCGCCCGGATTGGCCAGGGTTTCGATGAAGATGCCCTTGCATCTTGGCGTCAGCGCCTTGCGGAAATTCTCAGGGTCCTTCGGATCCACGAAATGGCAGGTCCAGCCCAGGCGTTTGAACGACAGGCCGAACTGGGTGATCGATCCGCCATAGAGATTGCGCGACGCCAGGAACTCATCGCCGGGCTCCAACAGCGTGAAGAAGGTCAGGAACTGTGCCGCATGGCCCGAGGCGGCGGCCACCGCAGCGCGGCCGTCTTCAAGGGCGGCAACACGTTCTTCCAGCACCGAGACCGTGGGATTGGTCAGGCGTGAATAGATGAAGCCGAAGCGCGACAGGTTGAATAGGTCGGCCGCATGGTCGGTGTCTTCGAAAACATAAGACGTCGTCTGATAGATCGGCGTGTTGCGCGCACCCGTGATCGGTTCGGGCCGCGCACCGGCATGGATCGCGCGCGTGGCGAATCCGAATTCTTTTTGTCGGTCGTTTGGGTCGTCACTCATCGGGACGATCGCCGGATCGCCGGACGTTTCGCGGAAATGATCCGCGTATTGACGCCGGACCAGGCGAGCTCGCCGAACAGGCGTCCATATTCGATCTTGGGGCAGCGATTCATGACAACCTTGAGCCCGGCCTTTTCGGCGCGTTCCGCGGCTTCGTCGTTGCGCACGCCGAGCTGCATCCAGATCACTTGAATTCCTTTGTCGCGCGGCACCGAAATCGCTTCGTCAACGATGGCGCCGGCTGCGGCCGAGTTGCGAAAGATATCGACCATCTGAAATTTGTGAGGCACCGAGGCAAGGTCCGCGTAGGTCATCTCGCCCAATATATCGGTTCCGGCAGCGCGTGGATTGACCGGGATCACGCGATAGCCCTTCGATTGCAGATATTTCATCGCGAAAAAGCTCGGCCGCACCCAATCGGGCGAGGCGCCGACCATGACGATGGTTTCCACCGACGCGAGGATATCGGCGATCGTCGCGTCGCTATAAGACAGTTCTGCCATCATTCGGTCCTTCCGCGCCATTGGGGTTCGCGTTTGCCCAAAAACGCGTCGATGCCCTCTTGCGCGTCATGTTCCATCATATTGCGCGCCATGACCTCGCTCGCGAAAGAATAAGCTTCGTCGAGATCGAGATCGAGCTGGCGGTAAAAGGCGGCCTTGCCGACCGAGATCGCCTCGCTGGATTTGCCGGCAATGGTTTTCGCATATTCCATGACCGCGTAATCGAGCGCCGAAGCCGGTGCGACCCGGTTGATGAGCCCGAAACGATAGGCAGTCTCGGCATCGATGGCCTCGCCCAATAGCAGCATTTCCATGGAATGTTTGGGCGCGATGGTGCGGCCGATGGCGACGGCGGGTGTGGTGCAGAACAGGCCGATATTGACGCCGGGGGTGCCGAAGCGGGCCGTGTCGGAGGCGACGGCGAGATCGCACGATGCGACGATCTGGCAGCCGGCGGCCGTGGCGATGCCATGCACGCGGGCGATGACAGGCTGGGGCAGTCGTTTCAGTCGTTTCATCATCTGCGAGCAGGCGGCGAACAATTCGCTCATTTTTGCGGGCTCGGCGATGGCGCGCATTTCCTTGAGATCGTGGCCGGAGCAGAAGGCCGGGCCGGAACCGGCCAGGATGACCACCTTGATTGAAATGTCCTCGGAGATCGCCTGCAATTCCGAGTCGAGATCGCGAATTAGGTCCGACGAGAGCGCGTTGCGCTTGTCGGGACGGTTCAGCGTGAGGGTCGTGATGCCCTCGGCGCTGTCCTGGCGCAGCAGGATCGGCTCATTGGCGCCCATCGTATCGCTCATGGCCAAACTTGCCGTGATTTGGCCGGGGCGTGCAAGAAGGAAGGGGGTAAACTTCAATGATATTGTGGTATTATATTACCACAATGCTGAAACGTTGACATTCCCGCGGATTTATCGATACTCCGCCGCGCACAGGAGTGAGAACCGTTATGAAAACCTATTCCGCGAAACCGTCCGAGGTCACGCGCGGCTGGTACGTGATCGACGCCGAGAATATCGTTCTCGGCCGTCTTGCGTCCTTCGTCGCCATGCGCCTGCGCGGCAAGCACAAGACCATGTATACCCCGCATATCGATTGTGGTGACAACATCATCATCGTCAATTGCGAAAAGGTCGCTTTGACCGGCAACAAGGCCGCCGACAAGAAATTCTATTACCACACCGGCTTTCCGGGCGGCATCAAGGAACGCATCGCCGGCGAGACTCTCGCGGGCGCGCATCCCGAGCGCGTGTTCCAGAAGGCCGTCGAGCGGATGATCACGCGTGGACCGTTGGGCCGCGCGCAGCTCCGCAAGCTCCATATCTACAAGGGGCCCGAACATCCCCACGCAGGCCAGTCGCCCGAAATCATCGATTTCGGCGTGAGACACCGCATGAACAAGAGGAGTGCCTGAACGTGGCCGATCGTTCGTCTCTCGAAAATCTCAAGGCGACCATGGAAGGCACTGCGGCGGCAACTCCGAGTGCCGAGCAGGTCGTCGTGCTCCACGAGCGCAAGGTCGATGAACTCGGCCGCGCCTATGCCACCGGCAAGCGCAAAAACGCTGTCGCGCGCGTTTGGGTGAAGTCCGGCAGCGGCAAGATCGTCGTCAATGGCCGTCCGCTCGCGACCTATTTCGCGCGCCCGGTTCTGCGCATGATGATCGACCAGCCGTTTGTCGCCATCAATCGGCGTGACCAGTACGACGTCATGGTGACGGTCGTCGGCGGCGGGCTTTCGGGCCAGGCCGGCGCTGTACGTCACGGCATTTCCAAGGCTTTGACCCTGCACGAGCCGGGTCTGCGGCCGGCGCTTAAGAAGGGCGGGTTCCTGACACGCGACTCGCGCGTCGTCGAACGTAAGAAGTACGGCCGCGCCAAGGCACGACGTAGCTTCCAGTTCTCCAAGCGCTAACCCTTCGGAACAAGTTCACTATGAACGGGCGTTTCCTTCGGGGAACGCCCGTTTTTTATGAGGGGACACCATCATGACGGCGAAGGTATTCATCGACGGCGAAGCCGGTACCACCGGCCTGCAAATCCAGGCGCGGCTCTCCGGGCGGCGCGATATCGAGCTGTTGCATCTCAGCGATGCCGAGCGGAAAGATTCCCAGCGCCGCGCGGCTATGCTGAACGCGGCGGATGTCTCGATCCTGTGCCTGCCGGACGATGCGGCGAAGGAAGCCGTCGCTATGATTGAGGACAAGGATGCACGCGTGATCGACGCCTCGACCGCGTATCGCATCGATCCCAATTGGACCTACGGCTTTCCCGAGCATACGAAAACGCGTCCGGCCGAGATCGCGGCGTCCAAGCGCGTCACCAATCCGGGCTGTTATGCCTGCGGTGCCGTGTCGTTCCTGCATCCCTTGGTCGCGGCCAAAATGCTGCCGGCGGCGCATCCGGTGACGATCAACGCCGTATCGGGCTATTCGGGCGGGGGCAAGAAGCTGATCGCTTCCTTCGAGGATTCGAACGCGCCGGACGCAACCGACAGTAATTTCTATCTCTATGGCCTCGGGCTTGAACATAAGCACGTGCCGGAAATCGAGAAGCACGGCGCGCTCGCCAAGCGCCCGATCTTCGTGCCCTCGGTCGGGCGTTTCGCGCAAGGCATGATCGTCTCCTTGCCGCTGCATCTATGGGCGCTGCCAGGCCGACCGAAATCGGCCGATATCCACGCCGCCCTTGCCGATCACTATGCGGGACGCAATGGGGCGCAGGGCATCAGGGTCGCATCTTTGAAGGACTCGGCTTCCTACAAAGACAAGCTGGATGCCGAGGATCTGAACGACACCGACGGTATGACAATCCACGTTTTCGCCAACGATGCGCGCGAGCAGGCGGTGGTCTGCGCGGTTCTCGATAACTTGGGGAAGGGAGCGTCCGGTCAGGCGGTGCAGAATCTGGAGTTGATGCTGGGGCTGGCGTGACATCTGCGGAAGCGGTGCCGCGTCCCATGCTTCGACAGGCTCAGCATGAGGATTAAAAAGAAAGCCTCACCCTGAGCTTGTCGAAGGGCGAGGCTGGCGGACGCGCGGACGGACTCGCCCGAAGGCTACTTCCCGCCGACCTTGCGTTGTTTGTATTCGGCCTCGAAGCTATAGGCTTCGTCCTCGACCGCCTTGTGGTCGCGCACATAACGTCGCGCGAATTCGTCGACGCCCCACCTATCGTATTGGCGAACATGGGTCAGTTCGTGCGCCCACAACCCGTCGTTGCCGAGCGCGTCTTGGTCGGAACGGAAGACGACGATGTCGATCAGGGTCATTGCCTGAACCTCGCCGTATTGAAAGGCCTGCATGCCGATTGTCCCGTCGCGCCCCACCCGATAGCGCACACGGTCGAGCATTTCGGCCGGGAAGATCGTCGCCAGGTTCCGTCGTATCGCATCGGGGATCGGAGCAACACCCGCTTTGATGGTTTCTTCGCGCGCCGTCTTGATGCCGTTCGTGAGTGCGCGGGAAGCGAAACCGTAGATCTGATCGACATCGAGGAGCGGCGGTTGAGCCCCGGCCTGCGCCCGCGCGAGGTTGGGTATCGCCGCCGTCAGCAGCATCAGGGCAACGACTGCGATGCGGGCAGGATATGCGCGCATCGGATTTATCGCGCGTTCGCGGCCGGGTTCAGCGCTTCGCGAAAGCCGACCAACCGCTTCTGTCCCTCATCCCACAAGGTGAGACGCATGCATTTGATACTCTGCCAAAAAGTCAGTCGTTCGAAGGCGCGCAGGCCGGGATTGTCGATGAGGCACTCGTTGAGCCGGTAGTTGGGAATCCGGCTGCACAGATGATGGATGTGATGAATACCGATATCGGCGGTGAACCAGCGCAAGATACGGGGCAAGGCGTAGTAGGAACTGCCGCGAAGCGCGGCTGTTTCAAAGGACCAATCCTTGTGGCGCTCCCAATAAGTCCGCTCGTACTGGTGTTGAACGAAGAAAAGCCAAACGCCGATCGAGGATGCGATAAGAGTGATCGGAATCTGCACCAGCAAGATATCGGCGACGCCGATGAAATACATGGCGAGCGCCAGGACCGCGCCGATGGCGATGTTGGTGGCCAAAACGCTGGTCAGTCCGCGCGCGCCGTCGGGCCGCGAGCGGAATGGAAAGCGCTGCTTGATGACGAAAACCCAGGCCGGCCCGATGACGAAGGTCACCAGCGGATTGCGATAGAGGCGATAGACGAAACGCCCTCGCCACCCAAGAGCGCGATATTCGGCGACCGTGAGCATGTCGATGTCGCCGATGCCGCGCCGGTCGAGATCGCCTGACGTCGCATGATGATAGGCGTGCGCATTGCGCCATTGATCGTAGGGCGTCAGTGTAAAAATACTGATGACGCGCCCGACTAGGTCGTTGAGCCAGCGCGCGCGGAAAAACGAATGATGGCCGCAATCGTGCTGGATCATGAACAGGCGAACCAGCAGGCCGGCGGTCGGGATGGCGAGCAACAACGTTACCCAATAGCCGACGGCGAGGCTCTGCTGCATCAACACCCACAGGGCCGCCATCGGAACGACGGTGGTGATGAGCTGGAACGCGCTGCGCCTCGGATCCGCGACGCCATATTCGCGCGCAATCTTGATCCAGGATTGATCCTGGGCGGGTGCGTTGGCGGCTACGCCGCGCGGATCGGCGCCTGAAAGCAATTCGTTAATGTGAGAAATCCTCTAAAAATCCACCGGCACTCTGGCGCAGGATTCTGTCTAGGATAGGGCGGAAAAGTCGTAAACGCCAGTAGCAGGAAAGCGCTCGCCGGAATGTGACTTCGGATCAATCGCTTAGTCCTGGTCGGCCACGATGCTTTTTGGTTTCACCTTTGCGTTGCTTCGATTCCAACCTGCGCTCCTTGGACCACTTTGTGGGCTTGGTCGCGCGGCGGCGTCGGGGAGGGATAGCGGCTGCCTGTATCATTTCAATGAGCCGGTTAAGCGCGTCCTCGCGATTCCGTTCGCGCTCACGGTACTGATTGGCCGTGATGACGATTACTCCGTCCTTGGTCAGCCGGTTGCCGGCTAGGGGCACGAGGCGCAGGTAGATTGTATTTGACAGGGCGGGGCTTCTGCGCGCGTTGAACCGCAACTGAACCGCGCTTTCGGTCTTATTTACATGCTGTCCGCCCGGACCCGGCGAGCGGATGAAATCCTCCTCGATCTCGTTCTCGTTCAGGCTGATGGTGTCGGTGACGCGAATCATCCGCCCAGGACGAGATATGCGCGCGGACCGGGTTTCACGATCGTCCAATCGATTCCGGACTTCGGCTCTTTATTGCCGCCATAGCGTATTAATTGATGCGATCCCCGCCGCGCCAGATAGAAGCACTGCTGACCGACTTGATCGCTGGTAAAGCAGAGCGTTCCTCGCGGGGAGACAAACCAATTGCCCTCAACGGGGCAGATGTGCCGCTGCGACTACCACGGCGTTGGGTGGCCGACCCACTAAGCTTGCCGTCCGCGTGAAAGAACATTATCACGTCGGCGCCGCTGTCAGGGTTTACATGCGAAATTTGCGTATCGGGAAATAAATCGGCGAGGGCACTGCCGCTCAGGAACCTCTCATCGACCGCAGAGTCTGGGCCTTTCTTTCCTTTTTTGGCTTTGGTCTGGGCCGGTTCTTCGGCTGCCGAAATCGAGGTCGATATCGTCGCGCCAGCGAACAGCAGACAGCAGGCGAGAAGCGTAAGCCTCATGAAACTCAGGTGAAGATTAGATCGCATTCAGATTTCTCACATTTGCGGACAGCTTTGCGCCGATCCTAGGAAAACGTCTCTTACTCTGATTTTATCTGAGAACCGGCCCCTCGTCAGGATAAATGTGAGCGGGGAGGCTCGTGATGCGTTTGGGAAAGCAACCCCAATTACGATTGCTGACGGAATGTCGTTTGCGATGACGCCCAAAACTCATTGAGCCCATTGTGTCGTCCGCAGCATGCCATGTTACACTCGCCGGACCGTCAAAGGGGGAAGCGATGATCCGGATTTTATTGCTTAAAGCGGCCGGCATTCGGCTGGTGCTGGGCGGGCTCGCGCTCGTCACGATCCTGTGGGCGGCCTCCGCCGCCATCGCCCAGATGTCCGGCGCTGACCCTGGCGAAAGCAAAGCCAAAGGCAAAGGGAAAAGCAAAGGCGAAGGCGATCTCATCGGGCGTCAGGGCATAGGCCCCGAGGTGATGAAAGCGATTATGCGCATGCAAGGCACCGAACAAGCTGTTGAGCGCGGCATGATCGCGACCGGGCTGACAGCGACCTTCGTGGGAGCGAATTGCCACGAGGTCGATGAGAGTTGGGCCGTGAACTACGCCGGCCTCGCCGGCAGAGGTTCCGACGCGCTGCACGGCGGCATCGATATCTTTGCGCCGAGGGGCACGCCGGTACTCGCCGTCGCGGCTGGCGAGGTGGTCGCGAAATACGACCCGGCGAATAGTTTGCAGGGCATCCAGATCCACCTGCGCCACAGCCCAGAGGATACCGGCCTGCCAATGTGGATCTATACCCAGTATACGCATCTTCTCGAATTGCCCGAGCTGCCGATCGGCACCCGCGTTCGCTTGGGCGAGGTCATCGGTAAAAACGCCAATACCGGAAAGGGGGCAGACAAGCGCCGCGACGCCCTTCATTTCGCGGTAATTTACACCAGCAGCCCCAAATATTACCGCGAAGACAACATGATAGTCCCGCAGGATGGGTGGTGGATGGACCCGCACGCGCTCTACCGCGCCGCGCCGCCTTACGATTCGGTGTCCATGAAGGCGCTGCCGGCGAGCGAGAAGCGGATCGCCATCCCCTAAATGCTGACCGACGGCACGTTCGTGCCCGCCGATACCAAACTGATCTGGCCTTTTGCCTGCTCGACCGGAGCGATCGATCGCGGCATTCGCTACATCCGCCGCTAAGCGGATTATGAGTGTCTGTAATGTTTCAGTTCAAAATTTAAACTAACTGCTTGGGTAAAATTTTGAGGTCAGGCTATCCGCTAGCCCTGAGAGAAGAGTCAAATCCCCGCAAAATAAACAACCCATGTTGACGTGCTGACCTCCTGGCCCCGGCGAGCGGATGAAATCCTCCTGGATCTCGTCGTCGGCGAGCGTGATGGTATCGGTAACGCGGATCATGGAGCCTCGATGAAATCCAAAAATACGAAGGCCGCGTAGGCGTCTCCTACGCGGCCTCGTTCATATCAGAGTCGGCTGTGTTATCGCGTAACACCTTTGGGGCCGACCTTCGGGTCGGGCACAATCCATAGGTAGACCATATTGCCGCCGCTGGGCCCTGTGGTCGTCGCCTCCGGCGTCCAATCGCCCATCGAGAAGGCGTGGGACACGATGCGCGTGCCCGGTTTGAGATCGCTCCAGATCTTCGGGCGCAGCTTCATGTTCACGTCGGGCAGCAGATACATGGTGAGCACGGTCGCCTTGGAGATGTCCTGCTCGAACAAATCGCCCTGCTTGAACTCGACCTTGTCGGTCACGCCGGCTTCCTTCGCGGCGGCGTTGCTTTCGGCTATGCGGACCGGATTGAGATCGACGCCCATGCCTTTGGTGCCGAATTTCTTCGCCGCCGTGATTGGGATGCGCCCGTCGCCCGAACCGAGATCGATGAGATAATCGCTGTCGGTCACTTTGGCCATCGACAGAATGCGATCGACCGTCTCCTGCGGGGTCGGTACGAAGGGCACATCGAGCGCCGGTTGGTTCTCCACTGCGGGCTGCGCGGTGGCAATGCCGAAGGCGGCGAGGCTCAGTGCCGCGCCGACGAGCAGAACGTGAAAGGTCCGTGTTGTTGGATGCGCCATTTATTAGGCTCCGTTCATGTAAGTCGTTGAAGGCTACGCAGGGGAGCCTAAAAGGCCGAGGGAGGTTCGCGCAAGACAGACGGAACGATTGTTCTATGACAGTCGGAATTGCGGCGAATTTTTGGGCGGCGATGGCCCGATCCTCTCGGCCGGCCCAGTTTTGATCCCGTTGCACAGGTTACGGCATCGATAGCATCCGCCAAAGATTGTCGAGCTTCGCGGCTGCGTCGTCGCGATGGGTTAGGAAACGGGCGTGTGCCGCCGCAGAGGCATCGGGCGATACTTCGATCGACCAGAGCGCATCGATGTCGTTGGGCAGAAACGAGTAGCGCACGTCGATAATCCGTTCGGGCCGTTTGGGATCTTGCGCCACGAAGCCGAGACTGAGCGAGTTGAAACGCGCGATATCCATGGCTTGCTGGGAGTCCGGCGCGAGCCAGGGCAAATCCCTGGCCGGAACGAATTTAGGAATAGAGGTGCCGTAAAAAACACGCGGCGCCGGCCCCGCGCGCACCGCATCGACATGGAACTGGTTTGGCGTCTCGTAGATCGTCTTCCAGACCAGGATATTCGCGAAGCTTGGCTTGACCTCGATGCGGATCGGCGTATGCCCGCGCTCTGCCGCGATCTGTTTGCCCATCGCGAGCGCTGCATCGTGCTGCAATATCGCCAACACCAGATAAAACGTCGCCCAACAAAGTCCGATGCGAGCGAAGAGCGATTTACGCTTGATCCATGCAACGGCGGTCAAAATCGCCAGCGGCAGGGTGAACAGGGGATCGATGATCGAGACAAGACTCCACGAAATTCTTAAATCGCTGAATGGCCAGAGCAACATGGTGCCGTAAGAGGTGGACGCATCGAGTAACCCATGTGTGGCATAGCCCAAGGTGCAGAATGCGAATGTCTGCAAAAACGTCAAATGCCAGCGCCGCCCAAAAATCCAATGAACAACGAGCGCACACAGCAATCCTCCGACGGGGATGAACGCCAGTGAATGAGTGAAATGGCGGTGATATTCGAGAAATGTGAGCGGGTCCGTCGATGAATGGATGAAGGCATCCAGATCCGGCGCCAGTCCCGCGATGAATCCGAAGCCGCCGGCAATGCCGAGTTGAGTTCTCTTAACAGGCGCCGCTTGAACGAATGCCGCGCCGACCAAGCCCTGTGTCAACAGATCCATATTGTAACTACGTCACACGTCGATCTTCTGCTCATCCACCTTGGCCGCATTCTCCTGAATAAAGGCCAGCCGCAGTTCCGGCTTGCGGCCCATCAGGTGCTCGACCAGGGTTTCGGTTTCTTTGGCTTCGATCTTCTGCGCGTCGGTGATGCGCTCGGGCACAGTGACGCGGAGCAGGGTGCGGCTTTTCGGGCTCATCGCCGTTTCGCGCAACTGCTGCATCGGCATTTCGCCGAGGCCCTTGAAGCGGCTGATCTCGACCTTGCCGCGTCCGCCGAAATCCTTGGCGATGAGTTCGTCCTTATGTGCGTCGTCGCGCGCATAGACGGTGCGCCCACCCTGCACGATGCGATAAAGCGGGGGCTGGGCGATATAGAGATGGCCGTTCTCGATGAGCTGGGGCATCTCGCGGTAGAAGAAGGTCATGAGCAGCGAGGCGATATGCGCGCCGTCGACATCGGCGTCGGTCATGATGATGACCTTGTCGTAGCGCAGATCGTCGTCGCGGTAGCGCGCCCCTACGCCGCAGCCGAGCGCTTCCTGCAGATCGTTGATTTCCTGATTGGCCTGCATCTTGTCGCTGCTGGCAGAGGCAACATTGAGAATCTTGCCGCGCAAGGGCAGTACGGCTTGGGTCGCGCGGTCGCGCGCCTGCTTGGCCGAACCGCCGGCCGAGTCGCCCTCGACGATGAATATCTCGGTTCCGTCCGCCGACTGTTTGGTGCAATCGGTGAGTTTGCCGGGCAGGCGCAGTTTGCGCGTCGCCGACTGGCGTTTGAGGGTTTTTTCCTGGCGCCGCTTCAAGCGGATGTCGGCGCGCTCGATGACATATTCGAGCAGGCGTTTGGCGGTGACCGGATCGCCGGTCAGCCAATGATCGAAATGATCGCCAACCGAACCCGACACAAGGCGTTCGGCCTCGACGGTCGCGAGTTTTTCCTTGGTCTGGCCCTGGAACTGCGGCTCGGAGATGAACAGCGAGAGCATGACGGCGGCATCGCCGAGCGCGTCTTCCGCGTTGATCTTGGCGGCCTGCTTGTTGCCGATGAGCTCGCCATAGGCGCGCAGTGCGCGCGCGATCGCCGAGCGGAAGCCCGCCTCATGTGTTCCTCCCTCCGGCGTCGGGATGGTGTTGCAATAGGAATTGAAAAAGCCGTCCTCGTCCTCGGGCCAGGCCAGCGCCCATTCGACGCTGCCCTTGGTGCCGGCAGTCAGGTTTTCCTTGCCGAAGAAGGGTGTGGGCGTGATCGTGCGGCGCTCCCCGATATTGGAATCGAGATAGTCCTTGAGGCCGCCCGGGAAATGCAAAACCGCGGTGACGGGCGTGTCGTCCTTCGATCCGATCAGTTCGGGCGCGCACGACCAGCGGATCTCGACGCCGCGGAACAGATAGGCCTTCGAGCGCGCCATGCGATACATGGTCGCCGGGCTGAAGGTCGGATTCTTGCCGAAGATGTCGGGATCGGGATGGAACGAGATGCTCGTGCCGCGTTTGTTGGAGGTCGCGCCGATTTCCTTTAACTTGGTTTTGGGCTCGCCGCGCTCGTAGCTTTGCACCCAGACCTTTTTATCGCGGGCGACCTCGACCATGAGTTTGTCCGACAGCGCATTGACGACCGAGATTCCGACGCCGTGCAGACCGCCCGAGGTCTCGTAAACCTTGTCCGAAAACTTGCCGCCCGAGTGGAGCGTGGTGAGAATGACCTCGAGCGCCGACTTGTTCTTGAATTTGGGATGGGCATCGACCGGGATGCCGCGCCCATTGTCGCGGATTGTGACGGTCTGGTCCTCGGCCAATTCGATTTCGATCCGGCTGGCTTCGCCGGCGACCGCCTCGTCCATGGCATTATCGAGCACTTCGGCGACCAGATGGTGCAAAGCGCGCTCGTCGGTGCCGCCGATATACATGCCGGGTCGGCGGCGGACGGGCTCGAGCCCTTCGAGGACTTCGATGTCCTTGGCCGAATAGCTTTTGGATTTGGGAGCGCCCTTGGCCGAGGCCGAATTTTGGGCCGGGGCATTTTTACCGAACAGATCGTTCACGCGGCTGTTCCTCTAATTGGGTACGGTCGAAAACTGTATCGTCATGATCGTCGTGTCACCCGGGGCCAAATCTCCCTACAGGTTCGTCATACGTGGGCTTGACCCGCGTATCCATCTTGCGTCGTCGACCCAAAGATGGATGCCCGGATCAAGTCCGGGTATGACGAGAGAAGAGGGGTAGGCCCGGAGGATGGCGGCTATATTACGTAGTTCGACCCCTATATAGTGATTCTCGATGGAAAACACCCCACGCGGAGAGCTGACGGTCTGCACCGTCGCAATGCCCGCCGATGCCAATCCGTCCGGCGATATATTCGGCGGCTGGATCCTGTCGCAGATGGATATTGCGGGCGGGGTAGCGGCCGCTCGCCGGGCCCGGGGCCGCTGCGCCACGGTTGCGGTCAAGGAAATGACCTTCCACCTGCCGGTGCAGATCGGCGACCTGGTGAGCTGTTACGCCGATATCGTGCGGATCGGCCGAACCTCGCTCACCGTCAATATCCAGGCCTGGGCGACGCCCCATTTCGAGCCGGCCCCGCCCCAGATGGTGACCGAAGGCACCTTCACCTATGTTGCCATCGACGCCGATCGCAAGCCGCGCCCGGTCCCGCCTCCATAGGCCCGCCTCAATAGTTCAGTCAGGCGATGACGAGCCAGACATAGCCGGCGGTGAAGAACAGCATCAGGGCGGCGCCGTCCTTGAGGTAGGTCATGGTTCTCATGTGCGTTATCTCCCGTTCGAGGTGCGATGAGGGGATAAAAGCACAATAAGAACAAAATAGAAACATTTTAATTTACATAGGAAAAACAGATGGTTATGGAATCCCAACTTCTGCCCATAGCATCCCGTCATGCCCCGACTTGTTCGGGGCATCCATTCTGAAATCGGGTCGGTGCTGCCATGGATCCCCCGGACAAGCCGGGGGATGACGAGGGCGTTTACACTCTTTACCTCAATGGTGCAGGGCCCCATAAATAATCCCCGGTTAAATGGAATTATATTCTTGACTCGCGAGGGCCATCCAGGCTAGACTGGCCGCAATTCTCGACCTTCAACGTTTCCCGCATCGCGCGGTCCCGAACACGGAGCGGTGCGCGCGGACCAGTTCGGCCCGCCCGCCCCAAAAAACAATGTCGATAGGGCGCCTATTTCCAGTCGATCGCCGGATGATCCAATGTCGATCCGAGGTCGATGAGATGTCGATCCGATGTCGATGGTCTGTCGGCCCAAAGTCGTTCCGATGTCGATGCCTCGGGCCGAAAAAATGGAGGAAAATCTGGATTTTCGGGGTAGCAGGAGGCGGTGACGATTTTTGCGGCGGGGAAGTCCCCCTCAGTGATGTTCGAAACCGCCCAGCATATTGGCGCGCATTTGGCGGTCGCGTACCTCGTCCGGCCAGGTGCTTTTGATGAAGGCGATCACGGCCCAGATGTCGGGATCGCTTAAGCTTTCGCGATAGGCGGGCATCTCGCTGCGCTCGCCGCGCTTGGAGAAAATGCCGCCGCCGAGTTTGATGATGTCGAAGATCTGTCGGTCGGGATGCTGCCAAGTATGGCCGGTCTCGTCTTGCGGCGGGGCCGGAACGGTGCCATCGGCGCGGCGCGTCTCCCAACCTTTTTGTCCTTCCAGGTTGGCGCCGTGGCAGCGCGCGCAATGTTCGACGTAGTGCGCCTGGCCGCGCGCCATGGTGGCTGGATCGAACCCGGTGCCGCGCCCCGCGAACGAGCCGGTGAGAACGATATAGCCGACCGCAGCCGTAGCGACGAAGAGATAGACGGCGCCGAACCACACGACCTTTTTGATCAGCGGGTCCATGAGGCGAAGCCTATCGTTTTCGTTCGATTACGGACGCGCCGCGACCGCCTCGATCTCGATCATCAGGCTGTGATGGGCAAGGCCCTGGACGATCAGGAAGGTACTGGTCGGGCGGTGATCGCCGAGATGTTTGGCGCGCGCGGCGCTGGAGGGTTCGCGGTAAGCGCGGTCGGTCACGAAGACCTTGAGCGTGACGATGTCCTTCGCTCCGAGCCCTTGCGATTTCAGGATCGCGAGCAGGTTGGTATAGGCGACGTCGGCCTGTTCCTCGATCGTCGAGGGCACGCTGCCGTCCGGCCGCTCACCCACCTGGCCCGCGGTATAGATGAGGTCCGTGCCGGCCTTGACGATTGCGCCATGCGAATAGGGGCCGCCGGGCGCGCGGACGTCGGACGGTTTCGGATTGAAAAATTCAGTCATGTCACTCTCTCTAAGATATTGCTTACGGCTGTCTTAGAGGGTCGTGCGGCCCGGTTCAACGCACGCGGCGAACCACTGCGCGCAGTTTCTTGCGTTCCTTCAGATATTGCGCACCCTCACGGGCAAGACCGAAACCATCGCGCGCGAGCGAAATCACGCTCGGCAGCAAGAGGATCGCGCCCATGGGTGTCAGCTTGCCCGCGACCAGGACGCCGCGCAGCGCCCAGACGGCGAGGCCGAGATCGACGGTGCGGGTCAGATTGCGCATTACAGCTTCCGAAAATCGCGGCGCAGCTTGAACTCGCTCGAGGTGACAAACGCCTCGGCGTCGCGGATGCGCTTCTCGACCGCGCGGTATTTGGTCTGGATGTCCGAGACCGTGGCTTTGGGATCGACGCGGGTGCGGCGCCAGAACCGCTCATCGTCGGCATCGGCGTAGAGATCGACGGGCTTCGGTTTGAGGAAAAAACCCATGGAGAAATAGACGATCACCGTCATGAAGCTGAAGGCGAACAGCGAGATCACCGCGCCGACGCGCACAGCCCAGCGCGGTGCGCCGAAATAGTCGGCGACGCCGGCGCACACGCCCATCATCATGCCGTGTTCTGTATCGCGGTAGAGGCGGTTGGGGCTCCAGAAACGAGAGGGACCGGTGGTCATAGACGTTCTCTCCAATCGGGCGCTTCCTCGTCGAGGATGCGCTCCAGGTTACGAATGCGGCCTTCCATTTTGCGCGCTGTCTCCCACAGATCTGCGAGCAAGGCTTCGTCCGCGCTGGTGATGGCCTTCGATGTGCGCCAGCGCGTCGCATAGTGGGCGATGATCCAAATTGGCAGGACCACGATCACGATCGTGAAGAGCAGGGGCACCAGAAATAGATCGGACATGGAACTTCCTAGAATCTTCTCATGGCATTTTAAGGGCGGTCATTTTAAAGGCGGCTCACGCTTTGGTC
The DNA here is from genome assembly GCA_945877815.1 of Caenispirillum bisanense. Classification (GTDB taxonomy): domain Bacteria; phylum Pseudomonadota; class Alphaproteobacteria; order Rhodospirillales; family UBA2165; genus CANIGJ01. Next base: position 60,182 of record CAMDWJ010000015.1, read on the forward strand.
ACGGGAACCTGCGTGCCGCGCAGGCGTGCCTTAAGCTCGTTGAGTTCGTTTTCGACGCGCCCGTCGGTCTCAAGATCGGCAATCTCGTCGGCCAGCGACTTGCCGGCACCCAGAGTGTAAGATTCCGCCTCACCCTCCAAGGCATCGATCCGCTTTTCCAGCTTTTCGAAGCGGGTGAAGGCGTCGTCGACACGGCGATCGGTGACCTGCTTGCGGATGCGGATCTGCGAGGTCGCCGTGGCGGCGCGCGTCTGCATGGTCTTTTGCTTGGCGCTCGCCTCGCGCAGCTTGGCTTCCAGCTTGACGATGTCTTCCTCGTGATGGGCAAGTGCCGCATCGAGGCTTTCGAGGTCCTCGGCCAACAGCTTCGCCGTCTCTTCGAGCTTCGCCTTTTCGAGCAATGCGCCCTTGGCGAGGTCTTCGCGGTCCTTGGCGACGGCGAGTTCGGCCTTTTTCAGCCAATCGGCGCCGGCGGTCTCGATCCGGGCCAAGGTTCGCGTGGCCTCCTTGCGGTCCGCGATCAATTTGGCGGCATTGGCACGCACCTCGACCAGGGTCTCGTGCATCTCCTGGATCATGAGGCGAACGATTTTCTCAGGATCCTCCGCGCGATCGAGGATCGCGGTGACGTTGGAATTGATGATGTCGCCCAATCTGGAAAAAATACCCATTACACTCTCCGAGTTCCGTTGAACCAATAAGAGCAGGAAGCGTGCCAATCATAAGTTATTGAAAATAATAGATATATTTTTGAGATGCTAAAATAAAATTCTATAAAATGATAAAATTAGCCAAATAATGAATTATTTAGCTAACATAACGTAATCTCGAGTGTCTTCGATGCTCGGCCTTCTTTTCTTGACCGGGCTGCGGGTGCGAGTTCACATCGTCGGCATGAGACTGTTCCTGTCGTTCGCCGCTTGGTTAACGTTCGTCGTGCCCGTCTACGCCCAGGGGCCGGCGCCTGACGACGGCGCGCGTGCGCAGGCGGTCCGGATCGCCACCGATTGGCTGCAAAAGAATACGGTCTATAAGCAGATCCCCGAGCTGCGCACCTGGGTGCCGCTATCGAATGCGCAGATGGCCGAGCAGGCCCGGCGCGGCGGCGTGCTGGGCGATGCGACTCAGGCTTCGGCCATTTACGTTTGCGGCAAGGACATGATGTATATCCGCGAGGGCGTCAATTTCGGCGATGTCGCCGTGTTGTCGCTACTGGTCCATGAACTGACCCACCATGCCCAATGCCTGAACCGTATGCCAATGACGGATCTGTGCAAAATCGAGCGCGAGGCCTATGTGAATCAGCAGCGCTTCGTTCGCGACCTGCCGGCCCGGCTGGCCCAGGCCAATCAGCCGATGCCGCCTACGCAGGTCAAGGAACTGAACGATTTCGCTACGGGGATAGACGGGATCGTCGAAACCGTGTGCCTGGCGGCGCGTTCTCGTTAATAAATCTATGAAGTAGCTAATTTCGCTATTTTATAGGATGTTTAGAAATGGAACAGCTCCCCGAACTTCCGCCACTGATCGGCGAAGCGCCGCACTTCCTCGATCTGATGGAGCGCGTGCAGCTGGCGGCCCCTCAGGACCGGCCCCTGCTGGTCATCGGCGAGCGCGGCACCGGCAAGGAGCTCATAGCCAATCGCTTGCATTTTTTATCCAAACGCTGGCAGGGGCCGTTCGTCGAGCTTAATTGCGCATCGCTGCCGGAGACCTTGCTGGAAACCGAGTTGTTCGGGCACGAGGTTGGCGCTTTCACGGGTGCCACCCAGCGCCGCATCGGCCGCTTCGAGGTCGCCAACGGCGGCACCTTGTTCCTGGACGAAATCGCCAACGCGACGCTGAAGGCGCAGGAGAAAATTCTGCGCGCGATCGAATATGGCACTTTCGAGCGCGTCGGCGGCAACCGCACCATTTCCGTCGATGTGCGAGTGATCGGCGCCACAAATGCCGATCTACCGTCCGAAGCCGAGGCCGGACGTTTCCGCGCCGACCTGCTCGACCGTTTGTCGTTCGACGTACTCACCGTGCCGCCGTTGCGCGCGCGCACCGAGGATATCGCGCTGCTGGCCGATCACTTCGGCCGCGCCATGGCGGGCGAGTTGGGCTGGGCGAGCTTTCCAGGATTTTCCGAGGATTCGCTGGCGCGCCTGGTCGCTCATCCCTGGCCGGGCAATGTGCGCGAGCTGCGCAATTCGGTGGAACGCGCGGTCTATTTGCACGGCGAGCCGGACCGTCCCGTCGATAAACTTGTTCTCGATCCCTTTGCCTCGCCCTTCCGCCCCGTACGTGCTGTGGAGAAATCCGTTTTCGTCGCGCCCGCCGCCGACCCTGTAGCTCCATTGGTCAGCGCGCGCCAACCGATCGATCTCAAACAAACCCTGGCGGAGATCGAAGCGCGGCTGTTGCGTGAAGGGCTGGAGGTCAATCGGCACAACCAGAAAGAAGCTGCCAAGCACCTTGGACTCGGTTACCATCAGTTTCGCGCGCGCCTGCGCAAATACGCCATCGGCTAAAAATTTCCACAGCCGTGGAACGGAAGCATCGTAGTCGCGTTGACGCTACACGGTGGGATAAGCCATTCGATAAAAGTTGGAGGGACTCGCATGTCGTTGAGCGGGAGTAGGCGGCGTTCTCGTCGCCGGCACACCAAGCGCGCCGTCATCGGACTTACGATCTGCGCAGGGATCGTTGCGCTGATCTTCACGTCCTATATGGTCGGCGGCAGTTTCGCGGAGCGGGAAGTCGCGCGATTGCAAAGGGAGATCACGCAGTTCAAGGATCGGCTCGGCGCGCTGGACGAGCAGAGCGTGAAATTTCAAATCGATTCGCGCGAAGCCACCTTGCAGCAGCAGCATTGGAAACAGCTTTATGAGCGCGACGTGCCGACGGGGCCGGCCAAGGATTTGCACGCCCGGATTCAGGCGCGGATCGTCGAAGGTATTTATCCGGCGCGGCTGGCGCTCGCGATCGACGGCGTCGTGAACGAGCCGGCCTGCGACGAAAAGCCGGTGACCAAACGTTTCATCGTGCGCACGCCCGCGCTGCCGAGCGGCAATGATTCCGTAGGGTTCGCCGACAATGCGATCACCGTTACCGCGGAAGGAAAATCCGCCTCCGACGGCAGCGGCAATGCGCGCGCGATTTTCGATGCCGCGCAACCCGTACACGTCTCGTTTCTGCGACTCGGTGGTGGCAAAGTGGATATCACGGGAGTCCTGCCGATCCAACAATCGGTGATGACGGAGACGGCGGAATACCGTTTCAATCTGGTCGTCAGCGACACGAAGGGTTTCGTGAACGTGACCGCCGATCGTTGCCGTGCGCCCGGCTAAGCTGGGACGGCAGGCCGCGTCATCGCTTGCGTGATCTCGGCGAGGGTGAGCCGGCCCATCACTTGGTCGCCGGGGCCTACTACCAATCCCGTGGCGGCGCCCTCGCGCGCCAAAAGAGCGGCGGCATCTTCGAGCGCCATGGCGGCGGGAATATGCGGCCCGGATGTAGCAATGTGCGGATCGATGTGCCCCTTGGACAGGATGGCGCGCACGGTGAGCGCGCGGCCGCGATTGATGCCCTGCACGAATTCAGCGATATGGGAATCGGCGGGGCGCAGCACAACATCTTCCGGGCTCGCATCTTGAAGCAGATTGCCGTCGCGCATGATAGCGACACGATCACCGAGGCGAAGCGCTTCGTCGAGATCGTGAGTGATAAACAGGATCGTTTTCTGGAGTTCGGCTTGCAGCGCCAAAAGTACATCCTGCATTTCGCATCGGATCAACGGATCGAGCGCACCGAAGGGTTCGTCCATCAGCAAAATTTCAGCGCCGGCGCACAAGGCGCGTGCAAGGCCGACGCGCTGTTGCATTCCGCCCGACAGTTCGGCCGGAACGCGACCCTCGTAACCGGTGAGACCGACCCTTTCGATCCACTCCTGCGCCCTCGTGTGCCGAACTTTCTTTTCGATCCCTTGGACTTCGAGCCCATAGGCGACATTGTCGCGCACATTCTTGTGCGGAAAGAGTGCGAAGCGTTGGAACACCATGGCGATCTTCTGCCGGCGGAATTCCATCAATTCGTTGGCAGTGAATTTCGTGATGTCCTGGCCGTCGATCGTCACCGATCCCGCCGTGGGTTCGATCAGCCGATTGACGAGACGGATCAAGGTCGACTTGCCAGATCCCGACAGGCCCATCACCACATGGATGTACTCAGCCTCGATATCGAGATCGATATCCTTGAGCGCCAGCACGTGCCCCATCGTGTCGAGCAGCTGGTGCTTGGTCAGCCCGTCGCGCGCGAGTTTTAGCGCCATCTCGGGCTCGGGACCGAAGATCTTCGTCAGGCCGCGCAGTTCGATCTTGCCGCTCATGATTTGCGCATGATCTGGATGCGTCGTCCGTAGGCCTGGAAGGTGCGGTCGAACATGATGGCGAGCGCCACCACTGCGGCGCCGTAGAACAGTCCGACCGCGAAATATTGGTTGGTGACGGCGCGCAACACCGGCTGGCCGAGACCGCGCACGCCGATCATCGAGGCTATGACGACCATGGAGAGCGCCAGCATGATCGTCTGGTTGATCCCCGCCATGACATTGGGAAGTGCGAGCGGTAGCTGCACGCCGAGCAGGCGTTGGCGCCAACTCGCGCCAAAGGCGTCGGCGGCCTCCAGTACGTCCTTGTCCACGAGGCGCAGGCCGAGATCGGTCAGGCGGATCACCGGCGGGATGGAATAGATGACGACCGCGATCATGCCGGGCACCTTGCCGAGACCGAGCAGCATCACCACGGGAATCAAATAGACGAAGATCGGCAGGGTCTGCATCACATCGAGTAACGGGCCAACGATCGCCCGCAAACGGTCCGAGCGCGCCATGGCGACGCCGATTGGAATGCCGAGCGCGATGGCGATGGCGGTCGAGACCGAAATGATCGCCAGCGTGCGCATAGTGTCGTCCCACATGCCGAGATAGCCGATTGCTAAAAAGGCGAGCGCCACGCCGAGCGTCAGTTTCCAGTTGCGTCCGGCGAGATGCACGAGGGCAACGAGAGTGGCGAAGACCAGCCACCAGGGTGCCGCCAGCAGCAACTCCTCGAAGGCGACGAGCAGGACGAGCAGCGGATCGAACAGATGCTCGATGCTTGGGCCATAGGTTCGGGTGAAGGCGCGATAGCCTTCGTCGATGCTGCGTTCGAGATCGCGCAGTCGCATTGGATCCATGGCGGGAAAATCCGAAACCCAATTCGGACCGGCGATCCTGACTTTGGCCGCGACTTCGTCTGGAACCCACGCCGTCCAGATACTTTCTTCGGTTTGGATGAAATGTTCGGCGGCCTCGGCTGCGGTCGCGCGCTTTTCTTCCTGCCAGGCCAGCAGTGCGCCGACGGTCGCGTTCGGCCAGGCGACTTTTTGGACGAAGGCGAAGGCTTCGGGTGCGCTTTCGGCGAAGCGCGCGGTGACGATGCCGATCACGTCGGCCAGCGGATACATATTGGGTCTGGGCGTGGCGCAATTGGGTTTGGACATGCAATCCCAACTCGCGGGATCGTGATTCATGCCGGCGAGCCGAACCATCGGATAACGCCCGAGTACGGCCGTCGGTCCGAAGTAATAGCCGAAGAACGGTTCCTTGCGGTCGTGCGCCTTGGCGATAGCGGCCGCGAGTCCTTCGCCCGATCCCGGATCGAAGGCGACGAAGCCGGATTTCTCCAGGCCGTAAGCCTTGATGAGATTGTCGTTCACGATCTGGCAGGCCCAGCCGGCGGGACAGGTATAGAAACGGCCCTTGCCACGCACTTCGCTATCGGGGAACAGATCGGGGCGCATGAGCACCGCTTCGAGTGTCGTCAGTTCGGGGTGCTGCTCGACCATGTGTTTCGGGACATACCAGCCTTCGATGCCGCCATCGCTCAGAACCTTGTTCGAGACCTTGATGCGCTTTTCGCTGACCGCGCGCTCGATCACGTCGCGCGCCGCATTGATCCACAATTCGGGCGCGATATCGGGCTCGTCGCGTTCGGCCATTGAGGTGAGCGTCGGCACGGTGTCGCCGGCCATTAGATCGACGCGGCAGCCATAGCCTTTTTCCAGAATGAGTTTTTCGATATTGGCGACGATGGCGGCCGAACCCCAGTTCATCTCGGCGATGCGCACGGCGCCGCACTCGGCCGCGTGGGCGGAAGAGCCGACGGCAAGAACAATCAGAGCGGCGATGATCGGCGAGACGAAACGCATGGCTCGGCTTTCGCTCTTGTCGGCTTAGAAGAAAGATCCCTTGAGATGCAGCGCGATCGCGGCGGCTGCTGCAACGGGTATAATGCTTACCAGCAGCAGAACCATCGGCCCGGCCTTGGGGCCCGCACCGAACGGCAGGCGCCCGGCGATCAAGGGCATGGGGAGGACCAGCAATAAAACGGCAAGCGGCAACGGCTGCGTTGCGGTGAATAGTGCCTGGGCGACTGCGAGGGCCAGCACAGCGCCAGCGGCGCCGAGATTGCCAACAGCCAGGAAGGCAAAGCGCGGCATCGGCCAGTTGAGGGCGAAAAAACCGAGATAGGCGGCGGCGAGGATTCCACTCAGAATGGTGAGAATCTTGCTGCCGCCGATGAAGGCAAGCAGCCCCAATCCGATGGTGATGACGAATAGGCTGACGACCGGCGTGGTTTGGAACCGGTGTTCGAGACCTAGCCAGAGGTTGGTCAGCACCGCGCTCAACCACAGGACCGCCATCGGTAATCCGGCGATGGTCGCGAAATTGGGCATTTCGAGGATGCCGATGGTGACGACCACGACGGCCGGCCATCCCAGCACGACGGCGAGACGCGTGGATTCGATGTGGCTGAACGTATCGATCACGATACCGACGATGAGCCCGACCAGGACGATATAGGGGAGGAGATGCAGAGGGTCTGCCGAGGGGAAATCCGGAACGCCTAAGAACATCACGTAGCCGCCGAGGAAGGAAATCGGTATGGCGAAGCATCCCAGCGCGGCATATTTTCCGCCGCCGACCGTGACCATGGCCAGAGCGGACAACGCCGCCGAGGCGACGGCGGTCGCGACGACGATCAGGATTATCCGGTTCGAAAAAATGACCGAGTCGAGCGGCTGAGCGAAAAGCCAGTCCATCAAAATACTCCTTCGCGCGACTGTGGCATGGTGAGGCGAATAAGAGCAAGGAGGTGCCCCTATTGTTTGGCAGCGGTCCTCTGCATCCGCCGGATCAGGAATATGTATGAGGCGACCGAGGCTAGGCCGGCCGCGGCGATCGCGATGGCCATAGGATACAGCGTCCCGTTGGCGCAGAGTGCCAGAAGAACCGATACGCTGGCGCCGATCATGCTTTGGATGAAGCCTTGGAGCGACGATGCCGTGCCCGCAGCCCGACCGAACGGCGACAAAGCCCCGGAGGAACACTGCGGGATGATGAAGGCGAAGCCAAACAAATAGGGCATCATCGGCAGCACCATCAACCGTGGATCAGGCAGGCCGAAGACGGCGAATCCTAGCATGGCGAGACCGCCCGCCGCCATGGCACCGGTTCCGATCGCCAAGAACTTGTTGGAGCCGAAATGTTCGGCATACCGGCCGACCAGAATCGATCCGCTCATGAACCCGACCGGGAGCAGGGCAAAGAGAATACCGAAGGTTCCGGGTGCCAATCCGTATTGGCCGATCAGCAAGCCGGGCGACGAATTGAGGAACGCCGACATGCCGGCCATGGCACAACCGCTGGTCAGCACATAGACGAGAAACACGCGATGCCGCCCGATCTCGATCATAGTGGCGATCATCGAAACGGGGCGGATGGCCATCGGGTTCCGTTCGACGATGGTTTCGTCGAAGCCGTAGATGAACAAGACAAGCGCCAGGGCCGCGAAGATCGCAGGCACGATGAAGGCGGCCTGCCAATCGAAATGGTCGGCGATGAAGCCGCCGAGCGGTCCGGTCACAATGGCCGACACCGAGCCCGCGGTCATGACGAAAGCAATGAGTTTGGCGAGACGCTCGCGATCGTATAGGTCGCGCGATACCGCGTTGGCGAGGATGCGCCCCGACGACGCGGCCATGCCTTGAACGACGCGCAAAATAACGGCGAGGGTGAAATTGTCGGACAGCGAGATCGCGCCGGCCGCGACGAAATAGGACGCGAGCGCTAAGATAATGATCGGCTTTCGGCCGAAACGGTCGGACAGCGGCCCCCAAACGATCTGCCCCGCCGCATTGCCGGCGAAGAAGGCGGCGAGCGTCAGTTCCGCGGCGCCCATGGGCATCCCGTAGCCGCGCGCGAAGGCGGGCATCGAGGCGAGGAAGATGTCGGTGCCGAGCGGCATCATCATGGTGAGGATTCCGAGAACCACCGCGTAGAAAAAAAAGGAGCGCCGTTCGGCCATTATGTTTCCTTTGCGCGCAACGGCCTGACGAGCAGGACATAGGCGCCGACAGCGATCAGCCCGGCGAAGGCCATCGCAATCGTATGGGGGCGCGGCGTGCCGTCGGTGGCCAACCCAATCATGAATACGGTGACGGCGCCGATAGCTTGCTGGGTGAAGCCCATCAATGCCGTGGCACGCCCGGCCATATGATGGAAATTGCCAAGCGCGCCTGCGGTCACGGCCGGCATGGTGAAGGCGAAACCGATCATGACCGTGGCGTTGACCACAACGACCGTTTCCAAAATGACGTAGTCGGCCGCATTGGCGGCGACCGTCAGGATCGCGGCAAGGGCCACGATCGCGACGCCGATAGCGGCTGTTGTCTCGATGCCGACGCGCCGTACGATGCGCTCGCTGACGGCGGCGGCGGCGAGATAGGCGATCATGACGGACGAATAGAGATAGCCGAAGACGGCCGGGCTCTCGCCAAGGTAATCGATGACCACGATGGGCATGCCGGCAAGGATCGCGAACAGACCGACGTAACTGCCGGCGCCGACTAGCAGATAACCGCGAAAGGCCGCATCGCCATAGAGTTCGACGAAGCTGGCGAATATCTGGCGCAATTGAAGCGCGGTATGATCCGGTTCGGCCAGGCTCTCGCGTAAAGTGAACGCAACGACGATCAGCCCAACGGTGGCCCAGGCGGCCATAAAAAAGAAGACCGCGCGCCATCCGAACAACTCGGTCAATTGGCCGCCGATGACGGGACAGATGACGGCGAACAGGCCGACGATCTGGTAAAGGCGAGCGAACATGCGCGCACTCGTGGTCATATCGAACACATCACGCACGACAGCGCGCGACACGATGAAGACCGCGGCACTGCCCGCGCCCTGAATGAAGCGCAATAAGATAATCGGCTCAATGGTATCGGCGAGCCCGAGTGCCCAGGCGGCAACGATATAGGCGGACAGTCCTGCGATCAGGGTCGGGCGCCGGCCGAAGCGGTCGGCCAACGTGCCCCACGCGAGCTGTCCGGTGGCGACGCCAAAGACGAAGGCACTCAGGCTCGTTTGGATGCGCCCGACGTCGATACCGAGCCCGATCGCCATATCGCCCATGGCCGGCAGGGAAGAATCAACTGCCAAGGGACCGACGCCGATGACCAACCCCAAAACCACGAATATCCGAGAGAAAAGCTTACGATCATCAGCCATGAATGATTTCAGAGCCTTTGTCCCATGCTGCCACGAGCCTGGAACTTCACAATATAAGACGAGGTGTGGAGTGACGATAAGCGTCGGACCGATGGCCGCGCTGCATCGTAAATGCCCTGAATCCCAGTGCGGCTGCAAGCCGCCGTTTAAAAGTGGCACTTTTAATCCTGTCACCTATCGAACAGTGCCAACGTGCCAATATACACATAATAACCGGCCAAACTGCGGTTGTTCATGCAATCTTGGTGAGGGATTTCGTCATGTATTATCGAGTTTACGGTTTCGATTCCGAACACAAGATTTTTAGTAGACTGCAATTAACCTGCCGGTACGACAAACACGCCACCGCATTCACGTCCGACGTTGCGACGAGATTCGGAATGAAACTCTGGCAGAAATATCGTCTCGTGGCTCAGCGCGACGAATCCCATCGAGGTTGGCACGTCATCGCTGCTTAAGTGGTTCTTCGCGCGCGAGGCTGCTCTGAAACTGCCGAGATTTGCTCCGGTTACGCGCTGACGAAGCGCGGCAGGACTTCTTTCGCGAATAAGTCCATCGAACGCATCTCGGCTTCGTGACCGAGCGTGCCCCAAGCCATTTCGAGCATCATATAATTCGTGCCGGTTTCGCTGGCGCGTTTTTCGAGAAGTTCGCGCACCGTTGCGGGCGATCCGATGACCGTGGCGCCGAGCTTTCGAGCAGTTGCCAGATCGCCAACGATATGGCTCGGCTTGGTGCGCCATTTGAGCCAGAGATGTGCCAGCGAATCGTGAAAACGCAAGAAGGCGGGTGTTGCGATGCGTTCGGCCTCTGCGTCCGTCTCGGCGACGAAAATATTGAGGGAGCTGCCGATGAAGGGCGTTTCTACGGTCATCTTGCGTTCTTTCCGCTCGGCGGCGTATTTCGGCCATATGTCGCGGTAGGTGTCGGCCTGGGCTTTCACCGCAGCGTTGGGACCGAGCGCCACGACATGGCAGCCACGCGCCGCGGAAAAGGCGAGGCTCGCGGGCGAACCGGCGCCGGACCAAAGCGGCGGGTGCGGACGCTGCAAGGGCTTCATCTCCATCGGCACGCCGTGGAAGTTATAGAAATGGCCCTGATGGTCGAGCGTGTCGCGGGTCAGTCCCTTGAGCACGATGTCGAGGGTTTCCTCGTGGCGTGCATAACCTTCGATGGCATTGATGCCGAAATAGCCGACCTCGAACGGCGAGACGCCGCGTCCGACGCCGAAATCGAACCGGCCGCCGGAAAGGTGATCGAGCATGCAAATTTCCTCGATCAGCCGCAGCGGATGATACAGCGGCAGCAGGTGCACCATCGATCCGATGCGCAAGGTGGTCGTGCGCTGGATGGCGGCGGATAGGAAGATACCGGGCGAGGGTGCCATGCCGAGCGGTGTCCAATGATGTTCGGCGACATGGTAACCGTAGAAGCCGGCTTTCTCGGCGGCGCATAGGAGCTCAAGACGACCGGCATAGGTCGTGCTCGGCGCTTCGTCGCGCCGATCGATATGGTCGAACAGGCCGAATTTCATGTCGCCTCCCGAATACCCTTTTGCTTTTGTTCATCGATAATTGCCCGCGAGGGGCAAAGTCAATTAACATCCGCCAGCTTCTGAGTTGTTTGGGGTGGGGATTGACGATGAACAGGTTCCATATCGTGTTCGGTTTTGCGGTCGCTGCACTGGGCGCATTGCCGTTTGCGGGCCCGGCGACGGCCGCAGACGGGCTCAAGCTCGGCGTACTGATGTCGATGACCGGCGGCCTGGGCTCGTATGGCGAGGTCGGACTCAATGGCGTGCGGCTCGCTGTCGAGGAAATGAACGCGGCGGGCGGCGTCAATCGCGGACAGGTGACGCTCGCCGTTGGTGACGATCAAACCTCGCCTCAGGCCGGCGTAGACGCGGCGAAACGTCTGGTCGATGTGGAGAAGGTAAACGCGATTATCGGCGCCTTATCGTCCGGCGTGACGATCCCGGTCGCGACGTCGGTTTCGGTTCCGGCAGGTATGCTCCAGATTTCGACGGCCTCGACCTCGCCGGAGATCACGACCCTCAAGGACAATGATTTGCTGTTCCGAACCGTGCCCACCGACGCGGTGCAAGGTGTTGCATTGGCGCAAGTGGCAAAGGAGAAGGGCGTCAAATCAATCTCCATCATTTATGTGAATAACGATTACGGTAAAGGCCTCGCCGAAGCTTTCACGAAGGCTTACGAGGGAAAGGTGACGCAATCCATCGCCTATGAGCCGAAGCAGGCGTCTTTCCGCGGCGAATTGCAAAAGGCGGCGCAAGGCTCTGCCGAAGTGTTGCTGTTGCTCGCCTATCCGGAGGATGGAATTCCGATCCTGAAGCAAGCGCTGGAAGGCGGCTTTTTCAAAAGATTTGCCCTTGCCGACGGTATGAAGGCGCCGGAAGTCGCGGCCTCCATCGGCGCGAAATTCGTCGAAGGCGCATTCGCGACCGCGCCGCAGGCGGCGGGCGAGGCTTCGGAAATCTTTAAGAAGCTCTACGAGAAACGTTTCAAGGAATTGCCGCCCAAACCCTATATCGATGCGGCCTACGATGCGGCGATTCTGGTCGGCCTCGCAGCCGTGAAGGCGAAGTCGAGCGATCCGAAGGCAATCCGGGACGCGCTGCGCTTCGTCGCCAATGCGCCGGGCGAGCAGATCAAGCCCGGCGAATTTGCCAAGGCCAAAAAGCTTTTGGAAGCGGGACAGGACATCGATTATGTCGGCGCCGGCGGGCCGCAGAATTTCGATGCGGCGGGCGATGTGGTCGGCACCTACGCGCACTGGGAATTCAAGGACGGGAAGATCGTCACGGTCAAGGTGTTCGGGCCTAAATAAGAGTCGCCAAATCGCCTAACGCTTAGGGAGTCATCGTAATGCCGTCGATCAAATCGCCGACGCTAGCCGATACGTGGGCGAATAAATGGGAGAAGCACGCCAAGCGCGATCTCTATCCCTTCACCTTCGTGCCTTACGTCGATGCGAAACGGATCATGGAGAAAGTGATCCCGATTTTCGAAAGCGATATGGACGCCTACACTCGCGAGTTCGCGGCCGCCGCCGAACCCTATGAGAAACTTGCGTGCGAAGCCGAAGCCAAGGGCGACGGGGCGACGGCGCAGGACAATTATCTCAAGGCTTACGGGCTTTACCGCACCGCGCGGTTCCCCTGCATGAACACGCCGGCCAAGATCGATGCCTATCGCAAGTCGCAGATGTGCGTGCTCAAGGCCTGGAGCTTCGACGAGGTTCCGCCCGAACGGATCGAGATGCCGTTCAAGGGGCGGCCCGGCGAAGGCAACGCCGTTGTGGGCTATTTGCGCGTCCCCAAGAACGCGAAGTGGCCGGCGCCGGTGGCCATCGTGTGGGCAGGCATCGATACCTTCAAGGAAGACAATCTGCATCGCTCGGTGATGCTGTTCGAGGGGGGCATCGCGACCTTGCTGATCGACATGCCGGGCACCGGCGATTCCCCCATCAAGGGATCGGAGGATGCCGAACGGCAGTGGGATGCAGTCTTGGATTGGATCGAGACGCGGCCTGATCTCGATTCAACCCGCGTCGGCGGCTGGGGCGGCAGCTTCGGCGGCTATTGGGCGACCAAGGTCGCGCATACCCATAAGGATCGTTTCCGCGGGGTGATCAGCCAGGGCGGCGGCGCGCATCTCGTGTTTTCGGCGCCCGAGATCGAGCGCGCGCAAAAAAATGGAATTCCCTGGGGGCAATCGGAGACGCGCGGCAATGCCTTCGGCTGTCCGACGCATGAAGGGTGGCTCGCCTATGCGCCGCGTCTATCGTTGCTCGATCAGGGCATTCTCGACAGACCCAGCACGTCGCTGTTGTGCGTGAACGGGGTGAAGGACCCGATCACGCCGATCGCGGACTATTATCTCGTGCTCGAACACGGTAATCCGAAGGAAGCGCGCTTCGTCGCCAACGGCGCGCATATGGGCCGCCCGATGGACGGTAGCCCCGATCCGACCGACGGCATCATCCTCGATTGGATGAAGCGCAAGCTAGAGGTCCACTGATTCGTCAGATTGGCACGCCTTCGTGTCGCAGCAGCCATTGTTTGCGGCGTAACCCGCCGCCGTAACCGGTGAGCGCGGCGTTGGCGCCGATTACGCGATGGCACGGCACGACGATGCCGATGGGATTGGCGCCGTTCGCCGCCCCTACGGCGCGCACCGCCTTGGGTCGACCGATTGCGGCGGCCAATGTACCGTAGCTGACGGTGTTCCCGGCGGGGATGTTGCGCAGCGCTGCCCAGACCGCGCGTTGAAACGGCGTTCCCGCAGTTTCGACGGTCAGCGCGTCGATGGCGGTCAGCTCGCAGGCGAAATAGGCGTCGAGTGCCCGCCGTGCGGGTGAGGGATGAAGCGCCTCGCTGATGGCGAAGTTCGTGCCGTAATGAAGCCGCAGCAGGCGGTTCAGGCGGTTTTCGTAGTCGTCCCAATCGAGCGCGCGCAGGCGGTTCTCTTCGTCGGTGAGGACGAGCATCGTGCCGATGGGCGTGGCGATACGTTCGAGGACGAGCGCGAGGCGCATCTTCACAGTTTTTCCGGCAACAGACCCTTGGGTCGGAAGATCAGCACGAGTTGGACGAGCAAGCCGATCAGCAGCAGGCGAAGGGCGCCCGCTTGGGTGACGAATTCGAGCGGCAGGCGATTGGTGAGGATTTCCGTGCCCGACCAAATCAGCCAGATGACGAAGGAACCAAGGATCGCGCCGCGATTGTTGCCGCTGCCGCCCGCGATCAGCATGACCCAGACGAGGAAGGTAGAGAAATTTGGGCCGAAGGCCTCGGGGCTGATGAAACCGAAAAAGTGCGCGTAGAGCGCGCCGCCCAACCCCATGAACGCGGCGCCCAATACGAAGGCTTCAAGCCGCGCGCGCGCGACATCCTTGCCCGCGGCCGTCGCCCCGCGTTCGTTTTCGCGGATCGCCAGTTGCAACCGTCCCCACGGCGAAGCGCGCGCGGCTTCGATGGCGGCATAGGCCAGAGCGAGACAGAGTGCGACGACCGACAGCATGATCCAGGCGTTGGGTCCGAACCATTCGCCGGCTGGTCGGGGAATGGCTTGGATGCCGCGTACGCCGTTTGTCAGCCAGTCTTCGTTCTTCACCACGAGGCGGATGGTTTCGGCGACGCCGATGGTGGCAATGGCGAGATAGTCGGTGCGCAAGCCCGCGGTGATCCATCCAACGGCCCAGGCCGCGAGCGCGGAGAATGCAATCGCGGCGAAGAGCCCGACAATGATCGGCATGTCGAAGCCGCCGAGGCGGGTGGCGACCTGCGGGCTGGTGAGGATCGCCGAGGCGTAGGCGCCGATCGCGAAAAATCCGGCGATGCCGAAGTTGAGCTGGCCGGACAGGCCCCACTGCACATTGAGACCGAGGGCGACCACGGCAAAGATGCCGGCGAAGGTCGCGAAGAAGATCGCGTAGTTGAGCAGGCCGCCAAGCTCCATCACGCCACCTTTATCATGTTTGGCTCCTCACGATACCGGTCGGGCGCCAGATCAGCACGACGATCATGATGATAAAAGCGACGGCTGGCTTATATGCGGGTTCGATCACGGCGGTCGATAGTTCCTCGACGATTCCGATCAGCAATCCTCCCGCGATCGCGCCGTAAGGCCGCCCGATGCCGCCGACGATGGCGGCCGCGAACATCGGCAGCAGGATATTCCAACATAAAAGCGGATTGAGTTGCGTATCGAGTGCCAGGAACACGCCGCCCGCCGCGGCCAGCGCGCCTCCGATCGCCCAGGTCCAGACCACGACGCGCTCGGTATCGACGCCGCTAACGCGCGCAAGATCTGGATCGTCGCTCATGGCGCGCATCGCCTTGCCGAGGCGGGTATAGGTGAGGAACAGATGGAAGGCGACGATGATGGCCACCGTGCAGCCAACGATCATCACGTGATCCGGTTTGATGCGGATGTCGAACAGCACGTAAGGAATGCTGATGCCTGATTCGTAGACATGGTTGCCGGGCCCCCAGATGAGCTGGATCGCGCTGCGCAGAACCAGCGCCATCCCGAAGGATGAAATCAGCAAGATCACCGGCCGTGCGCGCCGGAAGCGGCGATAGAATAGCCAGTCGATGGCGATGGCCGTTGCCGCGGTTCCGATCATGGCGAGGGGCAGTGCGGCCAGGACCGGAAGTTGCAGCGCACTGATGGCGGCAAGTGCCAGATAGGCGCCGAGCGTCATCATGTCGCCATGCGCGAGGTGCGCGAAGCGCAGGATGCCGAAGATCACCGAAATGCCGATTCCTCCAAGCGCGAAGATCGCGCCTGACACGATTCCGAAAACGATGAGCTGAACGAAATCGGTCATCTCTCACGCACCCAAAAACAGATCGGCGATGTCGGTGCGGGCGAGAAGGTTGTGAGCTTCGTCTTCTAGTCGCACGCGACCCATGACCATCACGACGCCCCGGTCGGCCCGGCGCAAGGCAGCTTTTGCATTCTGTTCGACCATCAGAACACCGATGCCGAGCGAGCGGATCTCGACGATCTTCTCGAGCGTTTCGTCGACGAGCCTCGGCGCCAGCGCGGCGGTCGGTTCATCCAGCAGTAGCAGTTTGGGCTCGATCATTAGCGCTCGACCCATCGCCAACATCTGGCGTTCGCCGCCGGACAGCGAGCCCGCGCGCTGCGCTCGTCGCAGCCGCAATTGCGGAAATATTTCGTAGATAGCGGTTTTGCGCTTACCGTCGTCGCGTTTGAGGTATGCACCCATGTCGAGATTCTCGTCGACGGTGAGGGACGGAAATACGTTGCGTTCCTGTGGCACGTAAGCGAGCCCGCGCTCGGCGACCAAATCGGCGCGCATATTCGTGATATCCTCGCCGTTGAAGCGGATATTACCCACGCGTACGCGGACTAATCCGAAGACGGCTTTCATCAAGGTCGATTTGCCGGCGCCATTCGGTCCAATAATGACGACGATCTCCGGCCCAGAGATCCGCAAATCGGCACCGTTCAGGATATCGGCTGTCCCGTAGCCGCCGTGAACGGCTTCGATTGCCAGCAGATCGCTCACGCCGCGTCTCCGCCTACGCCGAAATAGGCGTCGCGCACACGCGCGTCGCGCCGCACCGCATCCATCGTTCCCTGCGTCAGCACGCGGCCTTCCGTCATGACGATCACCGGATCGCACAATTCGGCCACCACATCCATGTCATGTTCGATGATGCAAAAGGTATAGCCGCGCTCGCGATTGAGGCGTCGGATGGCATCGGTCAACCGTGTGAGCAAGAAGCGATTTACGCCGGCGCCTGGTTCGTCCAACAGCACGACCTTGGGTTCGCACATCATTGTGCGGCCCAATTCCAGTAGCTTCTTCTGGCCGCCGGACAAGGTTCCCGCCGCGGCATCGGCTAGATCGCCGAGGCTGAGGAAGGCGAGCACGTCGTCGACCTTGGAGCGGATCCGTTCCTCTTCAGCTTCAATGCGACGTCGCGCGAACCAAGTGGCGAGCAGATTCTCGCCTGTCTGGTCGGCCGGCACGACCATCAGGTTCTCGCGCACGCTGAGCTGAGGGAATTCCTGCGGCACTTGGAACGTGCGCACCAGGCCGAGCGGGACTCGGTCATGTGCGGCGAGGGCGGTGATGTCGACGCTGCCGAGGCGAACGGTTCCAGAATTAGGGGGACTCGTGCCGGCGATGACATCGAACAGGGTCGATTTGCCGGCACCGTTCGGGCCAATCAGCCCGGTAATCGCTCCGGCGATAACGGAGAGGGAACAGCCGTCGAGTGCCGCGACGCCGCCGAAGGATTTGTGGATATTTTCAACGACGATCATGGTCGGTGCGCCAGGCTCAGGGCTTGCCCGCGCGCGATGCGCATGGACCGAGGGCGGAGCTTAAGACTTCTTTCCGCGCTGCTTGCGCGTGGTGTCGCGCCCGAGCCCGATATTCTTGGCGAAGTCTGACCTTTGCTTGGCATAATTTGGCGCGACCATTGGGTAATCGGGCGGCAGCCCCCATTTGGCTCGATATTCGTCTGGGGTCAAATTGTAGTTGGTGCGCAAATAGCGCTTCAACATCTTGAGCTGTTTGCCGTCTTCGAGACAGATGATGTATTCGGGAGTGATCGAGCGTTTGACCGAGATCGCCGGCTTCGCTGCGGCACCGCGTTCGAAGACGCTCGCACCGGCAGTACCGCCATCGAGATTACTCAGTGAATTGAAAACAGTATTGATGAGGTCGCTCAATTGTTCGCCGGCGACCTTATTGCGACCCAGGTAGGACGCCACGATTTCAGTCGCATAGCGAAGGAGCTCTGCGCGCGACACCTCTCGTGACCGTTCGTCTGCCATTCTTCTTGGTCCCCTAAAGCAAAATGGGATTTGATTTGAGGACTATAATTACGGGTTGTTGAATTTTCATCATCTTTTATTTCATAAACGCCAGTTTCACTTGGTTGTGAAGCGAAAATCTGATCGAAGAACGGAGTTGGATCGAAATCCGTAAGCCCAATTCCCGAAATCCCGCGATACGTTGTGTTGGACTGAATAAGCGCGCCGATATATGGTAGGGTGGAATTTATCGTCGCCTCGGATTTTCGAATTTGTCATGGACGCCGTGCGCCAGGAACCCATTGTAATCGCGTGCGATCACGCAGGCGTGGAACTCAAGGAAATCTTGGCTGCCGATTTGCGCGCTGCTGGTTTTGCCGTTTTTGACTTGGGCACGAATGGTCCGGATTCCGTCGACTATCCCGATTTTGGCAATAAATTGGCCGAAGCGATCCAGCGCGGCGATGCCAAGCGGGGCGTCCTCATTTGCGGTACCGGCATTGGCATCTCCATCGCCGCCAACCGGCATTCCCATATCCGAGCGGCGGTTGTCCACAATACAACTGTAGCGCGTCTCGCGCGTCTCCATAACGATGCCAATGTGATCGCGTTCGGCGCGCGCATCGTCGGAAGCGAAGTGGCGCGCGATTGCCTCAAGGTTTTCCTCGAAACCGAATTCGAGGGTGGGCGCCATGAGCGGCGCATCGACAAGCTTACCGTTTCCTGAACAAAGGCGAATTTATGTCTGTTTCTCAATCCAGCGCCCAGGCTGAGCACTCAAATTACTTCAACCAAGGGCTCGCTGAACGCGATCCGGCGATCTTCAAGGCGATCGGCCTCGAACTTGGTCGGCAGCAAGAGCGGATCGAACTGATTGCATCCGAGAACATCGTGTCGCGCGCCGTTCTCGAGGCTCAGGGCTCGGTGATGACCAATAAATACGCCGAAGGTTATCCGGGTAAGCGCTATTACGGTGGTTGCGAATTCGTCGATATCGCCGAAGACCTCGCGATCGAGCGCGCCAAAAAGCTCTTCGGCTGCTCCTACGCCAATGTGCAGCCGCATTCGGGCTCGCAGGCGAACCAGGAAACGATGGCGGCGTTGTTGCAGCCTGGCGATACGATCATGGGCCTGTCGCTCGCTGCGGGCGGGCATCTCACCCACGGCGCGCCGCCCAATCTGTCGGGCAAATGGTTTAAGGCTGTTCAATACGGCGTACGCCAGCAAGATTGCCGTATCGACATGGATCAGGTCCGCGACCTCGCACTGGCGAACAAGCCACGCATGATCATCGCCGGTGGATCGGCTTATCCGCGCATCATCGATTTCGCGGCCTTCCGCGCTATCGCCGATGAAGTGGGGGCCTACTTCATGGTCGATATGGCCCATTTTGCGGGTCTTGTGGCCGCTGGCGTTCATCCAAGTCCTCTGCCGCATGCTCATATTGTGACCTCGACGACACATAAAACGCTGCGCGGCCCGCGCGGTGGCCTCGTACTCTCCAACGATGCGGAGATCGGGAAGAAGGTCAATTCAGCGGTGTTCCCGATGATGCAGGGCGGCCCACTGATGCATGTCATTGCAGCCAAGGCGGTTGCCTTCGGCGAAGCTTTGACGCCGGAATTCAAGACCTATGCGAGCAACGTCGTCGCGAATGCCAAAACGCTGGCAGCCAAATTGGCGGAGCGTGGATGCGCCATCGTTTCGGGCGGCACCGACACGCATTTGATGCTCGTCGATCTGCGCTCAAAAAAGCTGACCGGAAAGGCGGCTGAGGCGTCTCTCGAAAAAGCGGGACTGACCTGCAATAAAAATGGGATACCGTTCGATCCCGAAAAACCGACGGTCACATCGGGTGTGCGACTCGGCACGCCGGCCGGCACGACGCGAGGCTTTGGCCTGGCCGAGTTCACCCAGATCGGTTCGATCATTGCGGACGTTCTCGATGGTCTCGTTGCCCATCCGGATGACAATTCGGCGGCCGAATCTGCGGCTGTGACCAAGACGCGTGAACTTTGTAAACGATTTCCGATCTATAATGGCCGATAGTCCGGGGGTTCGGTCGAGGAGGGGGTTCCATGCGCTGTCCGTTTTGCGGTCATGAAGATTCACAGGTCAAGGACTCACGTCCAACGGAGGATAGCGCGTCCATTCGCAGACGGCGCTCGTGTCCGGAATGCGGCGCACGCTGGACGACCTTCGAGCGCGTTCAACTGCGCGAACTGACGGTCACAAAGAAGGGCGGCAAGAAGGAGCCGTTCGATCGCGACAAGCTCGCGCGATCTCTCAAGATCGCCTTACAGAAGCGTCCGGTCGAGGAAGATCAGATCGAGCGTATCGTCAATTCGATCCAGCGTCGTCTTGAAAGCCTGGGCGAGTCCGAATTGCCGTCAAAGGTGATCGGTGAGATCGTGATGGACGTGTTGGCCGATCTCGATCCTGTCGCCTATGTGCGGTTCGCCTCGGTCTATCGCAATTTCCGCGAGGCCAAGGACTTCGAAAAGTTCATCGGGACATTGAGTGACGAGTGATACGGTGGGCGCGTCGGACGATGCGCCTGAATTCATGCTTCTGGCCCTGTCGCTAGCGCGGCGCGGGCTCGGCAATGTCTGGCCCAACCCCGCTGTCGGCTGCGTGATCGTCAAGAACGGTCGGGTGCTGGGGCGGGGCTGGACACTGCCCGGTGGGCGACCGCATGCTGAAACCGAAGCGCTGAAGCGTGCCGGAACGGACGCGCAGGGCGCAACCGCCCATGTGACCCTTGAGCCATGTTCCCATTCCGGGCAAACCGGCCCCTGCGCGGATGCATTGATCGCAGCCGGCGTCGCTTGCGTCGTCGGCGCCATGGAAGATCCCGACCCGCGCGTGTCGGGCGCCGGGTACGAACGGCTCGAAGCGGCGGGTATCCGCGTCATCCGCGACCGCATGAAAGAGACGGCTGAAGAGGTCAATGCGGGTTTCCTATCGCGCATAAGGCGCGTTCGCCCGCTGTTTACTTTGAAGACCGCGACGACGTTGGATGGCCGCATCGCGACCGGAGCGGGCGATAGCCAGTGGATCACGGGCGAAGAGGCGCGCGCGGCGGGGCAGTTGCTGCGCTTGCAACACGACGCGATCATGGTGGGTTCCAACACCGCCTTGGATGATGATCCGACTTTGACCATGCGGGTGCCGGGCGTCGCATCGGAACCAAAGCGGCCGCGTATCGTCGTCGATGGTCGCTTGCGCCTTTCCCCGGCAAGTAAGCTCGTTCTGTCGATCGGTGACGCGCCCTTATGGATCGTCACCCAAAAAGGCCATGCGACAAGCATGCGCGAACCGCTGGAAGCGGCAGGAGCCGTAATCATCGAGGTGCCGGCGGCCGATGTGAGCGGCGTCGATATCGCGGCCGCAGCCCGCGAGCTGGCCGAACGTGGGCTGACCCGTGTTCTGGTTGAAGGCGGCGGGCAATTGGCGGCTTCGTTGCTGAAGGCCGAGCTGATCGATCGAATTGCCTGGTTCCGGGCACCCACCATTCTCGGCGGCGACGGGCTTCCTTCCATTGCCGCGCTTGGGCTTCAGACTGTTTCGCAACTCTTTGAATACAATCGTCAATCGTCTCAGGTTTGGGGACGGGATACGTTTGAGTTGCTGACGCGCAAGCGCTAGGCTTGTTGCTATGTTCACCGGTATCGTAACCGACCTTGGGCGGGTCCGCGCAATCACCCGTCTCGGCGACACCCGTTTCGAGATTGAAACCCATATCGACATGGCGGGAGTCGCGATCGGCGCCTCGATCGCCTGCTCGGGCGCCTGTCTCACGGTGATCGAGAAGGGCCCAGACTGGTTCGCGGCCGATGTCTCGGCCGAGACGCTGTCTTGCACCACGCTAGGCGATTGGACAATCGGAAGCCCGGTCAATCTCGAACGGCCACTCACGGCGGCCGACGAATTGGGCGGGCACATGGTCAGCGGTCATGTCGATGGTGTTGGTACCGTGCGCTCGATCATCCCGGAGGGCGATTCCAAACGTTTTACCTTCGCGGCACCGGCCGAACTCATGCGTTACATCGCGTCCAAAGGCTCGGTTTCGGTCGATGGAGTCTCGCTGACGGTCAACGAAATCGATGCGACCTCGTTCGGCGTCAATGTCATCCCGCATACCCAGGCACAGACGACTTTCGGCAATATGGTACAGGGCACACGGGTAAACCTGGAAATAGACATTGTAGCGCGATATGTTGCGCGCCTCCTGGGGAAGGACTGACGCTTCGTGGAACATCGTTCATATCTATCGACCATCGATGAAATCATCGAGGATGCGCGCAACGGCCGTATGTTCATTCTTGTGGACGACGAAGATCGCGAGAATGAAGGCGATCTTGTCATTCCCGCGCAGATGGCGACCCCCGATGCCATCAATTTCATGGCCAAGAATGGGCGCGGATTGATCTGTCTCGCGATGACCAAGGCGCGGATCGAGCAACTCGGCCTGCCCGCGATGGCGAGCGACAACGGAACGCGTCATCAAACCGCTTTCACCGTTTCGATCGAAGCGCGGGAAGGCGTGAGCACCGGAATTTCCGCATCGGATCGGGCGCGCACCATCGCTACCGCGATCGATACGACAAAGGGGCGCGAGGCGATCACGACGCCCGGTCATGTCTTTCCGTTGATGGCGCGCGAGGGCGGTGTTCTGGTGCGCACTGGACACACCGAGGCTTCCGTCGATATCTCGCGTCTCGCGGGCCTCAATCCATCAGGTGTTATCTGCGAGATCATGAAAGACGATGGGACGATGGCGCGCATGCCCGATCTCGTTGCCTTCGCGCAACTTTACGGGCTGAAGATCGCAACCATCGCGGATCTGATCGCCTATCGCCTGAGTCATGACCGCATCGTCAAGCCGGCGGTCGAGAGCAAAATCGAAACCAACGATGCCGGCGCGTTCCGCTGCGTCGTTTATCGCAATCAAGCCGAAGCGGGCGAGCATCTGGCGCTGATCAAAGGCGAACTGTCCGGTCCGGATCCCGTGTTGGTGCGCGTTCAGGCCTTCAATATTTTCGACGACATCTATAGCGCACAAAAAGTGCTCGAGCTTCATACCGCGATGCAGATGATCGATCAGGCAGGACGGGGCGCTGTGGTCATGATCCGCAGCAGCAATCCGTCGGTCCTGTCTGATCGCGTGCGCGTGCACTTTTCCGATCGCGAGAGTCCTTACCTGGAGCTTCGCGACTATGGCGTCGGCGCCCAAATTCTGCTCGACCTCGGCGTGCGCGAGATGATCCTGCTCTCGAATACCAAGCGCATGATGATTGCGATCGAGGGATATGGCCTTAAGATCGTCGAACAGCGGCCGTTGAAACTCAAGCCAGGCAACCCGATTCCAGTCCCGGATGAATTTTATGACCGCACCTAAGCCGATCCTCGTCGTCGAAGCGCGGTTCTACGACAAGATTGCCGACGATCTTTTCGAAGGAGCTTCGCGCGTATTGCGCGATCGCGGCGTCGAGCGCATTGCGGTTCCTGGCGTGTTCGAGATCCCGGCTGCCGTAAAATTCGCCTGGGACAGTGGCCGTTATGATGGTGTTGTATCGCTTGGCTGCGTGATCCGCGGTCAAACGGACCATTACGAGCATATTTGCCGCGAGGTCAGCCGCGCGCTGATGGATTTGTCCGTTCAGCAGGGAATGCCGCATGGGTTTGGCATCCTCACGTGCGAAAACGGCGAGCAAGCCTACGAGCGTGCGGATGTGAACAAGCGTGACATCGGTGGCCGCGCCGCGCTGGCGTGCCTCGCGATGATCGAGATCAGGAACCGCGCCGCTGCGCGCGCCTGAGACACACGAAGGCAGTATCGTATGACAAAGAAGCCGAGCCGCCGTACCGGAGGCGCGAAAGGGCGCGCGGGCACAAGTGCCGCGCGACTGGCCGCCGTACAGGGACTCTATGAAATCGAGATCACCGGGGCACATATTGATTCGATCTTGATGGATTATCTGCACGATCGTTGGTCCGGTCTGGCCGGTCATACGTCCGGCGAGGATTTGGACCGCAAGAAATTTGCCGATCTCGTGCGCGGCGTCATCGCCAAAAAGAAATTCTACGACGAGATGATCGACAAGTCGCTCGATCGGGATCGCAACGTGAGCGCGCTCGATGCGATCCTTCGCTCCATCTTACGTACCGCGGCGCACGAAATGTTTTCCGAACCCAAAGTGCCGGCCCGTGTCGTCATCAATGAATATGTTGAGATCGCACGCGATTTTTATGCGGAGAACGAGCCTTTGCTGGTCAATGGGGTGCTCGATAAGATTGCTCATGTATTGCGCGCGGAGGAGCTGGGAGAACGTCCGAGTGAATGACCGGCCGTCTCCGTCCGAGCCGAGCACGTCGGCCGAACTCGGCGAATTTGATCTTATCCATCGCTATTTTGCGCCCCTGGCGACCGCGCCCGGGGCGCTTGGTCTATTGGACGACTGCGCAATGTTTGACTTGCCGGATGGCCATTCCGGCGTGGTGACCACCGACGCAATGGTTGCCGGGGTACACTTCTTTTTGGACGATGCTGCCTATGGAATCGGGTGGAAATTGCTGGCCGTCAATCTATCCGATCTCGCGGCGATGGGAGCCGTTCCGATTGGCTATACCCTCGATCTCGCCTTGCAGACCGGATGGACGCAACAATGGGTGAGGGAATTCGCCGCCGGATTGGGCGGGTGCCAGACTAAATATGGAACTTCGCTGTTGGGAGGAGACACGGTCTCGACCTCCGGGCCGATGACTGCGGCGATCACTGCTTTCGGCGCGGTCCCGAAGGGGACCGCCTTGCATCGCGGCGGTGCGCGGGTAGGCGATTCGGTCTGGGTTTCTGGTACCATCGGCGATGCCGCTATGGCGGTGCGCATGCGCAAAGGTTGGACGCCGAAATCGGCCGTCGATACGACCTTTCTCGACCAGAGGCTCGATCTTCCGGAGCCACGACTGGCCTTGGGCCAAGCTTTGCGGGGTCTTGCGAGCGCTGCTGCCGACGTTTCCGATGGGCTCGCGGCCGATCTCGGCCATATATGCGCCGCGTCGCACGTGGCGGCGGAATTGCTTCTGGGGGCTGTACCCCTTGCGATATCGGTGCAGACGATGGTGCGCGCCGAGCCGGATCTCGCGCGCGAAATCGTGGCGGGCGGCGACGATTACGAACTGGTCTTTACCGCTCCGGCCGCTGCAGACTCCGCCGTTCGCGAGGTGGCTCGTCTGACCGGGACGGCCGTTACGCGCATCGGTCGTATCGCGGCCGGCGAGGGGGTGCGTATCGTCGATCCGCATGGACGGGAAATCGTGCTGGATCGCTTGGGGTTCGCTCATTTTTGAGCGAAGATAGTTGTTAAGGGGTAGGCGGGGGAGAAACGCCGAATGTCGCGTATATTGATCTTTGTGGTCACGGGTTTCATCGTCCTGGCAGGCGGCGCGATCACCATCATGCAGCAGCTCGAAATGGGGCCTTTCGCCCCCAAACCGGAAGAGCAGGAGGCGCCGGCGACGGCCAAGCCGGCGTCCGACCCGGTGCGATTCGTGCTCATGGAGGTCCTTGTCGTTCCGGTCATCCAAAACGACCGGGTCGTCTCGACGATCCAGATCGAGATCCAGCTTGAGACCACCCAATCGCGTGAACAGCAGCTAACTAAGCTTCTGCCCCGGCTGACTGATGCCTTCGTGACCGATCTACGCTCATATATTCCGCGGGTTTTGCGCGATCGCAGCGACGTAGATACCGAAGGTCTAAAAAAGCGGCTCGCCATCATCGGCGAGCGGGCCATCGGCAAGGGGATGTTCGACGTCGTCCTCATCCAATCGATCCTGGAACGCAAGATTTAGGTTGGTTTTCGGGCCAATCTGCCTCCCGTTGCTTTGTCACGCGCCATCTGGCATTTTCCGCACCCGTAAATGGCGTGCCTCGGCGGTTCGTCTTCATGAGACCCAATCAATCCAATAAAGGCCAGATCCCATGGACAATATTCCAACCCTGATTATCGCCTGCGGCGTACTCGCGCTGCTTTACGGAGCCTATGCCGCGCGGCAGATTCTCGCAGCACCCGCCGGCAATGCGCGCATGCAGGAGATCGCACTGGCGATCCAAGAAGGCGCCAGCGCCTATTTGAACCGGCAATATAAGACGATTGCCGTCGTCGGTATCGTCATCGGCGCGCTGCTCGGCTGGAAGCTCGGGCTTTGGGTTGCCATCGGATTTTTCGTCGGCGCGGTCTTGTCGGGCCTCACCGGCTATATCGGAATGAACGTTTCTGTGCGCGCCAACGTGCGCACGGCCGAAGCGTCGCGTACCCATGGCCTGACGGGCGGTCTCGATATCGCCTTCAAGTCGGGCGCGATCACCGGCATGCTGGTGGTTGGTTTGGCGCTGCTCGGCGTCGCCATTTACTACTACATCCTTCAGAGCCAATTCGATGCGACGAAGCCGGAAGGTTTGCGTCACATCCTTGAAGCCCTCGTTGCACTTGGCTTCGGCGCATCGCTGATTTCGATCTTCGCGCGTCTCGGCGGCGGCATCTTCACTAAGGGTGCGGACGTCGGTTCCGACCTCGTCGGCAAAATCGAAGCGGGCATCCCCGAGGATGACCCCCGTAATGCAGGCGTCATCGCGGACAATGTGGGCGACAACGTCGGCGATTGCGCCGGTATGGCCGCCGACCTGTTCGAGACCTATGCGGTGACCATCGTCGCCACCATGCTGCTCGGCGCCATCTTCTTCACCGGCGCCGCCCAGGCGCAGATGATGACCTTGCCGCTGTTGATCGGTGCGGTCTGCATCGTCGCCTCCGTGATCTCGACCTGGTTTGTCCGTTTGGGCGCCAGTCAGAACATCATGGGTGCTCTCTACAAGGGGCTGATCGCCAGTGCCGTTCTCTCGGCGATCTTCATCGCCGGGGTCATCCATTACTACCTCGGCTGGGATGCGGTTCTAAAGACCGCCACCCATCAGATCACCGGCACCAAGCTGTTCATCTGCGCCCTGACGGGTCTGGGTGTCACCGGTCTCATCGTGTGGATCACCGAGTATTATACCGGTACCAATTTCCGTCCGGTCCAAAGTGTCGCCAAGGCATCTGAAACGGGCCACGGCACCAACGTTATCCAAGGTCTCGCGATCTCGATGGAAGCAACCGCGCTTCCCGTCGTCGTGATCTCCGCCGGCATCATCATCTCCTACATCACGGCCGGTCTGTTCGGCATCGCGATGGCGGCGACGACCATGTTGGCGCTGGCCGGCATCGTCGTAGCGCTCGACGCTTTTGGTCCGGTGACCGACAACGCGGGCGGTATCGCCGAGATGGCCGATCTTCCTCCGGAAGTACGCAAGACGACCGATGCGCTCGATGCGGTCGGCAACACCACGAAAGCGGTAACCAAGGGCTATGCTATCGCATCGGCCGGCCTTGCCTCGCTCGTGCTGTTCGCGGCTTACACCGAGGATCTCAAGCACTACTTCCCGAAGGTCAACGTCACCTTCAACCTGCAAGACCCGTATGTCGTTGTTGGTCTGTTCATCGGCGGCATGTTGCCATATCTGTTCGGCGCCATGGGCATGACGGCAGTCGGTCGTGCGGCCGGCGCGATCGTCGTGGAAGTGCGTCGTCAGTTCCGCGAGATCAAGGGCATCATGGAAGGGACCGCGAAGCCGGAATACGGCAAGTGCGTGGACATCCTGACCAAGGCGGCGATCAAGGAAATGATCGTGCCGTCGTTGCTGCCGGTGCTGGCACCTGCGGTGATGTATTTCGTGATCAATGCAATCGCAGGTCAGGCTGCTGCCTTCTCGGCGCTGGGAGCCATGCTGCTCGGCACCATCGTGACCGGCCTGTTCGTTGCTCTCTCGATGACCTCGGGCGGCGGTGCGTGGGACAACGCGAAGAAGTACATCGAAGACGGCCATCATGGCGGCAAGGGCTCCGAAGCCCATAAAGCCGCGGTGACGGGCGATACGGTTGGCGATCCGTACAAGGACACCGCCGGCCCGGCCGTGAACCCGATGATTAAAATCATCAACATCGTCGCGATCCTCTTGATCGCGATGTTGGCCGGCTGATCCAGTCTGCATAAAACGCAAAAGCCCGGGTGCGATGCACCCGGGCTTTTTTTTGCGCGCGCGGCGACGTTTATTGCGGCGCGGATTTGCCTTTGGCGCCGTCGAAGCGGCCCAGGTTACCAAAGATCTGCCGCAGCACGCCGATTTCGTTTCCGGCCGTTGGCGTCTTGCGCGCGACCATCTCGACATTGGTCGCATCGTCCAGGCCGAGTTCATTCATCTCGCTCAAGACGCCTTTCGAATCGAATCTAAATACGAGAACCTTGCGCTCAAGTACCTTGGGCTCGAAAAACGCGACCTTCTCTGTGCGTTCGCTGATGTAGTACCAAGTGTCGCCATCGAAGCTGCTGACACTGGAGGGCGAGCCGAGGAGGTCGGCCAATCCCTGCTTGTTGATATGCCCGACTTCGACATTGGCCAAGGTGTCGGGATCGGGCAAATTGCCGCGCTGATCTATCCGTGACGAGCAGGCTGCAATGCCGGTAACGAGGGCAAGACAAACCGCCGTACTGGCGAAGGTGGGGAGCGTGAATTTCAGACGTTCCATATGTCCATAACCCCATCGGGGTGCAGCGGCGCCGCGTGAGCGCTGGTGATTGATTTGAGTGATCCTTATACTACATGCGATGAATGAAACATGAAACCTTCCGGATCGGCGCGGGTATGCGCGAAACTGAACCCGGAGGGCGAGTATCGAGAAGCTTAGGCCATGGGATTTTTGCAGAGCTTGGGTTTGGGCCGGCCGGCTGGCGATGTAGACGGGATCTACGCCGTTATCGTCAGGCAAGCGCGCATGCCCGATTTCTACTTGGCTTGCGGAGTGCCAGATACGGTAGGCGGACGTTTCGACATGGTCGCGCTGCATGCTTTCGTGGTTCTGCGCCGTCTCAAGGAATTGGGCGGGGCGGGCAATGGTCGCTTAGGACAGGCGGTGTTCGACCGTATGTTTGCCGATATGGATCAGAATTTGCGCGAGATGGGCATCGGCGATCTGCGCGTCGGACGTGAGATCAAGGCGCTCGCACTATCGTTTTACGGTCGAATCAAAGCCTATGACGAAGCCCTGGCGGGCGATGCGACAGCCATGGATTTGGCTTTGCGGCGGAACGCTTATGCCGACGGTGGCACACCCTCCGATTTCCAGCTGGCGCAACTCGGCCGATATTTGCGCGAGGCGATTGCACTTTCGCGGGCCTGGAGCGGCGAGGAAATCGGTCGTGCCCGGATAGAGTTTCCCATCCCCGCCCAAGTGTGAGGCTGTAACGTGACGCGCAAACCGACAGCGGATGGGCCGCAGGCAACGGATGAGGCGGCGCTCGAATTCTCGCGCGTCATTGAAATCGCCGATCTTCGCGATCAACGCACAACCATCGATTTAACGGCGACGGAGGAGGAGGCTGCGGCCCTGGCTTCGCGATTCGATGTTATCGCTATGAGGAATTTCAAGACGAGTGTTGTGCTCACACCTTTTGCTACGGGCAATAAAGTTGCGCTGAAAGCCAAATTCGAGGCGGAGGTCGAGCAGAAATGTGTGGTGACGCTGGTTGCGTTGGTGAACCGGGTCGAAGGCGATTTTTTCGCGGAATTCGTGCAAGATGTGTTTTCCGACAACCGTAACGATATTGAATTTGCAATCGATGACGACGATCCGCCTGAACCGATCGTTGACGGGCGAATCGAAGTCGGCGAATTGTTCGCGCAGCATCTGGGGCTCGCGATCGATCCCTTTCCGAGAGCCCCCGGGGCCGTCTTCGAGAGCGTCATTTTGGATAACGCCCCCCCGGCGCAGCTGATGAGGGACGGGCGTCCCAGTCCTTTCGCGGTGCTGAAACGTTTGAAAACCGAGAAAAATTAACGGCTTAACCAAGGTTTCGCGCTGTATGGCATCGGCAGAAGCTTGCGACTTTGCTGAAATTTTGGTTTAAGTAGCGCCCCTCGACATACCCGATCCCGACAATTTCGTTTTTGACCATTTAGAGAGAAGAACGATGGCTGTTCCTAAAAAGAAAACATCGAAATCGCGACGCAACATGCGTCGGTCTCACGATGCCCTCAAGCCTTCGGCTTATGGTGAGTGCGCAAATTGCGGCGAACTGAAAAGACCTCACCACATTTGCGCTTCGTGCGGTTATTATGATGGGCGTGAAGTCGTCGAGCAGAAGACGGTAGCCTAACGACCGTCTGGCAATCGACGATGCGCCCGCTTCGGGTGCTTTCGCGGGGGATGGTGCGCGGTGGCTGATCGGATCGTCGTGGCGATCGACGGCATGGGCGGCGATAACGCGCCGGAGATGATCGTCGAAGGTCTCGACATCGTCTGTCGGCAGAATAGCGACGTCCATTTTCTTCTCTTCGGTGATCAGGTGCGTTTAACGCCGATCCTGGAACGCTATCCGGCAGCGCGCGGGGCTTGCGAGATTCGCCATACGTCCGAAGCCGTCGCAGGCGACGCCAAGCCGACGGCCGCTCTGCGCAGCGGAAAATCGACCAGTATGCGACTTTCGATCGATTCGGTTGCGGCTGGCGAAGCCGCCGCGATCGTATCTGCGGGCAATACGGGCGCGCTCATGGCGATGGCCACGATAGTATTGAAGACGCTACCGGGAATCGACCGGCCGGCGATCGCGGGGAGCCTGCCGACCCAACGCGGGGCATCGGTCATGCTCGATCTGGGCGCTAACGTGGAATGCGATGCCGAGAATCTGGTCCAGTTCGCCGTGATGGGCGAAGCCTTCGCGCGCAACGAACTCGGCGTTGCCGAACCGTCGGTCGGCATCTTGAATGTCGGGGTCGAGGGCTTGAAGGGCAATGAGGCGGTGAAGGGTGCGAGCGCGATCCTGCAGCAATCGCGTCTACCGATAAAATTCTATGGCTTCGTCGAGGGCGACGATATCTGCAAGGGAACCGTCGATGTCATCGTGACTGACGGATTTAGCGGCAATATCGCGCTCAAGACCGCCGAGGGAACGGCGCGTATGTTTGCCCATTATCTGCGCCATTATCTGACCGGTAGCCTGTTTGGCAAAATCGGCGCGTTCATCGCGCGCGGCGCCATCTCGAAATTTCGCTCGCAGTTCGATCCGCGCCGATACAATGGCGCGATGTTGCTGGGCCTGAACGGTATTTGCGTCAAAAGCCACGGCGGAACGGATGGTATCGGTTTCGCCCACGCCGTCGATGTGGCCATCAACCTCGTGCGTCGCAACCTCAACGAGGTCATCAAACAGGACTTGGAACGTTTGATGAGCGAGCGGCGCGTCCTTCAGTCGGTTTCGGGTTAGGCGGAAACTCCATGGCGTATTATTCGCGACTGGTGGGGTGCGGATCCTACCTGCCCGAAAAGCTGCTGACCAACGACGATCTCGCAAAGATTGTCGATACGTCGGACGAATGGATCTCCGAGCGCACGGGAATTAAGCAGCGCTATATCGCTGCCGAAGGCCAGCTCACGTCCGACCTTGCTCGCGAGGCGGCCCTCAAGGCTCTCGATTATGCCGGCGTCAAGGCGAGCGATCTGGACCTTATCGTGCTCGGAACGACCACGCCGGACGATACCTTCCCGGCGACGGCGGTCAAACTCCAGGCGCAACTTGGCATGACCGGCGGGGCGGCTTTCGATCTTCAGGCGGTCTGCTCCGGCTTTATCTATGCGTTATCCGTCGTCGATAGCATGGTCCGCGCCGGTCAGGCGAAGACGGCCCTGGTGATTGGTGCCGAAACCATGTCGCGCATTCTCGATTGGGAAGATCGCGGAACCTGTGTGTTGTTCGGTGACGGAGCGGGAGCCGTGGTGGTTCGCGCCGAGAATGGGATCGGGGAAAACGAGCCGCGCCGGAACCTGCGCCGCGGAATTCTGTCCACGCACATTCATTCCGACGGCAATTATCGCGATATCCTGATCTGTTCGGGTGGGGTGTCCTCGACCGGGCAGGCCGGTGTCATCAAAATGGCGGGCAAGGAAGTCTTTCGTCACGCGGTCAACAATCTGACCGACGTGGTGCTCGAAGCGCTGGCGGCCAATAACCTGGCCGCGGCGGATATCGATTGGCTGGTCCCGCACCAGGCCAATCAGCGGATTCTCGAAAGTACTCGCCGCAAGCTAGGACTCGATGCGAATAAGGTCGTTCTGACCATCGATAAGCACGCCAACACCTCGGCCGCCTCCATACCGCTGGCGCTAGACACCGCGGTGCGTGACGGCCGCATCCAGGAAGGCGATCTCGTCCTGATGGAAGCTATGGGCGGCGGACTGACCTGGGGAGCGGCGCTCGCCCGCTGGTAACTTCTAGCGAGTTAGTTACGCCGTACATCTCATGTAAATGTTTGCATGAGCGAAGGCGGGTATCCCATTGAGATAAATTGTTTTCGCGCCTAGAATATCTCGAGCAACAGGCTGTGTTGTGAGGGGGATAAACAAAATGGCGGGTGAAACGATCACGCGTTCGCAGTTGAGCGAGGCCGTCTATCAAGAGGTCGGTCTATCGCGCAACGAATCGGCGGATCTGCTCGAAGCCGTTCTCAACAAAATTTCCGAAACCCTGGCGCAGGGTGAAACGGTCAAAATTTCATCGTTCGGCAGCTTTTCCGTTCGCAACAAAGGCCAGCGCGTCGGCCGCAATCCCAAGACCGGTGAGGAGGTTCCCATCCTGCCGCGTCGGGTGTTGGTCTTCCGCCCGTCCCAGGTCCTGAAAAGCCGCATTAGCGATACGACGCCCGGCGCTACTTCGTGAATATGAGCGCCGCTCCGGACCCGCATGCCGCCAGTCGGCGCGCCGGAAAATCCGCTGCGGCGTTCCGTACGATCAGCGAGGTTGCCGGCGAACTCGACCTTCCCCAGCATGTCCTGCGCTTCTGGGAGAGCAAGTTCCCGCAAATACGGCCCATGAAGCGCGGTGGCGGACGGCGCTATTACCGCCCCGCCGATATGGATTTGCTGCGCCGCATCCGAGGGCTTCTCTACGACGACGGTTATACCATCAAGGGTGTGCAGAAGATCCTGCGCGACCAGCATGGGCGGGCGGGGGGCGCGATCGAGGATGAACCGATCGACGAGGGGGCGTCCGATGAAGTCGGCGCATCCCTGGCACCCGGTTTGGCGCCTGGCGAAGTTGCCATCGACCGGCGGGTGCTGAAGGAGCTTCTGGCGGAACTGGAAGCCTTGCGCCGGATGTTGTAGCGACCCCAAGGCGCCGTTATAGTGCGCGCCTTGCCGCCCCGGGACGATCAGGACGGGGCATCAAATGAAATCGGAGCGTGGCGCAGCCTGGTAGCGCACTTGACTGGGGGTCAAGGGGTCGTGGGTTCGAATCCCGCCGCTCCGACCATTAAAAACAAGGGGTTAGGCGGAAACGCCTAACCCCTTTGTCGGTTCTGGGTAGCGTTCTGGGTAGCTAAATCGGGATGGCTTACAGCCTTCTAAGCTGAGGGTCGCAGGTTCAAGTCCTGCCGGGGTCGCCAAATTCTGCCAGTTTTTAGCCTCTATTTTGGATCGTGTTTATCTAAGGCAGCATCCGAGGAATCATTTAGACACTTGCTTAGGACCGTGGTTAAAAACAAGGGCCGCCCCAAAACCGACATTCCGATTTGGAGCGGTAATTAAGGGGCGGGGTTCGGGATCCTGCCGAGCCATTTTGATCGGCCCCCATGAGGTGGTCCGGTTTGAATGTTAGTGCAGTGTGTCCTCTTTCGCCATTGCCGGCTGTAGGTGGAGCGTAGCGGAACCGGAGGACGGGAATGGCGGCGTCGCGGTTTCTGGGGCCGGCGGTCGGTAGCCAAGGCTGCTGTGCGGGCGGATCGTGTTGTAATGCCGCCGCCAGGCTTCGATCAGCACCTTGGCTTCGGCGAGGCTGTAGAAGATCTCACCGTTGAGCAGTTCGTCACGCAGCGACCCGTTGAAGCTCTCGTTGTAGCCGTTCTCCCAAGGCGATGCCGGCGTGATGTAAAGTGTCTTCACGCCGACCTGGGTCAGCCATTTTTGAACTGCAGTCGCGATAAATTCCGGGCCATTGTCAGACCTGATATTGGCAGGCGGCCCGCGCGCAATGAACAACTCCGCCAAGGCTGCTAGGACATCCTCGTGGCGGAACCGACGCGCAACCACGAGTGCCAAGCATTCCCGGCTAGCCTCGTCGATTATCGTCAAGATCCGGAACTTCCTACCATCATGGGTGCGACCCTCGACAAAGTCATAGGCCCAGACATGCCCTGGATACTCAGGCCGTAGCCGGATGCAGGACCCGTCGTTTAGCCATAGCCGGCCACGTTTGGGCTGCTTTTGCGGCACCTTCAGCCCCTCGCGCCGCCAGATCCGTTCGACGCGCTTGCGGTTGACCGCCCACCCGGCGTTCCGTAGCAACGCCGTCACACGGCGATAGCCGTAGCGCCCATATTGTCGTGCCAAGGCGATGATGTCATCGCTCAAGGCCTGCTCGTCTTCTGCCCCACTCGGCACCTTGCGCTGCGTCGATCGATGCTGGCCCAGTACCCGGCAGATCCGGCGCTCGGATACCACCAGTTCGCTTCTCACATGATCGACGCAACGCCGCCGCCGCGCAGGGCTCAGAAGTTTCCCCGGGCGGCCTCCTGCAATATCAGCTT
>CAMDWJ010000016.1 GCA_945877815.1 Caenispirillum bisanense
GGCATGCTCAGCTCTGGGGTGGAGGGCAGTCGCCATGCGGCGGCCATGATCGTTGCCTCGCTCGTCGGCTTTTCCGTGCTTAGTCTGATCGTCGGGATGCAGTATGCGGCGATTGTGCTGGCGGCGGTGATTCCGGCGATTTTTATGACCGACAAGCAGCAAGCATTGCGCTGGTGTGCTATCACCGGAGGCATCCTGTGCCTTCTGGTGTTCGGTCTGTTCGACGCGCTTCTCAACATCGTCTGGCCCGAGCCGTGGCTGGCACACTTTTTTCAATAGCCACTCTCAAGAATAAGGAAAGGACAGAAATCGCATGACCGTCAGTCCCTCACAACTCGCCGACATGCGCGACACAGTTGCGCGATCTTGCCGAATCATCGGAATGCTCGAACTGTCGAACCCGACGCAAGGCCATGTAAGCGTGCGCATCCCCGGTGAAGAGAAATTGCTGATTCGCGCGCGCGGGCCGATGGAGGCCGGTCTCTATTACACGACGCAGGAAGAAGTCATCACCGTCGATTTCGACGGAAAACTGCTCGATGGCCGCCCGGGGCTGGCAGTGCCTCTGGAGGTCTTCATCCATACCGAAATGTACCGCGCTCGCCCGGAGATAAATTCGGTTATCCATATCCATCCGGACACGGTCGTGCTGTTTACGATCTGTGACATTCCGCTGTTACCTATCCTCGGCTCCTACAATCCCTCTACACTTGATTTGCTGGTCAATGATCGGATCAGCCAATACGACCGAAGCATTCTCATTCGCGACAGTTCGCTCGGGCGCGAGCTGGCGGCGGCTGTCGGCAAGGCCGACGTTTGCATGATGCGTAGCCACGGAATCACTTCGGTCGGGCGCGACGTGGAAGAAGCAACCATCAACGCAATCACTCTCTACGATCTGGCAAAGATGAATTATCAGGCGCGTCTTATCGGAGACCCTCGCCCGATCCGCGAAGACGACATGGCTGTATTTCGAAAAATGCTTCTTAAGGATCGCCCCACGCCAGAAAATCCGGGCAAGCCGGCCGACATGGTTTACAGCCTATGGAGATTCTATTCGCGTAAGCTGGAAGAGAAAACGGCTTCTTGATTAGGAGCGAGAAGGAAACACCATCTCATTCCTGGCGGAAGGATTACAATGAGAGCCGTCCTCACATGGGTCTCGGCAATCTGACGCTAGCAGAATACCTATTGAAGGCAGCATCTTGCAGTGAAACGATCAGGGTAACCCCAGCTGAAAGCTAACGCTGGAGATGGACCACGAAACCAAAGCACTTCAATTTGTTGAAAAACGAACCCTAAATCCGGACCAATTTCACCGTGTCACCTCACCTATATCCAGTTCGGAGCTTTCCTAAAACGGTAAGATAGTTAATTATCGCGCCAGGATGCGTTCGAGGGGCCGCTTGTAAACGCAGATTCCTGGCGCCGGGAGAAAGTTAGATATGAGCACAGTGGCATCGACCGGGACGCTCGGCGAGCAGCGTTCGTTCTTCGAAGTGTGGATTGTTACGATCGCTCACTCGCTGACGCATTGGTATCCCGCGACCTTCTACGTGCTATCGCCCTTGATCGGAAGTGAGCTCGGATTGAGTTACACCGAGATCGCCTCGATCGTCACGACCCAATCGATCGCGGGGGCATTGGCGAATATCCCGGGCGGCATCATTTCCGACTCCACTTCCCACAAGGGCCGGATGATGGCACTTTCTCTCGCCTGGATCGGCATTCCCTATATGATTATGGCGACGACGCACGCCTATTGGATGCTGCTCGCCTGCGCAGCCCTAATTGGCATCGGAAATACGATTTGGCATCCAACCGCCATCCCGACCTTGGCGCGGCGCTTCCCCAACCGTAAAGGCTTGGTGGTTGCAATGCATGGTATGGGCGGCAACGTCGGCGACGCGGTTGCACCGTTTGTGGCCGGACTGCTCGTGAGTGGGGTGGCGCTCGGATGGTTCATCGATTTTCCGGGAGTTTCTTGGCGCCAAGTGATGATCTACAACATCATCCCTGGTATCTTGATGTCGATCGCGATCCTCTGGTATCTCGGCCGCTTGCAGATCGACGGGAAAGGCAAGGCGAGCCAGAAGAACCTGAGTCTCAATGAGGTGATAAAAGGCTTTGGCGGGCTCTTAAGGAACTCGACCCTGATGATGCTGGCTACAAGCTCGGCCTTCCGCTCGATGACTCAGTCTTCCCTTTTGGTCTTCGTTCCCCTCTACCTCATCAACACCATGGAATATTCCATATGGGCGGTTGGTGCGACGATGATGAGCCTCCAACTCTGTGGATTCATCGCGGCGCCGATCGCCGGCTCCATGTCAGACAAGGTTGGCCGCCGAAATATTATGATGACCAGCATGGTCATGACTGCGGTCGTCATTGTGTTCATGATCTTCGCGGGAGGCACACCAATTTTCGTCGTGTTCGTCGCGCTGCTGGGATTCTTCTTGTTCGCAATCCGTGCCGTGCTGCAAGCATGGACCCTGGACGCGACGCCCGACAATATGGGTGGCTCGGCCATTGGCCTATTATTCGGGATTCAAGCGATTGGTGGCGCAATCGGTCCCTTTGTCTGCGGCATGCTTGCCGACCAGTATGGACTTCTTGCTGCCTTCTATTTCATGGCGATCACGATTATCATCGCGAATGTCTTCGTTTTCTTTATTCCCGATACACGCAAATCTGTGATTGCGTAGCCCAGCAAAGACGCGCCGCGTCCAGACTGAATAGCCCCGAGTTTTCTAGACGCGCTCGGTTGTCATTTCCTTTTGCCTTTTGAACTCGACGGGCGACTGCATCCCGTTTCTGACATGCTTGCGATTGGGACTGTAGAATATCTCGATGTAATCGAACACATCGTGGCGGGCCTCGGCTCGGGTTTTGTAGATCTTGCGCCGTATCCGTTCGCGCTTGAGCTGTCTGGGGGCCGATCAACCTCTTCTCGTTGCACTACCGGGCCAGGTAGGCGCTCAAGTGCAGAATGGACTCTACTTATCCCTGGAGGTGTTGTCGTGGCTCAGGTCAGCCGCCAATACGCACTCACGAAGATCGTTCGAAAGAGGTCGTGTCATTGGATGCTGGCCTCTGCCCAGCCAGAATCATGAATCACGGTTCGCAAACGAACGGAATCCCAAAAAATTCAGTCAATCGATGAACCGCCTAGCGAATCAAAAATAATTCTCCTGCGACAATATCGATGAGGGTAGTCGTTCTGACGGTCGGTGTGGGTCTGATCCCCTGGATGCTGGGTTTTCGGCCTTATCTCAGGCTTGTAGCTCCACGAGATTTGGCTAATCTCTTTCGTCATAAATATGGAGAATCTATTCCAATGACTACCGCAAGCGAAAGTGAGATTTTGACGCGGGTCGGTCCCGGTACGCCGTTAGGAAATATGATGAGGCATTATTGGCTGCCCGCTCTCAAATCAAGTGAGTTGTTGGCGGACGGCGATCCCATCAGATTTAAGCTATTAGGCGAGCAACTTATTGCGTTTCGCGATACGCAGGGGCGTATTGGGGTGATGGATCATCGCTGCCCGCATCGCTGCGCCTCATTGTTTTTCGGACGCAACGAAGAGGGTGGCATTCGTTGCGTCTACCATGGCTGGAAATTCGACGTAGACGGAAACTGTGTCGATATGGCGAACGTGCCGCCGCATCAGGATTTTAAAAACAAAGTGCATGCGAAGGCCTATAAGACCGCAGAACGTTGCGGATTGGTCTGGGTCTACATGGGCGAGTGCGCAACAGCGCCTCCACTGCCGTCAATCGAAGCGACGTTAAAATCGGAAGCAGAACTGGAAATCGTTTTCGTTCAGAGAGATTGCAATTGGTTGCAGGCCTTGGAAGGTGATATCGACACCTCTCATCTAGGTTTTTTGCATCTCGGCGCTGCGCACAAGCAGACGTATAAAGAGGACAGTATCGAGTTAAATGTCGTTGCCAATCGCGCGCCGGAATTTGTCGTTGAAGATACGTCGATTGGAACGACTTACGGTGCTTACAGACCGAACGACGGCGGCGGAACCTACTGGCGATTTGCGCACTTCATGTTCCCGTTCTGGACAATGCCGCCGATCGGGACGTTCGAAACAAATGTTGCCGTGCGGGCATGGGTGCCGCTCGACGACGAGCACACCATGTTTATTATGCTCCTCGCTAAGGAAGGGCGCGTACATCGTCCAGCTTCTTCTTTCGCCGATGGAAAGTTGCCGTCAGGAGCTGGAATGTCGGATCGAGGTTATCTAGATCCGACAACAGATTGGGTTGGGCGGTGGCAGCTAAAGGCCAACCGATCCAACGACTATCTAATTGACCGCGAGATACAGCGGACGGATAGTTATACCGGTATTGATGGGATACATTTGCAAGACCAAGCGATTACCGAAAGTATGGGATCGATAACGGATCATACCTTTGAGCATCTTGCGCCCAGCGATATTCCGATCGCGCGGACACGTCGTCATATTCTCTCGGCGGTGATGGCACTTGCGGATAAGGGAACGGTTCCCCCAGGCGTCGATACGCCCGCAGATTATCGTCTTCATCGCGGTGGATATTTTGTTGCTGATGTTTCGCTTGGTTGGCGGGAGGCCTATGAACAGCGCATAGCTCAGGACGTCGCGCCGAACGTCACATAAGCCGCACTTCTCGCGAAAGTATATTCACGTCGTTGCCTACGCAACACCTGGTAGCACCATACTCTTAGACTGTTCCCAGACTGTGCCATACGTGCTGATGTGGAACACGACAATATCGTCGAGCGTTCTGCCCGAAAAAGCAGACGATACGATTTGGCCGCGATACTCGTTCGGGCTCAAATTTTGGCGAGACGACTGCTGAGAGATGTACTCGGGTCGGGCCCCATTAAACGAGACGATTCGGCAGTAAGCGCCCCAGCCTTAGCGATCACGGCGCCGATCTCCGGGTCTGCGACCGCAGTGCCTTCACGAAGTTCCTGGATAGCGCAGTCCCAAATATTTCTCGGCCGATAAAGCGTTCCCTGAATGCCTTCTGGGGTGAGATGTGGAGGGCCCGAGGCGTGTCCAGTTCGATGATTGAGCCGTCATGCATAAGCGCCACGAGGTCCGAGAGGCGGAGTGCCTCTTCCTGATCATGGGGTACATAGAGCGTCGTTGCGCCAATCCGTTATGCAGTGCATGCAACTCAGTACAGGTAAGTTTAATTCGCACTACACAAATTGGGAAGAATCGCCATAAGTCTATCGCGTCTTCTCAACAGGAGTTTTTGACTATGGCTCGTACCGTAAAAAAGAAAGTTGTTGTTTCGAAATCGAAGGCGAGTGCCGCGAAATCCAAAGTCGGTGTCGCGAAGGTTTCGTCTGGCGTCGTAACATTGAAGCATATCGCGGCTGAGATCGCCGGCGATCAGGAGCTTCCAAAGAACCAAGTGCAGGGTGTGCTGGATGGATTTATCCAGTTACTGGGCAAGAAGCTGAGAAAGGGCGAGAAAATTCGCATTCCCTCCCTCGGCATATTCGTGGTGGCAAAGCGCGCCGCGCGCATGGGCCGGAACCCCGCAACGGGCGAAGCCATCAAGATCAAGGCAAGCAAGAAAATCCGCTTTCGCGTCGCCAAGGATCTGAAAGAATCGATTTAGCATCGCCGGCTCTGCAGCGTGAATCGCGGGCGAGATGAACTCGACGTTGTTCGTCAGGTTCATCTCGCATCACGTCTTGTCTGTGACACGGGATGTCAGCGCAATCGGTCGGAGACCGATTCGCCCTTCTCCCGAACAATTCTAGGAACGAGCCGATCGCTCAATATTAGGGGGCGAGGGCTTTCTTAAACGCAGGTCGTGCCAAAAGCCGCTCGGCGAGGCCGGCCAGCCCCGGGTGCGTGTCGCGCCAAGCCACCTCCGGCAAGACCCGTTCCAGATAAGACAGCGCTGCCCCGCCTGTCACGTCGGCAAGGGTGATGCTGCCGCCCGTGCAGAATTTGTGGGTACCCAGATCACGCTCCATCGTGGCGAGCGCCGCATCGATTTTCTGGCGTTGGCGCGCATACCAATCTGCCCCTTTGCGCTGAGCTTCGGGCAAGCGGTTTTCGTGCATGATTGCGACCGTGGCGTCGATAATCCCGTCGGCGAGGGCATCCCACCGTTTCACCTCGATCCGATCCTCGAATTGTTCGGGGATGAGTTTGGGCGTCGGCGCGATGCCATCCAGATATTCGATGATTACGGCCGAATCGTAGAGGGCGCGTCCGTCGTCGCGAATGAAGGTGGGAATTTTCGAAAGTGGGTTGGCGGCGGAAACTTCCGGGGCGGTCGGCCGTAGCAACACGTATTCGTAGGGCAATCCTTTTTCCTCGAGGACGATGATGACCTTGAGGGCATAGGGGCTGGCATTCGCGCCGAGAAGCTTCATGAGGAGTTCCTTGATTTGGATAGGGTCGGTTGGAATTGAGGCCCGATGGAAACAGCGTTTATCTGATAGCGGGTTCGCTGTCTGAATAATCCGATGCGCCGCGCAAAGCAACAATCGCGAGGGCGGCCTCCGGTTGGCAGGCCTTGGCGTAAAGATAGGGATTCACCGCTCCGGCGGCAAAATCTCTTGAATGCACACCCGATCGATCAAATTCTCGCGGCCGATGTCGCGCAGATGTGCTCGCTTGTGTTCGTTCGTGAGATTGGACCCGATGCCTTGGGTCATGGCCAGGATCAATGACCGATCGCTCAGATCCAACCAATATGAGCGGCGCACTAATTTTCCATCTGCGCCGCGCGCAAATGGATCTGCCGGATTTGCTCCGAGATCGGGACGATGAAGATCTTCAACCATGAGGCTCGATTGTTGTCAGTTAAGGACGAATATCGATCCGTTAAGGAAACCTGCGAAAGCGATCCAGATCGCGTATGGAATAAATAGAAATGCTGCTAGCCGATCCTGCGGCCAGGTCGCAATTATGAATCCCAAGACTGTCATAAACAGAAACGACAAGACCACAAGAGCCGCGCCGATAAGGTGCATTCCGAAAAAAACCGGCGACCATAGGAAATTCAAGGCCAGTTGAATCCACCATAATCGGATCGAGGTTCGCGTGGAATGTCCCTCCTGTCGCCGAGAGACGCGCCATCCTGAAATCGCGATGAGGACATAAAGCGTCGTCCAAACAGGGGCGAAAACCCACCCGGGCGGATTGAAAGCGGGTTTGGCGAGCTGTGCGTACCAATCGCCCGGTGCCGTCAGATAGCCGATCACGAGACCGCCACCAACGACAAGTAGCAGAAAGAGGATGAGCGAAAAACGGGAAGCCATGGGGATTGAGCGTGCCAGCTATGATCGAGGGTTACAGTCTCGCACATTTCAAGCGGGCACGTTTGAATTTGTGCGGTCGGGTTGGGCGCAGTTGAGGGCGATGCCTTCGCTGCTCCGCAAATCGAACGACTAACGCGAGAAGGAGCACGTTGCTCGCTGGTGAAAGCATCCGCGCGCCCGACTGCGCAACCCCGACCAGCTCCGTCGGGCGCGCTCGCACTGGAACTAAAACATGTCCTGAACTAACATTGCGCCCGGACCGCTCAGTGGGGGCCGGTCACGCTAGCAGGTCTTGCAGTTGATATTGTGAAGGCGAGATAATCAACTTTGCGTTTTGAAAGACCGAAATGACCAAGCCGAGAATTATAGTCATTGGAGGGGGCATAGGAGGCCTGTTCGCGACGAATGCACTTCTCAAACACGGTTGTGCTGTATCCATTTATGAGCAGGCCCCTGCTCTGGGTGAGATCGGTGCAGGGGTTTACATTACGCCCAATAGCGTTCGCCATATGGAACGCGTCGGACTGGGCGATGCGGTGCGAAGCTGGGGCGCTCCGGTCGGGGATAAATCTTATTATTTCCGACATGATGGTGCGCCGATTGCGCCGGTGCAAGTGACAGACAGCTCAGGCTGGGCGGCAAATTACGGCATGCATCGCGCCGACATTGTGAACTTCCTGGCGGCAGGCATACCAGATGGCGTTGTCCATTGTGGTCATCGCGCCATTGAATTTGCACAAGATGAGCAAGGCGCCAGAGTAAAATTTTCGAATGGCGTGATCGCAGAAGCGGACGTTGTCATCGCCGCAGATGGAATCCATTCAAATTTGGGTCCGTATGTTTCTCCGCCGTCAAAACCCGTCTTTCATGGCACAATCGCCTACCGGGGGTTGGTGTCCGCCGATCGCTTACCCGATTGGCCCATGGATCGCTGGGAAATGTGGGTCGGTCCTTCCAAACATTTTCTCGTCTTTCCGGTTCGTCACGGCACGATGGTGAATTACGTCGGGTTTGTGCCGACCGATGAGCAAATGAAGGAAAGTTGGTCTGCCCCGGGAGATCCCAACACGTTGCGTGCTGAATTCGAAGGATGGGATCCGCGGATCGGAGCCGTATTATCCCACGTCGACCAGTGCTTCCGGTGGGCGTTATATGATCGTGAACCTTTACCCACGTGGACGAACCAACGCTTGGCGTTGCTCGGCGATGCTGCCCACCCCATGTTGCCGCATTTGGGGCAGGGGGCGAATCAAGCGATCGAAGATGGGATGGCTTTAGCGACGATCTTGTCTGAATCCGCGGACATTCTTGGGGCCTTACGGATATACGAGAAATTACGCCGCCAGCGCGTCGCGGAGATTCAACTGGGCGCGCGCTTGAACGGTCTGCGAGTCGATTCAATGTCGGGATACTCGGATCTGAAAAAGCGCGATGAGGAATTGGCTGCGCATGCGGACTTCCGCGCGCACCTCTATGCCTATGACGTTGTGCCGTTTGCTAAGGCTGCTTTAAGGACGGCCTAGTAAAAAGTCGCTTTCTATAGTCCTGCCAATTGCTCAAGTGAGTGTAATCGCGACCGAGCGAATTAGTGCCCTTTCAACACCAGTCGGACGACCGAGTGTGAAATCGGTCACTGTGGCGAAAGCTCTGATCGATCCCTGCAAC
Organism: Caenispirillum bisanense; assembly: GCA_945877815.1. Taxonomy (GTDB): domain Bacteria; phylum Pseudomonadota; class Alphaproteobacteria; order Rhodospirillales; family UBA2165; genus CANIGJ01. Next base: position 8,953 of record CAMDWJ010000016.1, read on the forward strand.
CAACGAGGCCCGCTTCGTCGACCCGAATCATGTTCCCCGTCAGCACCTATGGCACAGATTTGAGGTAGTGATTTAAGGAGAATTTGGGTCTCGTCATAGTGACGAAGGAACGAAGATGAGACCCAAATCCTCTATCCCCAAAAGGCCTGCTGAACAGGTGGTGAAGGACATCCGCCGGGCAACGCGGCGGCATTTCTCGGCTGAAGACAAGATTAGGATCGTGCTGGAGGGCCTGCGCGGCGAGGACAGCATTGCCGAGTTGTGCCGCAAGGAAGGGATCGCCCATACACCTGGTCGAAGGAGTTCATGGAGGCTGGCAAGCGCCGGCTTGCCGGTGACACTGCCCGTGCGACCACCACCGGCGCGGTGCAAGACCTGCGCTGGGAGGCCTGTGCCCGGCCGGACGTGCTGCCGACTTTAGATGACCTGCACGGACATATTTTCTTGACGCCTAATATAGCAATTAGGTCCAGGTTCGGGCCCATACCAAATGGACTGAGTGTAAATCCTATCCCTAGATTCTGCGAATTGCGAATTTGGTCGTAGCGCTTGTGTCTCTCCACAATCGAAAAATAATAATTCATTTCTTATACTTACGCTATTTTCCCCAAAATGGGTTTGGTGGAGGCTGTGGTTGCGAGCTTTGAGTGTTATATTATAGCTATATATATTTCGATGCTGGTATCTTGGCACGGGTATTGCTTTGAGATCCAATCAACGATCGAATGCAATCGAGATCATATCTATTAGGCGCTATAAGGTCATATGCTGTGATAATCGTTATATATTGTGATTAAAAGCATACGTAACGGTTCATAAGAATTCTCCTGTAGATTAGCGCTCACGGGCGAAGTTCGAAGGTGGGGCCGGAGTGCCCCATGACGACTAACGGCTAGAAGGGCTGTATTTTTATAATGGCTATTTCGTCGCTTACAGTTACGCAGATCAGCGCTCTGTCGGCGACCGTCATCGAGAGTCTGACGACGACGGAGATAGCCACGTTAAGCGCCACCCAGGTCGGCGCGATCAATACCAGCGGCATCGCGGTCATCGATGCGACCCAACTTGCCGCCCTGTCGACCACCCAGGTTAGAGCTCTGTCAACGGCCCAGGTCTCCGGCTTTCAAGGCAGTCTGGCGTTTAGCGCGGCCCAACTGGCGGTTCTGAGCGACCAACAGTTCGGGGCCTTGACCACCTCTCAACTCGACTCCTTCGACACAAGCCACATCGCGGCCGTCAGCACGACGCAACTCGCGGCTCTCTCCACTACGAAATTCGACTCTCTCGATGCTGTTCAGATCGACGCTCTGAGCACCACGCAGATCGGTGGCGTCACGGTGACGCAGATCGCAGGATTGAGCACGACGGATGCGCTCGAGTTCAACGCGACGCAGATCGGCGCTTTGAGCACGACTCAGCTGCGCGCGGTGTCAGCGACGAACCTGTCGGCGTTGGACGAGACGCAAGCTGTCGGCCTGACGGCGACGCAGGTCGGTGCTCTGACGACGACGCAGGTCGTGGGCCTGTCTGGAACTGATCTTGGCGAGTTGGGCACGACGCAGCTTGGCGCGCTGAGCACGACGCAGTTGCGCGCGCTGACCACGACGAGCTTCTCCGGGCTCGGCGAGACCGCGATCGCGGCCCTGACGACAACGCAGCTGCGTGGGCTTACGGCGACGCATTTCGTCGGCTTGAAAACGACGGACGCGGTGGAATTCACCTCGACGCAAATCGGCGCGCTGACAACGACGCAGCTGGGCTCTTTAACGACCACGAACCTCAATGCCCTGACGACAACGCAGATAGACGCCCTGACGACCGCGCAACTGGTCTCGCTGTCCACGACAAATCTGTCGGCGTTCGATGCGACGCAGGTTGCCAAACTGAGCACCACCCAGATCGGCGTTCTGTCGACGACGCAACTGCGCGCGCTTTCGACAACGGACTTCGTCGAGCTGACTACGACCCAATTGGGAGCGCTGACGGCAACGCAGCTAAGTTCGCTATCGACCACGAATTTTGCGTCCATTGATGCGACCACGATTGGAGCTTTGACGACGACGCAGCTGCGCGGCGTGACCACGACGCAGTTGGGCAGCCTGAGCACGACCGACGCGCTCGAGTTTACCTCGACGCAGGTCGGTGCGCTGAGCACGACTCAGTTGCGCGCCTTGACGGCGGCGAGCCTGTCGGCTCTGGACGAGACTCAATCGGTCGGACTGACGACCACGCAGATCGGTGCTTTGACGACGACGCAGATTTCGGGCCTGACGGGCACCGACCTCGGCGAGTTGAACACGACGCAACTGGGTGCTTTGAGCAGTACGCAGGTCGGACTTCTGACATCGACGAATTTCTCGGGTCTCAGCGAGACCACGGTTGGCGCTTTGACGACGACACAGCTGCGTGGCGTGACCGTGACGCAACTGGGCGGCTTGAATACGACGGACGCGGTCGAGTTCACTTCAACGCAGGTCGGCGCGCTGACAACGACGCAGCTGGGCGCTCTGACGACGACGAACTTGAATGCGTTGACGACGACGCAGATCGGCGGGCTGAGCACGACGCAGCTGGTCTCCCTGACGACGACCAGGCTGTCGGCGTTCGATGCGACTCAGGTTGCCGAACTGAGCACGACGCAGATCCGCGGATTGACGACAACGCAGATGCGTTCGCTGTCGACCACGGATTTTGCCGAGATTACAACGACCCAACTGGGGGCGCTGTCGGCGGCACAGCTGGGCGTTCTGTCGACCACCAATTTGTCGTCCATCGACGCGACGACGATCGCAACGCTGAGCACGACGCAATTCGGCGGCGTGACGACGACACAAATCGCATCGCTGAGCACGACGGACGCACTCGAATTCACCTCGACTCAACTCGGCTCTCTTAGCACGACGCAACTGCGCGCCTTGGCTGCGACGAACCTGTCGGCGCTGGATGAGACGCAGGTCGTCGGCCTGACGACGACGCAGGTCGATAGCTTGACGACGACGCAGGCTGCCGGTCTGACGGGCACGGATCTAGGTGAATTGAACACGACACAGTTGGGTGCCTTGAGCACGACGCAACTGCGCGCGCTGACCACGACGAATTTCTCGGGTCTCAGCGTGACAACGATCGTCGCTTTGACGACGACACAGCTGCGCGGCGTGACGGTGACGCAGCTGGGTGCCTTGAGCACGACGGATGCGCTCGAATTTACCGCGACGCAGATCGGTGCGCTGACGACGACGCAGGTGGGCGCGCTGACCTCGACCAACCTAAGCGCCCTGACGACGACCAAGCTCGTCGGTGTGACGACGACGCAGATCGCTTCTTTGACGACGACGCAGGTTTCAGGCCTGACGGGAACCGATCTCGGTAATCTGACGACGACGCAATTGGGTGCCTTGAGCACGACGCAGCTGCGTGTGCTGACCATGACGAATTTCTCGAGCATCAGCGAGACCACGATAGCAGCCTTGACGACGACGCAGTTGCGCGGCGTGACCGTGATTCAACTGGGCGGCCTGAGCACGACGGACGCGATCGAGTTCACCTCGACCCAGGTCAGCGCTTTGACGACGACGCAGCTGGCCGCTCTTACCACGACGAATCTCAATGCCCTGACCACGACGCAGATAGACGGTCTGACAACAACGCAAATAAGTTCTTTGACGACGGCAAGGCTGTCGGCGTTCGACGCGACGCAGATCGGCCAGCTGAGAACGACTCAGATCGGCGGTCTGACGACGACGCAGCTGAGTTCTCTGTCGACCACGGATTTCGCGGAAATCACGACGACGCAACTGGGCGCACTGACCTCGACGCAATTAGGGGTTCTGTCGACGACCAACCTGTCGTCCATTGACGCAACCACGATCGCCAGGTTGAGCACGACGCAGCTGCGCGGACTCACCGTCACGCAACTCGCCAGCCTGAGCACGACCGACGCGCTTGAATTCACCTCGACGCAGCTGGGTGCGTTGACGACGACGCAATTGCGCGCTTTCTCGGCGGCAAACCTGTCGGTGTTGGATGAGACGCAGTCGGTCGGCCTGACGACCACGCAGATCGGTGCCTTTACGACAACGCAGGTGGTGGGCCTGACGGGAACGGATCTGGGCGAGCTGAACACCACGCAGCTTGGTGCTTTGAGCAGTACGCAGATCGGTCTTTTGACCACGACGAATTTCTCTGGTCTCAGCGAAACCACGGTCGGGACTTTGACGACGACGCAACTGCGCGGCGTCACTGTGACGCAGTTGGGTAGTCTGAACACGACGGACGCGGTTGAGTTCACCTCGACGCAGATCGGCGCCTTGACGACGACGCATTTGGCGGCGCTGACGACGACGAACCTGAATGCGCTGACGACGACGCAGATCGGCGGGTTAAGTACGACCCAGCTGCGCTCCCTGTCGGCGACGAACCTATCGGCGTTCGGTGCGACGCAGATCGGCCAGTTGAGTACGACGCAAATCGGCGGTTTGACGACGACGCAGCTCGGACCTCTGTCGAGCACCGACTTCTTGGAATTCACGACGACGCAATTGGTCGCTTTGACCTCGACGCAATTGGGCGTGCTGTCGGGCACGAACCTGTCTTCGATTGATGCGACCACAATCGCGGCATTGAGCACGACGCAGCTGCGCGGCCTCACCGTTACGCAGTTCGGCGGTCTTAACACGACGGATGCGCTCGAATTTACCTCGACGCAGATCGGCTCCCTGAGCACGACTCAGCTACGTGCGGTTACGGCCGCGAGCCTGTCGGCGCTGGACGTAACCCAGGCGGTCGGTCTGACAACCACGCAGGTCGGCGCTTTGACCACAACGCAAGTCAATGGCCTGACGGGCACTGACTTAGGCGAGCTGAACACGACGCAACTTGTTGCGCTGAGGAGTACGCAGATCGGTGTTCTGACCTCGACGAGTTTCTCGGGTCTAACCGAGACCGCAGTCGGCGCCCTGACGACGACACAGCTGCGTGGCGTAACGGTCACACAACTCGGCGGTCTGACGACGACGGACGTCGTCGAGTTCACCTCGACGCAGGTCGGCGCGCTGATGACGCAGCAGCTGGCTGCGCTGACGACGACGAATCTGAATGCACTGACGACCACCCAGATCGGCGGTCTGACGACGACCCAGCTGGTCTCCTTGTCGACCACGAATCTGTCGGCGTTCGATGCGACGCAGATCGGTCAGCTGAGCACCACCCAGATCGGCGCCTTGACGACGACGCAGTTTGGTTCTCTGTCGACCACTGACTTCGTCGAATTCACGACGACGCAGTTGGGTGTGCTCACGGCAACGCAAATAAGCTCGCTGTCGACCACGAATCTGTCGTCCGTCGCGGGGACTACGATTGCGGCCTTGAGCACGACGCAGCTGCGCGGAATTACGACGACGCAGATCGGCGGCCTAACGACGACCGACGCGCTCGAATTCACCTCAACGCAGATCGACGCCCTAACGGCAACGCAGCTGCGTGCCTTTTCGGGAACGAACCTGTCGGCGCTGGACGCCACGCAGGTCGTTGGCCTGACGACCACGCAAATCGCGATCGTGACGACGACGCAAATTTCTGGTCTGAAGGGGACCGACCTGGGCGAGTTGGACACGACTCAGCTGGGTGCGATGAGTACCACGCAGCTACGCGCGCTGACCACGACAAGCTTCTCTGAACTCAGCGCGACCACGATCGCGGCCCTGACGACGACGCAAGTGCGCGGCGTTACGGCGACGCAGTTGAGCGCCTTGACCACGACGGACGCAGTCGAATTCACCTCGACACAGATCGAGGCGCTGACGGTCACCCAGCTGGGTTCCCTGACGACGACCAACCTGAATGCCCTGACGATAACCCAGCTCGACGGCCTGACGACGACGCAGCTGGGCTCTCTGACGGCGACGAACCTGTCGGCGTTTGGTGCGACGCAAGTAAGCGAACTGAGCACGACCCAGGTCGGCGGCTTGACCACGACGCAGCTGGGGGCGTTGAACAGGATAGACTTTGGTGAGTTCACAACGACTCAGCTTGGCGCGCTGACGGCGACGCAGCTTGGGGCGCTGTCGGCCACCAATCTGTCCTCCATCGACGCGACCGCGGTCGCGATCTTGAGCACGACGCAGATCGGCGGCGTGACGGTGACGCAGATCGCCGGCTTGACCACGACGGACGCACTCGAATTCTCCGTGACGCAGATTGGTGCGCTGAGCACGACGCAGCTGCGCGCCGTATCGGTGACGAACCTGTCGGCGTTCGATGCGACACAGATCGGCGCTTTGAGCACGTCGCAGATCGTGACGCTGACGACGACGCAGCTGGCGTCTTTGTCGACCACCGACTTCGCCGAATTCACGACGACGCAGGTGATCGGCCTGACCGCGACGCAGCTGGGGGCGTTGTCGACCAGCAATCTGTCGGCTATTGACGCAGCAACGTTTGTCGAACTCAACACGACGCAGTTGCGAGGCGTCACTGTTACGCAATTGGGGGCGCTCACCACGACGGACGCGCTCGAATTCTCCTGGACCCAGTTAGGCGCGTTGAGCACTACGCAGCTGCGCGCCCTGACGGCGACAAACGTGTCGACGCTGGACGAAACGCAAATCGATGGACTGACGACCACTCAGGTTGGGGCTTTGACGATTACGCAGGTGGCCGGCCTGACGGGCGTGGACGTCGCCGAATTCGATACAACCCAGCTTGGCGCGTTGAACAGCACGCAGATCGGAGCTCTGACCACCACCAATTTCTCCGATCTCGGCGAAACCTCGATCACGGCGCTGAACACGACCCAGCTGCGCGGCATAACGGTAACGCAAATCCAAGGTCTGACGACGACGGACGCGATCGAGTTCACCTCGACGCAGATCGCCGCACTCACAACGACGCAGCTGCGCGCTTTGACGACGACGAATTTCTCTGAACTGGTCTCGACTCAGGCGGTGGCCTTGACGACCACGCAGATCGGCGCCTTGACGATAACGCAGGTTTCGGCGCTGTCGACCACGAACCTATCGGCGATTGATGCGACGCAGATCGGCGGATTGACGACCAGCCAGGTGCGCGCCTTGACGACGACGCAGCTGGCGTCTTTGTCGACCACGGACTTCGCGGATTTCGCGACCACCCAACTCGTCGCTCTGACCTCGACCCAAATTGGAGCGCTGTCGACAAGCAATTTCTCCTTCATCGATGCGACCACGGTCGCGGCATTGAGCACGACGCAACTGCGCGGCCTGACGACGACGCAGATCGATAGTCTGAATACGACGGATACGCTGGAATTCACCTCGGCGCAGATCGGTAGCCTGACGACGACGCAGCTGACTTCCTTGTCGGCGACGAACCTGTCGGTTCTGGACGCGACGCAGGTTGCGGGCCTGACTGTAACTCAGGTGCGAGCCTTGACGACGACGCAGGTCGTCGAACTGACCGCCACGGATGTGGCCGATCTCTCGGCAACCCAGGTTGGTGCGCTGACAACGACGCAGATCGATGCTCTTTCGACGACGACGATCGCCAATATCGCGGAAACGACCGTCGACGGACTGTCGGCAACCCAGATCGGTGGGCTGAACACGACGCAGCTGGGCGCGCTGACGACGACGAGACTGTCGACCTTCGACGAAACGCAGATCGGCGGGCTGACGACCACTCAGATCGAGGGGCTGAGCACGACGCATCTGACGTCGTTGTCGACGACGAATTTTTTGGCGTTCAACGTGACGCAGATCGCCGGACTGAGCACGACCCAGATCGGGGGGATCAACCTCACGCAGATCGGCTCGCTGGCCACGACGGATGCGCTCGAATTCACCTCGACGCAGGTGGGCGCGTTGAGCACGACGCAGCTGCGCGCTGTATCGGCGACGAATATGTCGGTGCTGACTGCGACGCAAGCCAGCGGACTGACGGAGACGCAGATTGCGGCCTTGACCACTACGCAGATCGGCGAACTTACGGCCACCGATATCGGCGAGCTCTCGACAACCCAGATTTCTGCGCTGACCACCACTCAAATCGAAGCGGTCGCAACGGCGACCATCGCCAATATTACGATCACAAGCCTCAGTGGGCTGACCGAGACCCATATTACTGCCCTAACGACGACGCAGATCGACAGCCTGACGACCACCAATGTTGTGGCGCTGACGACGACCCAGATCACCGGACTGAGCACGACTCAAGTGGTCGTGCTGACGACATCGCAGTTGTCGGCGCTAAGCGCGACGCAAGCAGCCGAGTTGAACACGACGCAGATCAGCGGTCTGACGACGACGCAACTCGGAACGCTGTCGAGCGACGATTTCGCGGAATTCACGACCACGCAAGTGGACGTTCTGACCGCGACCCAATTGGGGTCGTTGTCGGCGACGAACCTGTCCGCCATCGGCGCGGCCACGGTCGCGGAATTCAGCACGACGCAGATCGGCGGGCTTACCGTCACTCAGATCGGCGCTTTGAGCACGACGGACGCGGTTGAATTCACCTCGACGCAGGTCGGTTCGCTGACGACGACGCAATTGCGGGCCTTGACGGCGGCGAACCTGTCGGCGCTGGCTTCGACGCAGATCGACGGCCTGACCACGACGCAGGTCTCGGTCTTGACCGTGACGCAGCTCGGCGGCCTGACCACGACCGATGCGCTCGAATTCACCGCGGCGCAGATCGGGGCCTTGACGACGACACAGTTGCGCAGTTTGTCGGCGGAGAACGTGTCGGCGCTGAACGAGACCCAGGCGGTTGGCCTGACGGAAACCCAAGTCGGCGCGGTGACGGTGACGCAGGTCGCCGGCCTGACGGGCACCGACCTCGGCGAATTGAACACGACCCAGCTCGGCGCGCTGACCAGCACGCAGCTGCGCGCATTGACCACGACGAGCTTCTCCGAACTCAGCGCGACCACGGTGACGGCACTCAACACGACGCAACTTGGCGGTGTGACGGTCACGCAGATCGGCGCCCTGAATACGACGGACGCGATTGAATTCACCTCGACGCAGATCGGCGCGCTCTCGACAACGCAGTTGCGTTCCTTGTCGGCGACGAACCTGTCGGCGCTTGATGCGGCGCAGTCCGTCGGGCTGACGATCACGCAGATCGGCGCCTTGACGGTGACTCAGGCGGCCGGCCTAACGGGAACCGATCTCGGGGATCTGAACACGACCCAGCTTGGCGGGCTGACCAGCACGCAGATCGGCGTGCTGACGTCTACGAACTTTGCCGGCCTCGGCGCGGCCACGATTGGCGCTCTGACGACGACGCAACTGCACGGCGCGACAACGACGCAGATCGACGTATTGAACGTGACGCAGATCGGTGCTTTGACGACGACGCAGCTCGGCGGCGTGAGCACGACGCAGCTACGCGCGCTGTCGACGACGAACCTGTCTGCGCTCGATCCAGGGCAGTTCAGCTCATTGTCGACGACCCAGATCGTTGGGCTGACGACGACGCAGCTCGGTTCGCTGTCGAACTCCGACTTCGTGGAACTTACGACGACGCAGTTGCGCACCTTGACGGCCACGCAGCTGGGTTCGCTGTCGACCACGAATATATCCTCGATTGACGCAGCCACGATCGCAACGCTGAGCACGACGCAACTCGCCGGATTCACTGTCACGCAGCTCGGCAGTCTGGACGCTGTCGATGCGGCCGAGTTCACCTCGACGCAAATCGGCGCGCTGAGTACGACCCAACTGCGTGCCCTGTCGTCGACCGGCCTGTCGGCGCTGAGTGCGGTGCAGTCGGCCGGTCTGACGAGCACGCAGATCGGCGCTTTGACAACGACGCAGGTGGCCGGTCTCGCGGGCGCCGATCTCGAGGAGTTGAATACGACCCAGCTTGGCGGGTTGACCAGCACGCAGATCGGGGTCCTGACGACCACAAGCTTCTCTGATTTGAGTGCGGCGACGATTGCGGCGTTGAGCACGACACAGCTGCGCGGAGCTACGCTAACGCAGATCGCAGGTCTCGGCGCAGCGGATGCGGTCGAATTCACCTCGACGCAGCTCGGCGGCCTGACGACGACGCAATTGCGCGCCTTCTCGGCCGCGAACCTGTCGGAATTTGTGTCGACGCAGGTGGTGGGATTGACGAGCACGCAGATCGGCGCGCTGACGACGACCCAGGTGGCCGGCCTAGCGGGCGCCGATCTTGACGACTTGAGCGCGACGCAGTTGGGCGGGTTGGCGACCACTCAGATACGCGCGCTTTCCACGACGAGCTTCTCCGATATCGGCGCCACCTCGGTAGCGGCGCTCAATACGACTCAGATCGGCGGCGTGACGGTGACGCAGATCGCGGGTCTGAACGTGGCGGATGCGCTTGAATTCACCTCGACGCAGATCGGTGTGCTGACAACGACGCAATTGCGCACCCTGTCGACGACGAACCTGTCGGAACTCTTCTCGACGCAGGTGATCGGCCTCACGGAAACCCAGATCGGGGCCATGACAACTTCGCAGGTGGCATCGCTATCGACGACGAACCTGTCGGCGTTGAACGCGATACAGGTGGGCGGGCTGAGCACGACGCAGATTCGCGTCCTGACGACGACCCAACTCGATTCTCTGTCGACCACGGATCTTGCAGATCTGACGACGACGCAATTGGTCGCCTTGACTGCAACGCAACTGGCCGCGCTTTCTACCAGCAACATTTCTTACTTCGATGCGGCCACGGTCGCCATACTGAGCACGACGCAGCTGCGGGGGCTCACGACCACGCAGATCGACGGTTTGAGCGCGACGGACGCACTCGAATTCACCTCGACGCAAGTAAGTGCCTTGACGACCACGCAGTTGACGGCCTTGTCAACGACGAATGTATCGGTATTGACCGCGGAGCAGGTTGCCGGACTGACGGTGACGCAGATTGCATCCCTAACCACCACGCAAGTCTCCGAATTGTCCGCCACGGACGCTGGCGAATTCTCCACGACGCAGATCGGCGCGCTGTCCACGACCCAGATCGAATCGATCTCGACGACGACCATCGCCAATATCACGGAGGCAACGGTCGCCGGACTGACATCGACACAGATTTTTGCGCTGAACACGTCGCAGATCGATCGTCTGACCTCGGAAACCGTTGCGTCGCTCAGCACCACGCAGATCAGGGGGCTAAGCACGACACAACTGGATGTGCTGTCGACGACGAATTTGTCGGCGTTCGCTGAAACCCAGATCGGCGCGCTGAGCGCGACGCAGGTCGCGGGGCTGACGACGACACATGTGGATTCGTTGACGCCGGCGAATTTGGCCGCGCTTACCGCGACGCAGGTCGGGGCGCTGAGTACCACTCAAATCGGCGCCTTGACGACGATGCAGCTGGATTCGGTGGCGACCGCGGACTTCGCCGAGTTCACGACAACCCAACTGGTTGCGCTGACCGAGACACAACTCGGCGCGCTGTCGGCTAACAATGTGTCGGCCATCGACGCGGGCACTTTCGCGGTGCTGACCACGACTCAGCTCACCGGGGTCACGGCGGCACAAATCGGTGGATTGAGTACCACCGATGCGCTTGAATTCACGTCGACTCAGCTCGGCTCCCTGACGACGACGCAGCTGCGTGCCTTCCCGGCTGCAAACCTGTCGGTCCTGGATGCGATACAGGTCGGCGGCCTGACAACGACGCAGATCGAGGCACTGACGATCACGCAGGTGGCCGAACTGTCCGCCACGGATGCAGATGAATTTACCACGACCCAGGTCGGCGCGCTGACCTCCACTCAAATCGCCGCGCTTTCGACCACGGCCATCGCCAATATCACGGCCGCGGCCCTCGGTGGGATGACGACAACCCAGATATCCGCGCTAACGACCCCGCAGATCGCCAGTCTGACCGACGCTAGCGTTGCATTGCTGACGACGACGCAGATCGAGGGGCTGAGCACGACGCAGCTGCGCACCTTCTCGACCACGAATCTGGCGGCGTTTGACGCGGCCCAATTCGGCTCGCTGAACACGACGCAAATCGGCGGATTGACCACAACCCAGATCGGGTCTGTGACGGCCGACGACTTTGTGGAATTCACGACGACGCAACTGGTTGCGCTGACGGCGACCCAGCTCGGTTCCTTGTCGACGACAAATCTATCGTCCGTCAATGCAACCACGATCGCGGGGTTGAGCACGACGCAGTTGCGCGGGCTGACGGTTACGCAGATCGGCAGTCTGACCGACGCGGACGCGCTCGAATTCACCTCGACCCAGATCGGTGGTCTGACGACGACGCAGCTGCGGGCCTTCATGTCGACCAATCTGTCGACGTTCACTTCGACGCAGATTGACGGCCTGACGACGACGCAATTGAGGGCGCTCACGACGACCCAGGTTGCCGGCCTGACGGGGGCGGACATTGGCGAGCTGAACGCGGCCCAGCTTGAGGCTCTGACGGGTACACAGATCGGGGTGTTGACGACGACGAGCGTCGCCGGTCTGAGCTCTACGACGGTTGCGGCCTTGAGCACGACCCAACTGCGCGGTCTCACGGTAACGCAGATCGACGGCTTGACCGCAGCGGATGCGCTCGAATTCATCTCGACGCAGATCGGCGGTCTTACGACGACGCAGCTGCGGGCCTTCTCGGCTGCCAATTTGTCGACGTTGAATTCGACGCAGATTGACGGCCTGACGACAACGCAATTACGATCGCTCACAACGACCCAGGTCGCCGGCATGACGGGCGCGGACATCAACGAGCTGAACGCGAGCTTGCTCGAAGCGCTCACCGGCACCCAGATCGGGTATTTGACTCCGGCGAATTTTTCCGCAATCGGCACGACCGCGATCGGCGCTCTATCCACGACACAGCTGCGCGGCGTAACGACAACGCAGCTCGAGGTCTTGACGACTACGCAGATTGGGGGCCTGGCGGCGACCCAGTTCGGCGGATTGACCACGACACAGTTGGGCGCATTGACGACGACGAACCTGTCGGCGCTCGATGCGGATCAAACCGGCGCACTGAATACGACGCAAATCGTCGGACTGACCATAACGCAGTTGGGGGCTCTGTCGACCACGGACGTCGCGGGGTTCACGACGACGCAAATTGGTGCGCTGACTGCGACGCAGCTGGGTTCGCTGTCGACTGGCGGCGTGTCAACCTTGGATGCGGCGGCGATTGCGGTGCTGAGCACGACGCAGATTGGCGGATTGACCGTTACGCAAATCGGAGCCTTGAACACCACGGATGCGCTTGAATTCGGCTCGACGCAGATCGGGGCGCTGAGCACGACGCAACTGCGTGCCCTGACGTCAACCAACCTGTCGGCGCTGGAGGCGGCGCAGTCGGCTGGACTGACAACCACGCAGATCGGTGCTTTGGCGACGACCCAGGTCGCAGGCCTTACCGGCGCCGACCTTGGCGAATTAACCTCGACACAGCTCGGCGCGTTGAGCAGTACGCAGATCGGCGTTCTGACGACCACCAACTTCGCATCTCTCGATGCGGCAACCATTGCGGCACTGACCACGACGCAACTCGCCGGTGCGACGGTATCGCAGATCGCCGGCCTGACCTTGGCAGACGCGGCCGAATTCAGCTCGACGCAGATCGGTGCCTTGAGCACGACGCAACTGCGCGCCTTTACGGCAACCAACCTGTCGGCCCTCGATGCGGCGCAGTCGGCGGGCCTGACGGTCGCGCAGATCGGCTCCTTGATGACGACGCAGGTCGCGGGTCTGAGCGGTGTCGATGTCGGCGATTTGACCACGACGCAGCTCGGTGGCTTGACCAGCGCGCAGATCGGTGCTCTGACGACGACGAACTTCGCCGGTCTCAGTGCCGCGACGATTACGGCGCTGAGTACGACGCAACTGCAGGGTATGACGATTACGCAGATCGCCGGCCTGAATGCTGCGGACGCGCTTGAGTTCACCTCGACGCAGATTGGCGGACTGACGACGACGCAGTTGCGCGCCTTCTCGGCGACGAATCTGTCGGCCCTGGATGCGGTGCAGTCGGCGGGGCTGACGACCGCGCAGATCGCAACCTTGACCACGACCCAGGTTGCCGGCCTAGTGGGCGCCGATATCGACGAGTTGACCACGACGCAACTCGACGCCTTGACCAGCTCGCAGATCGGGGTTCTCAGCTCGACGAGCTTCTCCGAAATCAGCGCGGGAACCGTCGCGGCCCTGAGCACGACGCAGCTCCGCGGGCTCACGGTGACGCAGATCGAGGGCTTGAACGCGGCGGACGCGATCGAATTCACTTCGACGCAAATCGGCGCGCTGACGACAACGCAACTGCGTGCCTTCTCGGCGACCAATGTGTCGGCGCTGGATGCTGGTCAGGTCGGCGGGCTGACGACCACGCAGCTCAGGGCCTTGACGACAACGCAGATCGCAGGACTATCCGCCGCTGATACGGACGAATTCTCGACGACGCAGGTCGGCGCGCTGACCACTACTCAGATCGCGGCTCTCTCGACGACGACCATCGCCAATATTTCGGAAGCAGCCCTCGATGGCCTGACGATAACCCAGCTTGGCGCGCTGACGACCACGCAAATTAATGTCCTGACGGCGCCGATCGTCTCGACTTTCGACACGACGCAGGTCGGCGCATTGAGCACCGGCCAGATCGCGGTGCTGAGCACGACCCAGGTGGATGCGCTGTCGGCCGCTAGCCTTTCGGCCCTCGATGCTGCGCAGTTCGCGACGCTGAACACGACGCAGATCCGCGGATTGAACGTTACGCAGATCGACGGTCTGAGCGTGACGGATACGGCCGAGTTCAGCTCGACGCAGATCGGTGCGCTAAGCACAACGCAACTGCGGGCCTTGTCGGCGGCGTACCTGTCGTCACTGACCGCGGAACAGGCGGTCGGTCTGACGACGACGCAGATCAGTACCTTGACCGAGACGCAGATCGCTGAATTGACCGCCGTCGACGCCGACGAATTCTCGACGACGCAAATCGGCGCGCTGACCACCACGCAGATCGCGGCGCTCTCTACCACGACCATCGCCAATATTTCGAACCCTGCGCTCGACGGACTGACGACAACTCAGATCTTCGCGCTGACGATCACGCAGATCGATTATCTGACCCCGGCCAGTATCGTCTCGTTGACCACGACGCAGATCGCTGGCTTCAGCACGACCCAGATCGACAGCTTCACGCAGGAACAATTGGACGCCTACAACAGCGTCGTTTGATAAGGTGGTGTGCGGCCTAGGGCCGGTCCTCGTCGGTGCCGTAGCGGATCTGCAGAACCTCGATGGATTCCCTGCCGGTCGGGGTGCGTATTTCGACTGTGTCTCCCTCGCGCGCCTTCATGAGTGCCCGGGCAATCGGGGATATCCAGCTGACGAGATTTTTCTCGATATCCGCTTCGTCAACGCCGACGATGGTGACCGTTCTGGGCTCTCCCGTGGCGCCGGCATAGGTGACGGTCGCGCCGAAAAAAATCTGCTTCAGATGCCGCTGCTTGTTGGAATCCACGACTTCGGCGGATTCGAGCTTTTTCGTGAGATGGCGTAGCCGGCGATCGATTTCGCCCAACCGTTTTTTGCCATAGATGTAGTCGCCGTTTTCCGAGCGGTCGCCGTTGCCGGCGGCCCAGGAGACGATTTCAACGACCTTTGGTCGTTGGACGTAAAGCAGATCGTGGATTTCCGTCTTTAGGCGGTCGAATCCCGGGCGCGTGATGTAGTTCTTGGCGCCTGCTGGAAGCGCGTTTTGCGGCTCCAACTCCTCGTCATCGTCTTCGTCGGTTTCTTTTGTAAAAGCTTTGCTCATGGCCCACTGGATATAGTCTTCGCATGGCCGCGCAGCCAGTCCAGCACGCCGTGTCCTGCGGCGGAGCCGCTCGCCATGCAACCTTGCATGAGATAGCCCCCCGTGGGCGCCTCCCAGTCCAGCATTTCGCCGGCCGCGAAAACGCCGGGCCTGCGCCACAGCATCAGCCGTCCATCAACCTCGTCGAGCGCGATGCCGCCGGCGGTCGAAATCGCGCGCGCCAATCCGAATGGCGCCGTCAGACGCAGCGGTACGGCCTTGATCAGTTCGGCCAGCGGCGTGGCGTCGCCGGCATGCAGGGCCTCCTGCACCAGGCCGATGGCCGCCGGCGATAGCCGCGCCTGTTTGCGCAGATGCGTGGACAGCGATGCGCCGCCGCGCGCCCGATCGAGCCGTTCTGCCAGTGCAGCGGTCGTCAGGTCCGGACGCAGGTCGATGTGCAGCAGGGCCGATCCTTTCTGCGCAATTGCCTCGCGCACGGGGGCTGACATCGCGTAAATGGCGCCGCCCTCGATGCCATCGGCAGCGATTACGGCCTCGCCGCGCACCATCCGGCCAGCAAAGATGACGGCAATGCGCTTCAGCGGCACACCGGCATGGCGGACGCGGAACTTTGCCGACCATGCGACCGCAAAGCCGCAATTTGCCGGCCGCAAGGGTGCCAGTTCGATATCGGGCATCAACGCGGTCCAGCCGCCATCGGCGCCGAGCCGCGGCCAGGACGCACCGCCCAAGGCGAGGACGACTGCATCGGCTCGGTGCGTGCTGCCGTCGGCAAAATTTAAAGCCCCGTCCGCATTCCAGCCGGTCCAATGTGCCCGTGTCACCAAGCGAACGCCCAACGTATCGAGCCGGTGAAGCCAAGCGCGAAGGAGCGGGCTTGACTTCATCGCGCGTGGAAAGACGCGTCCGCTCGTGCCGACGAAGGTCTTCTGGCCGAGCGATTCGCACCACGCGATCAGTGCGACCGGTGAAAATGCCGCCAGCAGCGGGCCCATCCACGCTGCCGCATCTTCGTAGCGCGCGACGAATTGGTCGATCGGTTCGGAATGGGTGATGTTCAAGCCGCCGCGTCCGGCCATCAAAAGCTTGCGTCCCGCGCTCGGCATCCGTTCGAACACGGTCACGGTCACGGCCACGCCGACGCGCGCGATGACCTCGGCGGCCATTAGCCCGGCTGGGCCGCTTCCGATGATGGCGACGCGGTATTTCCCGTGGTCGGGGGTGTCCATCGTCCCTTATGCACCGGCAATGGGGCGAATTGCCAGCGGCGCATGAACCGACCGCGCCCGGCGTCAGTCTCTCGCCGCGATCGTTACATCGACAGGCGAAGTGCCGTCCAACCGACGACGGTGAGCACGCCCGTGATCAGTGCGAGAGGAACCAAGGGGTGGATGTTGTTGAGCGAGCGGAAAAGATTGCACAGATGTCCCACGGCGATCTGCGGCGGATTGCTCGGGCTTTTCGAATATTCCATCGCCGCTTTCACGACGTAAAACACCGCCGTATTTGCCGCGAGCACTGTCTGTCCTAAGAGGCCGCCGTTCCTCGGCGTGATCAGATAGTTGCATTTGATCAGGATGCGCTGCTGATCGTCGGGGTTGTAGTCGCCGTCGACCCAATGGAGTTCGCGGTGAAAGTCGAGCAATCCGAACTCATAGGTCACAAATGCCTTTTCAACTCCGCTGTCGCGAAACACGACCTTGTAGGTCGCATCGGACTGAAGATAGATCAGGGCGCGCACCACCGAACCGTAGGAAAGAAATCGAAGATTGCCGTCATAGTGTTTGTCGTAGAGGCCCTGATCGCCGCCGGAATCCTTGTTGTAGTGGGAAATATAAAGCTCGTCGGTATGCTTCATCGGCGTGATGACATAGCCCGCCGGAAAGTGCCGCAAAATTTGCGCTCGGATTACGGGACTGTCGCGGAGCAGATCTATCCGATCGATCACATGCTCGGGTAACTTGCGGATATAGACATGTTTCGACGGTCTTTTCGCCAGGTCTTCGCGAAAGTGACTTTCCACCCACCTGGCGAGCTTGTCGATCGCGGTCCGAGTGGCAGGCTCGTCGAATCTGCCGATTGTGGCCGGGTATAGCCGCGAAATTTTGGCTTTTTGGTCTAGCTCGGCACGTTCCTTGCTCAATAGCGCGGTCGAACTCATGGAACACTCCTTACGATGATGTCGCCTCGCTCGGATGGGCCGAGCGACCGAACTGAATATTGCGAATACAGGATGCAGGCATAAACAAAACAAATCGCGCCGAGCGAGGCCCCGAGCAATATATCGACAGCTCCCGTTCCCGTATTTGCAGTTATCCCAGCGATGGCCGCGCCAAGCGCCGCCCCCGCTACGCCCATGAAGCAGATGATCATGATCCGTGCATGTTGTTCATTGCCGTCGGATCGGCTTAGCGGGTTGCGGCTCGCGTTGTGACGAGTGGATGCGACGGCGGTTTCCATAATCAAGAGCCCGATATTCAGCGCGATATGCGTACAAGCCAGCGGCCACCATTGCTCGCGAAATTCGGCATTGATCATGGTGCCGCCAAAGGCCGCGATATTTCCGATCAGCATCGGATGCGGGGTCACCGAATAGGGAAACGTTGTGACTTTGAGGAGCGGAAGATCGATCAATTCATAACCGTAATAGGTGCGATCCGATCCAAGTACATTCGCTGCGCTGATGTTCAGCAAGAAGCCGAAGGCAATGAAACCCAACGACGCCAGATCGGGAGTGGTTGCGAGATAGATTGACGACAAGGCCGCGAGCGAAACCGCCTTCATCGCGATGGCGTCACGCTTGAATATGTCGAGCGGAACCGCGCCGAAGACATAGGCAAGTACGTACATATAATAGTGCCAAAAACTGAGCACGTAGACAGACACCTGCCAATTTCGTGCGAGACACGCGCAGCACAAGACGGCCAAGACAAACAGGGCGCTCGAAGATGTCGATGCATTGCGCCTGGCGAACGCACCCAATTGATCAGCACTCGACCGTGAGAGGGGTGCGGGCTTCATGCGTGCGGCGCGTCATGAATTGAAGCCTGGGTTTCATCTGCAATCCTCGACGCGAGACGGACAAACGCGGTCGAAATACTCACTTCCAACCTATTAGGTCTCGAATATGTAAGTTTCGTGAGCGTTGGATTACGATTTTATGTCGTGCCTTTTGTCGGTTGATTCGAGCGGGCAAAAATCAAATCCATGACGTAAACTAACCATGACTTTGCTTAAAAAAACCATCATGTGTTTATATAGGCAATCGAACGATCAAGGATGGAACGACAATGACGGCTAACGACTCGGAACTAAACGATACAAGCTGGGTCGAGGCGGAGTTGCAGGACGACTTCGACGAGGAGTTGGAGTTGGAGCTTGACGACGAGCGCATCTCCGAAGAGATGCGCGCGATTACGGGCGTTCGGCGGACCTCGTCATTGGAACGGCGCACCTATTTCCGCGAGCTGTTCCGTCTGCAAACGGAGTTGATCCGGCTGCAAGACTGGGTCGCGCATACGCGCCAGAAAGTGGTGGTGCTTTTTGAGGGGCGCGATGCGGCCGGTAAGGGCGGCGCCATCAAGCGTATCACGCAACGACTTAACCCCCGACTTTGCCGCGTCGTCGCGTTGCCGGCACCCACCGACCGCGAAAAGACGCAATGGTATTTTCAGCGCTATGTCCCGCATCTGCCGGCGGCCGGCGAAATCGTTTTGTTCGACCGCTCGTGGTACAACCGAGCCGGGGTCGAGCGGGTCATGGGTTTCGCGACGCCCGACGAGGTGGAGCAGTTCTTTAACGACGTTCCCGAATTCGAGCGGATGCTCGTTCGGTCGGGCATCAAGGTTATCAAATACTGGTTCTCGATCACCGATCAGGAACAGCAGCTTCGCTTTTTGATGCGAATCCACGATCCGGTGAAGCAGTGGAAACTCAGCCCCATGGACCTGCAATCGCGCGTGCGCTGGGAGTACTACACCAAGGTTAAGGAGGAAATGCTGGAGCGCACGAATATCCCCGAATCTCCGTGGTATATCGTCGAGGGTAACGATAAGAAACGAGCGCGTCTCAACTGCATCCATCACTTATTGCAGAAAATCCCCTACGAGGAAGTGCCCCACGAACCGATACCTTTGCCCGAGCGGGTGTTCAATCCGGATTATGAGCGCAAGGTGATTGCGCCCGAGCTGTACGTCCCGGATGTTTATTGAGCGATAGTTCTGTCGGCTCAGTAACGTATCAGCGCCATCACCACTTCGACAACGATCAGCACGACGATTGCGATTTCGAGCAGTTCGGCGCGTGCCCCGGCCGCTTCCTCGTAGAGCGCCGTGTAGGTTTCGCGAATGATCGCGAGCTTGCGATTGACCGCCGCCGTTACGCTCGCCACGCGGAACTGATCGAGCGCCGCGGCATAGACACGGGCGAGGTAGACGTCCTCGGTGACCTGTAACGCATTGTCCACCCGTTCGGTCAATTCGGTGACTTCGGCGACCAGCCCGTAGAGCCGGCGCGCGAGCCCGGCATAGCGGCGGGACCGCAGCAGGTTCAACCCGCTGCGCGCGGCGGTAACATGGGCGTACATGCGCGGTAACTCGGCATCCAGTAACTCGTCGTAGTAGCGCATCTCCATCAGCTGGGCGTTGGCGACCTCGATCACGTCGGCGACATCCGAATCGCCGCGTGGCTCGTAGATAAAAGCGCGATCCCACGTGAGGACCACAAGATCGTCCTCGTAATAGGAGAACCTATGGTGCAGCAAATCGGCTCGGGCGGTTGGCGACAATTGGCGCCGTTCGCCAGACAGTAGGGCTGCGAGGTCGGCGCGTCCCATCAATTCTTCTGCGCTCGGTTGGCCGTTGAAGCTGTTGACGACCCCTATCAGATAGTCTTCGTCGAGTTGAACCGTGGATGGACGCACCAGCGCAGCCGAGAGGACGCGGGTGACGCGGGTGAGGGCTAAATCCCATAGTTCGGCAGATCCCGCTTCGGGGCCGACCGCGCGATCGACCGCGTTCATTCTGCCCGCGAATTCTGGCCAGGTCAGTCCACCGGCCGGCACCTTCATCGACAGCGTGATCGCGCCGAAATCGTACATCCGTGCGGTCATGGTCGCTTCGATCCGCACCTCGCCAATCGTCAGGGTAACGGGATCGAGCGGGATACTCAGCGGCGGTACGCCGAACGCGACCGCCTTGGGCGGTGTTGCGGATAGCTGCCGCCGCTGCGCACCGCCGACCGGCTGTCGGGCGGCATGCTCGTGCCACAATGCCTCGGCCTGCGCCAGGTCAATCGAGTCGGCGACATCGACCAGCCGAAGGGCCAATACATAGCCTGCGGTGACCCCGGGCGCGCATGACTCGGCAATGGATTCGGTCATAAATATTCTCCCGTGGGCAATTTAGCACGCCGGATCCGTTGGCGGCACTGTTCGCGGAGTCATTCTGTCACGATTGCATAACCGGCGTGTCATACGCCCCGACTAAGAGTCGTCTGTTCGCAATCCGAGGAGATGACAATATGCTTAGCTACGCACGTCTTGCCAGTGTCAGCATTGCCGCGATGCTGGCCATTGCGCCGGCCGCATTGGCGCAACAGGAATTCCCGGCCACACTGGTCGGACATGCCGTATTGCCGGCGGAAAGCTTCGTTGCGGCCCCGGCCGACGCCCCCGCCGATCTCAAGATCTCAAGCAAATACACGACCGGCAAGCGGGTCGACGCGCTGGGCACCGTGATGGGTAAATCCGGCGAGCGCGACACTGGCGTCAAGTTGCCGTTCCAGGGCCAACCACGCCAGGGCCATTCCGGCATCAAGACCATGCCCGACGGCACCTTCTGGGTGCTCACCGACAACGGTTCCGGCGCCAAGGCGAATTCGCCGGATTCGATGCTCTATCTCAACCGCTACCGGATCGATTGGGCGGCCGG
Organism: Caenispirillum bisanense; assembly: GCA_945877815.1. GTDB lineage: Bacteria > Pseudomonadota > Alphaproteobacteria > Rhodospirillales > UBA2165 > CANIGJ01. The sequence goes on from CAMDWJ010000016.1 coordinate 30,642, forward strand.
CACTTGGGTGCCGCTCGAGACCATTTTCCTGCACGATCCCGACCGCAAGGTGCCGTTCCGTATCGTCCACGAAGGAACCGACAAGCGTTATCTCACCGGCTCCGATTTCGATACTGAAGGCTTCCAGATTATCGGCGATACCCTGTGGATCGGCGACGAGTTCGGTCCTTACGTGCTCAAGGCCGACCGCGCCGGAAAAATTTTGGCGGTCTTTGAGACGCTGGCCGACGGCAAACCGGTTCGCTCGCCCGAGCATTGGCAGGTCCAATCGCCGGCGGTGCCGGGCGCCGCCTATACCAACGTCAATCTACGTCGGTCCAAGGGCTATGAAGGATTCGCGGCCTCGAAGGACGGGAAGTTTCTCTATGGTCTGCTCGAGGGTCCGCTATGGGACGCCGAGAAAAAGGATTGGGAAAAGGTCGACGGCAAGGAAGCCGCGCGCATTCTGGAATTCGACGTGGGGGCGGAAAGGTGGACCGGCCGCTTTTGGTTCTATGCCTTCGAGGAGAACGGGAACGCCATCGGCGATTTCAACATGATCGACGGGGCGACCGGCCTGATCATCGAGCGCGACAATGGCGAGGGTACGTCCGACAAGGCCTGCGCGCCCGGCGCGCCCGTTACCGGGTGTTTTTCCAACCTTGCCAAGTTCAAGCGCGTCTACAAGATCGAGCTGAGCGACGCCACCCTCGGCAAGCCGGCGCGCAAGATCGCCTTTATCGATCTGATGAAGATCAAGGATCCGAACAACAAGTCGCGCAAGCCGCTGACCGACGGCGTTTTGACCTTTCCGTTCTTCACCATCGAGAACGTCGATGCGATCGATGAGAGGCATATCGTCGTCGGGAACGACAACAACCTGCCGTTCTCGACCAGTCGCGAGCCGAACAAAGCCGACGATAACGAGTTGGTGTGGCTGGAGGTCGAGGGATTCCTGAAGGCGAAATAGCGATTTCTCTGGTCCCGGGGCGTTTCGACGCTCCGGAGACCGGACGAGGCCAAAACTACCTATTGCGGTTTAATACGCGAATGCCACAATATATTCACAAGATTCGGCTAGCTTAGACTTCAGTTGCCACATCAGTAGCGTGCCAATGAATAAAGTTGTCGCACCCCGCGCCTTGTACCGTCGCCGCCGGCGTTGCCCAGCTTTGAGCCCCTACTTCCCCACGCTAGACAACCTCGATCGGCTGCGGAGCATCATCGTCATGCTCGCTGGCTAGCCGCGCTCATTTGACGTGTTTTAACAAAGGAGATGACCTTGTCACATCAGGCCAACCGGATGAGTAAGCATTCCAACTCCAAGAAAAAACGTCGCAACGCGAGCATGTCTTCCACCGCCGAGGTGATCGATTTCAAGGGGCCGAAATTCGAGGCCGAGCGCGAATTGCCCCCGATCTCCGCATTGAACCCGAAACAGGCCGAATATCTCCAAGCCCTGCGCACCAGCGACCAGGTGATCGTGTTGGGCCCGGCAGGCACCGGCAAAACCTGGATTGCCGCTACCTACGCGGCCGATCTCTACCGCAAGCGCCGTATCGAACGCATCGTGCTCACCCGGCCCAACGTGCCGTGCGGCCGCTCGCTCGGCTTCTTCCCGGGCGCCCTGGAGGAGAAATTCGCCCCCTGGGTGGTCCCCGTGGCCGACGCCATCAAGGATCGCATCGGCACCGCCGCCTACGATATCGCCGTCAAGCGCGGCGATATCGAGATGGTGCCTTTCGAGGTGATGCGCGGGCGTAGCTGGAAAAACGCCTTCGTTCTGTTGGACGAGGCGCAGAACACCACGCCTGCTGAGATCAAGACCTTCCTCACACGCGTCGGCGAGGATTGCGCCGTGGTGATCAACGGCGACGTGGCGCAAAGCGATCTCGGCGAAAACTCGGGTCTGACCACGGTGCTGAACTTGATCCGCCACAAGGGGCTGCCCGTGCCAGTGGTCGAGTTCGGCATGGATGACATCGTGCGCTCCGGGATGTGTGCCATGTGGGTGCGGGCCTTCGCCGAAGCCCGGGTCTGAAGGGCATGGGTTTAAACCGAGGGCGCTGCTAAATGGGATGAATTTCCCCGTGCGCTGGATTAATGTCCCGACGGCAGACGGCGGGCGGGGAAATCCCATGAACGGAACGATGATGAGCGGCGTGGTGACCTGCGCTATGTACGGCCAGGGCAAGCGCCTGGCCGACGTCCCGTTCGAACATTGCGCCAAGCAGGATTGTGCCGAAGGCCAGTTTCTCTGGATCAGTCTGTACGAGCCGGAGGAGGAGTTGCTGCGGATCGCCCAGCAGCATTTTGGCCTGCACGATCTCGCGATCGAGGATGCGCACAACGCCCATCAGCGCCCCAAGGTCGAACTCTACGGCGACTCCCTGTTCATGGTGCTGCGCACCGCGCAATTGCGGGACGAAGAGATCGCTTATGGCGAGACGCATATTTTTGCCGGCAAGGGCTATCTCATTTCGGTACGCCATGGGGGGTCGCTGACCTACACCGATGCGCGCAAGCGGCTGGAGCTTAAGCCGGAGTTGCTGCAACTGGGCGAGCAAGCCGCGCTCCATGCCATTCTCGATTACGTCGCCGATAATTTCTTCCCGGTCATCGACGAGATCGCGCGCGAGCTGACCGAGATCGAATCTCATGTCCTCGATGCGACTCTCGATCGTGCCGTCATCGCGCGCATTTATCACTTGCGTCAGCAACTGCTCGGCATGCGCAACGCTGTCTCGCCGCTGCTGGAGGTATGCTCCAAGCTAGAGCGGCTGCAATGCCCGGTGCTGACGCCGGCGATCCAGCCCTATATCCGCGACGTGCACGACCACGTGATGCATGTCGCCGAAGCCATCGACAGCCTGCGCGCCGGCCTCGCCGCCGCCTTCGAGACGGAAATGCTGCTCGCCAGCTCGCGCCAGAATGATATAGTGCGCCAGCTCGCCGCCTGGGCGGCCATATTGGCCGTGCCGACCGCGATCGCCGGAATCTATGGGATGAACTTCGACCATATGCCGGAACTGAAGTGGGAGTGGGGATATTTCGCCGTGCTCGGCACCATTGGCACCGTATGCAGCTTTTTGTTCTGGAAGTTCAAGCGTACCGGCTGGCTGTAGAGCCGGAGGTTCGTGCGTCTCGAATCTGATGGGAGACCGACAAGGCGGGCGGGCGGTGTGGGGGGGATAACAATTAGCGCCCGACGGTCGCGCGCGATCGATCGGGCAGGGGGAGCGCTCGTTGATTAGGATTGCGATAACGCCACGGCTGCTGGCGTTTGGGGATTGCGCGGTCGCGACGATTGGTCTTCTGGCGATCATAGTCGCGACGAGCAAAATGATCGCTGTGGATTGGGCGGGGCTGATCGGCGTCATCGTTTGGATCGCGACGGTTCTGTTCGCGATGGAAATAATTTTGCGCGCCAAATTCGTTCGTGTCACGGGCGTGCCGCGGATGATGGGTTGGGTTCGCGCCGTGAACGGTTATCTTCGCACACCCGCGGGGTTGATCAATATGATAGCCGTGCTGGCGATTCCGATCCCAACATTGGCCGGCTTGAGCGACCAGTCCGCGCGTCTATTCGGTCTTTTCTGGGTATTGAAGTACGCGCGATATTCGGCCGGCCTTGTGCTGCTCGGTCGCGTGTTGCGCAACGCTGCCGATTCCTTGTTATCGGTTATGCTCGGATTTTTGATCGTTTTGATCGCGGCCGCGAACGCTATGTATCTTTTGGAAGGCGAAAGCCAACCGGACCAGTTCGGCAGTATCCCTCTGGCGATGTGGTGGGCGATCGTGACGCTGACGACCACCGGCTACGGCGATGTGACCCCGCTGACCGTGCTCGGCCGTCTGCTGGGCGGGATCGTCATGGTTTGCGGCATTGCCATGTTCGGGCTCATGGCCGGTATCTTGGCATCGGGCTTTGCGGACGAGCTTCGCCGGCGAGAATTTCTTCAGACCTGGGATCTGGTTGCGCGCGTGCCGTTTTTTCATGACCTGGGTGCCGATAAAATCGCGGCCGTTGCAAGATTGCTCAAGCGCCGCGAGATGTCTGCGGGCCAAGTTGTCATGCGCAGAGGCCAGTCCGGGGACGCCATGTATTTCGTGGTGGAGGGGGAAGTTGAGGTCGATCTGGTCTCGGGGCCGGTGAGGCTCGCACACGGGCAGTTCTTCGGCGAAATGGCCCTCATCACGGGAGAACCGCGCAGTGTGACTGTGACGGCCAAGGAACCGTGCTTGCTCCTAGAGCTTGATGTCGCCGATTTCAGGCAATTGGCCGGTGACTCACCGGAATTGCTCCGCGCTATTGCCGACGAGGCCGGGAGACGACGCAGCTAGAAGACGAGTTCGTCTTCCTCGCCGCCGCCCGAGATAACGATCTCGCCTGAATCGGCCAGCGTCTTGGCGGTGGCCACGACACCGGCCGCCCTCGGGTGCCGTATAGATGTTCTGGGTGCTGGGCCACGCGTTGTATGTGGTGCAGAACATCTCAGCCTTGCGGGTCGAGTCGATCAATCCCTGATCGTTGATATACGAATAAGTGATGCTCGGCTTGGACTGGGATACGGCCACAGGCTCACGGTTCTGTACGGCGCAGGCGGCAAGCCCGGCGGCCGAGACGATGACCAGGGCGGCTTTAAATCCGGTACGGGCGATAAGTGATTTGACCTTGCTCATGAAATCCTCGCTTAATTTATAATAAATACAGAATAAGGCCGCGAGATATCTAATATTTATCGGCTGATTTACTTGAATTTATTAGACAAAATTTTCGATCTACAGAATCCAAATATAATATATTGATTAATGGATTGGTGTGTCATTAGAGGGGCATAAAATCGACAATATTCGATCGATGCCGGTCGGAGTTTTACTCACGACTTCGTGAACAGCTTTAGTGATATCCACTGTCCGGTGCGGTTTTTCCGCAGAAAACCCTATAGACGTAAACCGTATAGCCGAGGATCACGGGCAAGAGAACGGCCGTACCGACCAACAGGAATCCTAGGGATTAATCGGGAGCGTCAGCGTGCCAAATATCGATCGAGACTGGATCGCGGATCGGCGCTCGATATTTCCGTTCCAATCATGAGAGCTGTGAGACAGACTTCTAGGGAGTAACCGGAGGCGAACCATGTTGCCGATGCCGATAGCTGATCTGGAAGCCATTTCGCGCGAATTAGCCGAAAGCGGCGAGCGTGTGCGGGTTTTGTGGCAACAGCCCGATACCTTGGCCTTCGTGGCGCGCGGGCGGGAGTACCGCAGCGAGTTTCACATCAACCCCAGCGACGAAGTCATGTACATGATCAAGGGGCAGATGAATCTCCATTTTCGTACGCCCGAAGGGAAGGAAGATATCGCTGTTTTGCGAGAAGGATCTTCAATCTATACCGCGTCCGGTATTCCGCATTCGCCGCGCTTTCCGCCGGACGCATTCTTACTGGTGCTCGAACGCAAGCGGCGCGCGGGCGAGGTCGATCGGTTCCAATGGTTCTGTCCGTCCTGCGACGCCTTGCTGCACGAGGAATCCTTCATGGTCAGCGATTATGCGCTCGATCCGGTATCCAAGGCCTATCAGACTTTTTGCGATTCGGAAGCCTTCCGTACCTGCAAGTCCTGCGGCACCGTGATGCCGAGACCTTAACGACGTTTGGGAGGGAAGAAAAATGCCGAAACAGGTCGTGACGTCGGCAACCGCGCCGACAACGGGCTTCACGAATGCTGCGACGCCGTCGCCGCTCGCCCAGGCGATCCGCTGGGGCAATACGCTGTTCGTTTCAGGCCAAGGGCCACTCGATCCGGAAACCCGGACAGTCGTGTCGGAGGACATCCAGGATCAGACGCGCCAAACTTTGCGCAATCTGGACGGGATACTGAAAGCAGCGGGGGCAACATTCGCCAATGTGGTCAATATGCGCGTCTGCCTGCGCAACACCGCCGACTTCGCGAAATTCAACGAAGCTTTTACCGACTTCATGCAGGGCGAAAAGGTGACCCGTACCTGCATAGGCGGAACGCCGCATCGCGCTGGGGTCAATGTCGAGATCGACTGTATCGCGATGTTCGATTGATGCTCGGTTAGTTCCATAACGTGCGGCGCCAGTGATAGCCGATGAATGCTGTCACGCCGATGCCGAAGACGACATAGAGCGAGGCGGCAATCGGATAGCCGTAACGGTCGATCAGCGCACCTGCGATAAGGAGTCCGACTGGCAGGCCATAGACCACGAGCATGCGAATCCCCATGACCCGGGCGCGGAAGCGTGCTTCCACGTCGCGAAGGAGTACCGCCGATAGCGTCACCATGGCGAGGTTGTGAATGATTCCCATGACGAACAGGACGATTAATCCGGTCAGCTTGGTTTCCATCTGTGCGAAAACCAGGATCAGCAGGTACCACAAGACAACGTTGATGAGCATGAAGCGGGCCGAACGCCGTTCGCCGCCCACGACCGTCATGATGATCGAACCGATCAGCGCGCCCGTGGCGAAGGTGGACACAAGATGCCCAAGGCCGGTCGCGTCGATGTGGTAGATATTCTTCGCCACATGCGGCAACAACTGATGCGACAGCGGGAAGGCGCTGAAATTGAGCAAAAAGGCGAGCAACATCAAGCCGGTCACGGACGGCGCGGTCCAGGCATAAGACAGTCCGTCGCGCAGATCGCGCCATTGTCGCGCGATCAACCCGAGTGGGGCCGCGCCTATCGCCACCTTTTCCGGCGTGTCGGAGGCAGGGACATGGGCGACGCCGAGCGTCAGTAAAAAGCTCAGGGCATAGCAGACGACGATGCAGACATAGGCAGGCCCCATGCCGAGGGTCGCGAACAGGCTGGCGCCGATGAGCGAGCCGGCGATACGCGCGCTGTCCATGGTCATGCGCGACAGGCCCAACGCGCTCATCAGTCGCGCCGGGGTCATGGTATCGCCGATCAAAGAATTGCGCATGACGAGGTCTGACGGCCGCACTAGACCGATCAGCAAGGCGATCGGCAGGACATGGATAGGCTTGAGGACGCCGACCAAGGCTAAGGTCATCACGATGCTGGCAAGAAGTGTCAGAAAACCACGTGTCATGCACAGCGTCGTGCGCCGTCCGATGCGATCTCCCAGTACGCCGGAGAAAGGTGCCAGTAAGGTGCCGACGAAGAGAAGTGCTCCGTAAAGGGTGAGATAGAAAACCGAATCCGTCTCAACTAGAATGAACCAGCCGAGGATCAGGTTCTCCATTTCGAAGGCCCACGACATCAAAAGATCAGCGGGCCATTGGAACCGAAAGCTGCGTACCGCAAAGGGTGCCAGGGGAGCAGTCCACCAGTGGTGCGGTGCCGGTTTGCTCTCGATCGATGTATCTAGGTCCGAGCTGTCTTTCACGGTTCGCCAAGCCTATCCGCCGCTTTCGGGCATGGCCCCAGACAAACTCTGTAATTCATGCCTGGCGTAGGCCTGTTCTGCGGACCAGCCACCAATAAAGCGCGACCAGGGGCACCATCATGCTCATCAAGATTAGCGTCAACGCCGCGGCCGAGCCAAATCCACCCGAGAACCAGGCATTCCAGACCACGATAGGCAGGGTCAGGTTGTCGCGCGTCGACAGCACGACCGCCAGGGTCAGTTCGCGATATGTCAGAAGCGCCATCCACAGCCAAGCATAGATCAAGGTCGGGCCCAGCAGCGGGAGGATCACCTTCCAGATGATCACTCCAGTACCGACTCCGCTCATCGTTGCGGCTTCCTCCAGCTCTTTGTGGATCTGCATGAAGGTCGCGTTGGTCATGCGCGTCGCATAGCTGAGCCGCGCGACGACGAAAACGAGCAGCAGGATCCAAATGGTGCCGTGGATGGGCACGAATCGCTGCAGTACGAACAGCATGAACAGCATGGCGGCGAGCCCGAACACGATATTGGGGATCGCGTGCGGAAGAAATGCGACGAAATCGAATCCGACCCGGCCAGGGATCTTAGAACGCAACACAACCCAGGAGAAACAGACGGCAATTGCGAGTGTCAGGGTCGGCGTCAGCACCATCAAGATCCCGGTATTGATGATGCCGTCGATGGTCATGTCCCATTGGATGTTCTGGAATTGTCGCAGCGATATGGTTTTGAACGCTGCCGCCGACGGATAGCGGAAGTAGGGCAGCAGCGACGCCCAGATTATCACCAGGAGTGGGAGTAGCTTGCTGAGAGTGAAATAGGCGCCGAGGAATCCCCAGGCGAGCCACACTTTACGGCCCAATGCGACGGTGCGGGGGCGATAGCCCTTTCCGGTGACGACCTGATAGCGGTGCGCATGGGCCTGAAGACGGCTGTACCACCAGATCAGCATGCCGGAGATGAAAATCACGACCATCGACAGCGCCGAGACCGCACCGTAACGCGGCAAGCCTTCTGCTGCGGACAATTGCAACAGTAGGTAGGTCGAAAAGGTATAGATCTTGTTCGACCAGCCGATGATCGCGGGCACGTCGAAGGCAGCGAAGCCGATGGTGAAGATATAGATGCCGGCGGCCAGGATGCCCGGCCAGGCCAGCGGCAAGGTCACCTTGCGCATTACGTTGAAGAAGCCGGCGCCCGACATCTGCGCCGATTCCTCGAGTGCCGGATCGAGGGCACGCAGCACTGCGGCGGTCATGATGAAGGCAAGCGGCGCGAGGCTGAGACCCATGACCCAGCCCATTCCCATGATGGAGGCGATATTGAACGGGGCCTCCGAGAGGGCGAATAGGTCCATCGCCCAGCGATTCACGATGCCGATTCGGGGATGGAGCATGAACAGCCAGCCCATAGCCGCGGCGAAACCGGGCATCAGCAATCCAATGGTCATGATGGTGAGCACGGCCGGTTTCCCGGGAAGGTCGGTGCGCTCGACGAGCCACGCCGTCGGCACGCCGAAAAAGAGCCCGACCGCCAGCGCGATGAGCGAAAATTGGAGCGTATTCGTCAAAACCTTCAGGATGAACGGATCGCCGAATACCTCGGCGAAATGCAGGAAGGAATAGGCCGAATCCGGCTCGATGGGATGTGCCTCGCGCAGGCTTAGCCATAGCATGAAGAGCGGCATCATGATGATGACGACGCTGACGCACGCGACGATTGCGAACATCACGCACGCCCATCGATCCATCTTTGGAAGGGACAACGAAAAGGTGCTGCGTTGCATTATGGCTACTGCGGTCACGATACTGTCTGGGAAAGCAGGCCACCCCGTTTGGCGGGGCGGCGAAACGGGTTACTCGTTATTTACCGCTCGCCTGGAAGATTTTGACGACCTCGCGCTGAGCGGCATTGCCTGGCTCGTTGGTTTCCTGCCAGTCGATGTCTGCATCGGCGAAGGTGATGCCGAACTTCTTTTCCACGGCCTGAATACCGGCGCGCTGGCGCGATTCGGGATAGAGATGCAGATCGTTCTGATGGAGTTCCCACATATCAAGTTGGCCCGGCACCGTATGCAGATAGGTGATGAAAAGCTTGGCCGCATTCGGATTGGGCGCGTTCTTCGGCACGGCGTGGTAGAAATAGCTGATCATCGGGTAGTCGGGCGTAACGACGCGGCGCACCGGCGCACCCTGAAGACTGGCTTTCACCATGCTGCCACCACCGCAGTCGGTGACAAAGGCGAGGAATTCGCCGGACGAGATGCGTTCGGCTTCCGGGCAGAGGATGAAGCCGCCGACCTGTTGCCCGAACTGGCGGGCGAATTCGAGCGTCTTTTCGGGCCCCCAGGCCTCCTTAGCCGCGAGCTGCTCGAACCCAGCGCCGAAGGCCGTGGTTGCGATCTTGCCCTTGAATTCGGGTTTAAGAAAATCGGATACGCGTTCCGGATTCGATTTCACGAGGTCCGTGTTGTAGGAAAAGCCAAGCGTCGCCGAGTATGCCTTCACGTAGGTTTCGCGCTCTATCAGCCGATCCGTCAGCCGCTCGGGATCGTAAGACTTCCACGGTGCCGTCTGGAACAGATCGAATTTCAGGAACGCACCCATGTTGCGCGAGAACCCGGTATAGAGATCGGTCGGCGCAGGGAGGTTGTTCTTCAGCGACACGGCGATCTCGTTGCCGATCTCGGGCATGGAGCCGCCGGGCGCCCAAACCACTTTGACCTTCGTGCCAAAGGCCTTGTTCATGTTATCGGTGTAGATTTTGACGCCGCGTCCGCCATCAAAAAAGTTGCTGCTGTATTTGACGATGACCTGGCCTTCCTTGTCGGCGGCGGCGGCCAGTGCCTTCAACTCGGGCGTCATCTTCAAGGTCTGTGCATCGGCGGCGTGAGCGACGAAAAGGGCAGTCGCAACGGCCCATGCGGCCATCAAGCTCGTAGTATTACGCATCGATAACTCCCTGTTTGCGGCATCTCGACCGCCGCAATTTTCGCGCGGCCGGTGCCTTGTTCTTGATCGTAAAAGGCCAGTTTACTCCGCCGCTTGGCCTAGGCCGCCGGCATAATCGCCTGAATCCCGGCGAGCGTCCATTGCTGCAGCCTTTTGGCGGAAGTCGATGTTCTGCTCGGCGGGATCGCGGATGACGCCGAATGGATCCTGGCCTTCCTTCACGGCGGCTAATGCGTCGCGCATCATCTTGCGCATCAGGATAACGCCGCCATCGGAGACGCCCAGATGCTCGTTCGGTCGATCGGCGATGACGCCCTGTTGCTCGATCGCCATGCGATCGTGATCGCTGACGTCGATACCCCACCAATCCTCCGCAAGCGGCTTGTATTCGCCGAGCTTCTCGTCGCGTTCGATAACTGTGCGGGTGCGCTTGTCACTGGGATAGAAGCGCACGAAGAATAGCTTGGTTTTCGTATCGTCAATCGGCACGCGATAGAGGACGGATTGCACCTGCGCGCCGTTCGGTTCGACTGGCGAAACGCTGAAGCGATTTACGGTCGGGAAGGCGTAGCAGGAGATATGCTCGTCATCGCCCGGGAGTCCGTCGATCATCATGACGTTATCGACGCCGTAGGATTGCGGTTCCCAATGGTAAGATACCTTCTTGCCGCCGTAGGCTGGATAGGCATAGCCGTGCAGCCACGCGAGGTGGCTAATGTCCAGTATGTTTTCGACATGGTTGAAGTAGTTGGCGTTGACATGGCGGATCTGAACGCCCTTCACGCCGTCTTCCATTCGCAGCACATCAAAGAGCGGCAGCAGCGGTGCAGGCAACGGGCCCACATAGCCGAAGACAAGACCGCTATATTCCTGCACCGGATAGGTCTTGAGCTTGATCTTTTGATTGAAACCACTGCCTTCCGGCTCGGCAGGCTGTGCGGTGCATTGGCCGGTCTGATCGTAGAGCCAGCCGTGATAGGGGCAGCGGATGCTGTCGCCTTCGATACGGCCGTAATCGAGCGCTAGGCTGCGGTGGGCACAGCGTAGCTGCATGAGGGTGGCCTGACCGCTGGCACCGCGATACAGCATCAGTTCCTCGCCTAGGACCTTGATGCGTTTCGGCTTGCTAGTGATCTGCTCCGAAACCCCGACCGGATGCCAATAACGGCGCAGGAGTTCGCCCATCGGAGTGCTCGGCCCGACGCAGGTGAAAAGCTTGTTTTCTTCGTGACTGAGCATGGCCTACCTCATCCTGTTCGATTTATGCGTTCACAGGAGTGCTTCGTTATTCCGCAGCGGTCGCGTTCCAATTGACGAACGCGCGGTCGTAGTTCAGGTGATCCTGGCGCTGTTCCATCATGGACGACTTCTGCGGGAAGATTATTTTCTGCTTGGCGGCATCGCGTATAACGCAGAGTGGATCCTTGCCCTCTTCGATCAAGGCGAGCGATTCGCGCAGCATCTTGCGCTGCATAATGATGCCGCCGTCGGAAACTCCGAGGTGTTCGTTTGGGCGATCAGCAACTGTGCCTTGCTGTTCGATAGCCATGCGATCCTGATCGCCGACATCGATGCCCCACCAATCGTCGGCCAGCGCGCGGTAGACGCCGAGTTTTTCTTCCTTGCGCTGGTAGTTGATCGATTTCTTTTCGCTCGCATAAAAGCGGATGTAAAACTGCATGGTCGAGGTGTCATCCATCGGCACGCGGAAGATCATCGATCTGACCAGTTCACCGCCTTTTTCCGCCGGCGGGGCGGAGAAGCGGTTCACGTTGGGAAACGCGTAGCAGGAGACATGCGTGTCATCGATGCCTTCGATGTCCATCACGTTATCCATGCCGTAGTCTTTGCGGTCCCAGTGATAGGTCACCTTTTTCGCGCCATATGCCGGAAAGGTATAGCCATGCAGCCACGCCAGGTGGCTGATATCCACGATGTTTTCAATGCAGTTGAGCCAGTTGCAGTTGACGTTGCGCCGGGCGATGCCCTTGACGCCGTCTTCGTCCATCATGACGTCGTAGATCGGCAGCAAAGGCGCCGGCAACGGCCCCATATATGCGAAGACGAGGCCGCTCGCCTCCTGCGTCGGATAGGTCGTGAGCTTCACCTTTTCCTTGAAGCCGCTGTCTTCAGGTTCGGCGGGCTGTGCCGTGCATTGGCCAGTCGCGTCATATAACCAACCGTGATAGGGGCAGCGGATACTGTCGCCTTCGACTCGGCCGTAATCCATGGCGAGGCTGCGGTGCGCGCAGCGCAGTTGAGTCAGTACCGGCTTGCCACTGGCACCGCGATAGATCAGCAGCTCCTCGCCGAGGATTTTCAGACGAGTTGGCTTGCTGGTGACAAATTCCGTGCATTCGACGGGATGCCAATAACGCCGGAGCATTTCGCCCATGGGGGTTCTGCGGCCGACACTGGTAAAGAGGGCATTGTCTTCTTGGCTGAGCATGGGTCACCTCGACGCGATTGCCTGACTGCGATGAATTATTCTGTCTTTTTTGGTCCTTCGATCGGATCTGGGGACGGGTTCAGATTAACAGATATAATTGCATGTGTTAAACGAGTTAATTAAATCAACGATCAAGCATCCGCGCGCATGGCGAGGCAATGCCGTGCAGCGATATAGAGCGAGACTTGGCTTCCCACAACGGGGGTGCGGTCCGGATGAAGCTGCACTTTGAAGCTCGTCTGGCCAACTTTGACAATGCAATCGGTCATGTTGCCGACAAACGCAGCGGCTTCCAATGTCCCCACTAGTACGTTCTCGTCCGCCGAGCCCGACGGGGTGAGTTCAAGATGTTCCGGCCGGATCGCGACCATGATGGCACCGGAGGTAGAGCCAGACGGGGCGGAGCAGGCAAGGCTGCCCCACGCGCAATCGACCCTGACAATGCCGTTGGCTGAAGGGTTTGTAGTTACGGTGCCGGGTACCAGATTCGATTTGCCGATGAAGTCGGCGACGAAAGCATTGGCGGGACGCTGATAGATATCGAGCGGGTTACCTTCCTGCACGATCTTGCCGTTCTTCATGACGGCGATGACGTCGGACAGCGTTAATGCTTCGATCTGCTCGTGGGTAACGAAAATTGTTGTGACGCCCATTGATTTGACCAGGTGGCGCAGCTCGATGCGCATCTCTTCGCGCAGCTTGGCATCAAGGTTGGAGAGCGGTTCGTCGAGCAGGAGGACCTTGGGTTCCATCACGAAAGCACGCGCGAGCGCTAGGCGCTGCTGCTGTCCGCCCGATAGGTGCGGTGCTGCTCGGTCGGCGAGGTGGCCGAGCTGGACCAAATCCAAGGCTTTCTGCACCCGATCGCGGACGTCGCGGCCGGAAACTTTCTTGACGCCGTACCGCAGCGGAAACGCGACGTTCTCGAAGACCGTCATGTGCGGCCAAATTGCGTAGGACTGGAAGACCATGCCGATGGAACGTCGGTTGGGCGGAATCCAGACGTCTTTGTTGGAGGACGAAACGGGCGCACCGTCGATCCTGATTTCGCCGAGATCGGGACGTTCCAGTCCCGCAACGCAGCGCAAGGTTGTAGTTTTGCCGCAGCCCGACGGCCCGAGCAGCGTATAGAACTGCCCCTGCTTCACCGTGAAGGACACGTCGTCTACGGCCAAGTGAGTCTGCTTCGCCGAATGATAGGTCAGGCTTAGATGTTCGACTTCGATCATGTGGTTTGAATTCCTGTCTTGCGTACGGCCCACCAATAAAATGCCGTCAGCGGCACCATCAGGCAAATGAGAAGCAACGTAATTGCCGAGGCCGCGCCGTAATCGCCGCTCGACCACATACTCCACACCACGACCGGCAGGGTAAGGTTATCCTTGGTGGTCAGGATCACGGCCAACGTGAGTTCGCGGAAAGTTAGAAGTGCCATCCATATCCATGCGTAGATCATCGTCGGCGCTAGGATAGGGAGCAACACGCGGCGGATGATGGTGCCCGTACCGACGCCGCTCATCGTCGCTGCCTCTTCTAGTTCCTTATGCACCTGGATCAGCGTGGAATTTGTCATGCGCGTCGCATAACTGATACGGCCGATGACGAACACGAACAACAAGATCCACAAGGTCCCATAGAACGGAATCACATTGCGCAGAAGGAACAGGGCGACGAGCAGGATGCCGACGCCGAACACAATATTGGGGATCGCATGGGGCAGAAAGGCCACGAAGTCGAAGGCGAGCCGCCCCGGCACCTTGGAGCGCAGCACCACCCAGGAAAAGGCGACGGCGCAGGCAAGCGTGATCGTTGGCACCAGCACCATGAGGATGGCGGTATTGCGAAGCCCCAGAAGCGTCATGTCCCACGGGATATTCTCGAAATTCGACCAGGACATGCTCTTGAAGGCGTTCTCCGACGGGAGCTGGAAGTAAGGCAATGCCGAGGCCCAGACCACGATCAACAGAGGCAGGAACTTGCTGAGCAGGAAATAGACGCCGAGGAATAACCAGGCGAGCCAGACATAGCGGCCGAGCCCCAAGATGCGGGGCCGGTAACCTTTGCCGGTAACGACCTGGTAGCGATACGCCTGAGATTGCAGCCGCCCGTACCACAACGCCAGCAATCCGGAAGCCGCCATGACGACGGTCGAGAGAGCCGCGGCCTTGCCGTAATGCGGCAGGTCGTCGTGCGGCGCGAGCTGGGTCAGCAGGTAGGTGCTGAAGGTGAAGATGCGGTTGGACATGCCGATGATGCCGGGTACGTCGAAGGCGGCGAAGCCGATGGTAAGGATATATATACCGGCGGCCAGGATGCCGGGCCAGGCGAGCCGGAGCGTTACTTTGCGTATGATGTTGAAGAAATTGGCACCCGACATCTGCGCCGATTCCTCAAGCGCGGGATCAATCGCGCGTAAGACCGCAGCGGTCATGATGAAGGCGATGGGCGCGAGGCTCAGCCCTTGCACCCATCCCATGCCGACGATCGTCGCAATATTGAACGGCGCTTCGGCGAATCCGACGACGCGCATGAAGAATACGTTCACGAGGCCGATGCGCGGATGCAGCATGAATAACCACCCCATGGCGGTGGCAAAACCCGGCAGCAGGATGCCGAGTGTCATTAAGGTATAGAGCAGAGGCTTGGCCGGAAGATCGGTGCGTTCGACGAGCCACGCCGCCGGCAGACCGAAGACGAAGGCAACGAGTAGCGTGACGAGCGAGAAGGTGATCGTGTTGATCAGCGCGCGATAGGCGACGGGATCGGTGAAAACGCTCGCGTAATGCATGAAGGAGTAGGCCGATACCGGATCGATCGGCCGCCCCTCGCGGAACGACAGAATGATGATGATGACGGGAATCGACAAGATGAACAGGCTGAACAAGCCGACCACACAGACCATGACGATGGCCCAAGGATCCTCCTTGGGCATGATGAAGCGCCATGATATGCGCCCGGGCTTGGCCCAAGCTGTGGGTTGGATCGCTGCGCCGCCGCCTTGCGGGCGGAGAACCAATCCGTCGCGGTTCACGGGACCGTCAGTCATCTCAGCTATGACGGTTCCCCGGTCCCGGGTTTCGATACTCGCGCATGACTACTTCTTGCTTCCCGAGGCGAGAATTTTCGCGACTTCCTGCTGTGCGGCATTGCCGGCATCGTTGGTCTTCTGCCAGGCAATGTCACCGTTTGCGAATTTCTTGCCCGCGATTTTCTCCGCCGCTGCGAGTTCATTGGCGACGATCGATTCCGGCATCAGATGGAGATCGCCGAACGTTTGGTCGCGGATGATGGCCTGGCCTTCCTTGGTCAGGGCATGCGCGACGAACAACTTGCCGAGGTTGGATGCCTTCGCATTCTTGGGCACGGCGAAATAAAAGTAACTGACCAGCGGCACGTCGGGTGCAACCACGCGCGAGAGAGGTGCGCCCTTAGTGCGCGCAAACTCGCGGGCGCTGTCGCCGCTGCAGTCGGTGACGAGGGCGAGGAACTCGCCCGACGACAACCGTCCCATCTCGTTACAGCGCAGGAAACCGGCTGCTCCGTCCGAAAACTTCTTGGCGAATTCGATGGTTTTTTCCGGCCCCCAGGCCTCCTTAGCGGCGATCTGGTCGAAGCCGGCGCCGAAGGCGGTCGTTCCGAATTTTCCCTTCCATTCGGGCTTCAGGAAATCCTCGAGTTTCTCGGGCTTCGACGGGGCGAGCGCATGGTTATAAGTGAAGCCGAGCGTCGCGCTGACGACCTTCACGTAGGTATCGAATTCGACGATCTCGTCAGTCAGACTGTCGGGGAAATAGCTTTTCCATGGCGCGCTATGGAAGAGGTTGCGATCGAGCAGGACTGCCATGTTGCGCGAAAAGCCCATATAGACGTCGGTAGGCGAGGGCAGGCCGTTCTGCTGCGTCGTCGCCACCTGGTTGCCGACGTTCGGCATGGAGTCGCCCGGGGCCCAGCTGACTTTGATGTTGATTCCGAACATTTTGTTGATGCCGGTCTCGAAGGCTTTGGCACCCTTCTGCCCGCCCATTGTGGAGTTGCTCCACGTGACGGTCATCTCGCCGTCCTTGGCGGCGGCCGCGGCCAGTTCCTTGATGGCCGGGCTGAGCGCGGATGACTGCGCGAATGCGGGTGCGGCAGACGCACTAAGCGCGACGGCGGCGAACGCCGCCTTGGAAACAAACCTCAACATGTAAACCTCCCTGATATGCCGTTTGTGTTTTTATTCGGCGGCGATGGCTCCGGCGAGTTCCAACTCGCGCGATCTTTCGGTGAAAAACGACTCGGTGGGACGGTGCCATTGCTTCGGCGCGCGCCCTTCGGCGACCGCCTTCAATTCGCGTTCCCACAATTTGCGCAATACGATGAGTGCCTTGTCGGACTGCCCCAGCCAATCCTTGGATCGATCGACGATCCGGCCCTGGCCGGCCAGCGCCACATTGTCCTGGACGTTGAACAGACCCGGATAATCGGGGTCGAGATCCTGCACGCGCATCCGTCCGGCCAGCACTTCGTCGGTGATAAAGTTCGGATCTGGTTTGGTTTCGGGACGCGGTATTACGCCTTGGCCGCCACCCTTCTCGGTGGCGACGATAAAGCTCGCCATTTCGAAATCGGTGACCGGAACGCGCCAGGCAAGATGCAGCATCCATTGCGGGCGAGACGGCCGGCCCGGCGTGAAGGTCATCAGAACGTTCGGCATCATCCAATAGGCCGTGCGGGTGACGTTGTGGCCCGATTCCTTGCGGATGCCTTTGCGCAACAGACCGTAGTCGGTCTCGGTCACATTGATTTCGGGGAATTCGACAAGGCCGACCTCGTCGGTGCTCACCTTATGAACGAAATGCAGATGCAGTTCGTCCATATCGTTTTCGATGCGCTGGAAATAGCTGCATGGAACGGGGTGGCGGTTATAGAGGACGGTATCCTTCTCAGGATCGATCTCGGGGAACAACGGGAAGGGCGGTGCCTCGCCTTCGCCGAGATAGGCAAAGATCAATCCGAGATATTCGCGCGTCGGATGGCCGACGATCGAAACCTTGTTCTTGAAGGCTTCGTTCTCGGCCGGCTGTTCGATGCATTTGCCCTGCGGATTGAATTTCCAGCCGTGATAGAAACAGCGGATGTCGCTCCCTTCGACCCAGCCCAGGAACAGTTGGGTTTGGCGATGCGGGCAAGCATCCTGCACGATGTGGGCGACCCCATCTTCGCCGCGATAGGCGGTGTAATGCTGATTCAGAACCTGGATGCGTTTCGGCCGTCCTATCACCAACTCATCGCCGACCAGCACGGGCTGCCAAAAGCTGCGCAGGAATTTACCCGCGACCGTGCCCGGGCCGACATGCGCGAAATCTTCATAGGCTTCCATGAGATCGTTCCTTTGATTTTCTAGTTCGTTAGATGGCGTCGCCGAAATGCTCGCGCGCGTTCACCGCTTCCTTGCCGTGGATTTGCACCAGGTCGGTCGGCTGCTTAGCCTGATAGAGCACCAGCTGTTCCTGGGTCTCGTTCTCGAGTTGGTAATACTCACCCACCGCCATGACGGCGCATTCGCCTTCCTTCATCTTGTGGATGGTGACCGGCTGATCGACGCCGGGCCGCGTGCGTAGGGTCAATTCGCCCTTGAGGACGAGGAAGGATTGGCTGGTGCCATTGTGATGATGGAATTCGTTCTTATAGCCGGGCTTGTAGTTATTGAGCGCAATCAGCAGGTCGCTTTCGCGCGCGACAGGCACATAGGCGCCGGATTTGCCAGCCTTTTGATGATTATCGATGGCGTTCCAGACGTTGCTAACCTTAGCCACAGTGCCCGCTCCCATTGAATTTATTAATTTGGTCAATGGTATCCGGGCCGGGTGGGCTGGTCTAGAGGCAAACTCGTTGCCTAGCTTCAAGATTGGGCGATTTTCCACTCCGCAAAGCCGCAGCCGACATAGACTTCCGGCACGGGGAAGTAGTCCACCAACGTGAACCCGCTACTTTGGGCAGCGCCGTGGGCAACCAGCCAGTTGCGGACCTCCTGCGCGCCGTTTCCGGCCTTAGCGAGGTTGCTCTGCAAAAACGAGAGCAAGGGGGCCTCGGTCCCGCGTTCGAAGGCCTTGATGCAGCTCCTGTCGAAGTCCTCGTCGATGACACCCATTGTCGGCTCGCCGATGGAATGGCTCAACCCGCCGCTGGTGAGAACCGCAACCTGGATATCCTCCGGGTAGGATTCGACGGCCTTGCGGATCAACTTGCCCCAGGCGAGACAGCGATTGAGGCTCGGCATCGGCTCTTCGAGGCTATTGATCACGATGGGAACGATGCGCGGCAGCTCGGCCAACTCCATACGCATCAACGGAATGCAAAAACCGTGATCGAGTTTCATATGGTGCGACACCGACGGCTCGAAATCGTTGTTGAGCGCGGTGGTTAGAATATGCATAGCGAGTTCAGGCGCGCCCAGCATCGGATTGTGGGGAAAATCCTTGAGAAACGGCTCGGGCGGGCCGTCATGGGTTTCGCCGACGCCGATGCAGACATTCGGCAAATTGTTTATGAAGAAGTTGGACCAATGATCGGGCGCGATCTCGACGATCACGTCGGGTCTGGCGGCGCTCATCAATCGTCCCAGCGCACGATAGGCGGCCGTAAGACGGGTTTTGGCCGGCTCCGGCAATATAAGCCAGTCGCGCGCGACGAGCGGGGCGTGGCTCGCGGCATAGGCCGCGACGATCCTAGCCATGTTTCTCCGCCTGCGAGGTGTTCGCAATTGCGCGCAATTTCGCGATGAATTCATCGTCCTTCATGCCGACCGCGAAGAAATAAAAACGCAGCAGGTAGGGATTGGACAGGCGCGAAAGGGCAGCGACATCGTCGGCCATGACGGCGGCGCGTACATCCTGCTTCAACTGATAGCGTTCCAGCACGGCGACGCGATCGGCACGGTATTCCGCCTGCGCCGCCGGTTGCTGCAGATCCCAGAACAGCTTGCTCAGCCAATAATCTGTCGTCATTAACCCCAGACCTCGCGGGCGACATCGACGACCAGCCGCAGCTTGTCGATTTCGTTCTGCAGCGACAGCGCGTTGCCGCGCTCGCCCGATGCGAAACCGCATTGCGGGCTGATGGCAAGCTGATCGAGGGGTACGATCTTGGCAGCCTCGTCGATGCGGCGTTTGAGCGCATCCTTGCTTTCCAACCGGCCCTGCTTGGTCGTCACAAGCCCGAGGATCGCGATCTTGCCCTTGGGCAGGAAGCGCAATGGACGGAAGTCCCCAGCGCGATCGGTGTCGTATTCAAGGAAGTAGCCGGTCACGTCGATTGCGTTGAACAGGGTTTCCGCCACCGGCTCGTAACCGCCTTCGGCGACCCACGCCCCTTCGAAATTGCCCCGGCACAGATGCATCGTTACGACCATGTCCTTCGGCCGCGTCGCGATGGCATCGTTGATCAGGCGCGCATAGGTATGCGGCAGCTCATCGGGGTTTTCGCCGATCTTGATTGCCTGAGCACGCATATTGGGATCGCACAAATAGGCGAAATTGACCTCGTCGATTTGAAGATAGCGGCAGCCGGCGGCGCCCAGGTCGTGCACCTCTTCTTGGTAGATGCGCGCGAGATCGGCATAGAAAGACGGAATCGTCGGATAGGCAGCTTGGTCGATCGCATCGCGCCCACCCCGGAAGTGCAGGATGCTGGGCGACGGAATAGTGATCTTGGGTGTGACCCTGGTCGTTTGTTTCAAAAACGCGAAGTGATCGACGAAGATCGGTTTTGGCCGGCCGAGCTTGCCGGTGATTTTGAATGACGACATGTCGCGTTCCATATCGCCGTCATGGGTATGAAATTTCACCTTTACGCCGGTGGGCGCCACGACGACGTTCGCAAACGACGTCAGGAAATCGCGATGCCAATAGGTGCGGCGGAATTCACCGTCGGTCACAACCTGAAATCCGAGATCTTCCTGCATTTTGACGACACTGCGGATCGCTTCATCCTCGATGCGGTGAAGCACGTCGGCCGATATCTTGCCGTCCTTGCGGGCTTCACGTGCCTCGAACAATTCGGCGGGACGCAGCAAACTGCCGACGTGATCGGCGCGGAAGGGCGGTGTTGTGCGTTCTGCCACTTTCTGATTCTCCGAGAAACGCGGTCGGCGACCTTATATCAGGGCCAATGCCAGCGCGCGATTTCCACAAGCGTGGCCGGAAGAGGGATCAGGTTCAAGACGAAATCGGTGCTGACCGAGAGGGCCATCGCGCCCAGCAGGGAAATGGCGATGCCGAGAATGACCCAGCCGTCGAAAGCCTCGTGCTCGCGATTGAGGAACCAAGCGAAAACGGTCCGGAAGACGGCTTGCAGTTGTAGGATGGGTGCGACGACCGTGACGGGTGCGACGGCCAGAGCCATATAACGGAACGCCTGCGACAGGCAAACGAAGACGCCCGATATGGCGAACCAGCGCACCGCGACGGGGTCGATCGCCAATACGTGACTTAATTGCTTGCGGCTCAACAAGACGAGGCAAACCGCAAGGGTCGCCGCGACATAGGAGATCGTGCCGCCGGCGAGACTGGTTCCGAGGCTCTGGTTCTCAAGCGCGGCGCGAACCAAGATCGGGGATGTGCCATAGCCGAGGGCGGCGAGCATGGAGAAGAAAAAACCTTCCGCATAACGCGGCGTAAAGTTTGCAGTGGCAGCCTTGCGCTCAAATGCTTTTCGTCCCGGTAGCATCGTGACGGGCCCCAGGAAGATAAGTGCGATACCAAAAATACGCAGCGGTGTCAGCGTTTCGCCGAGCAGGGCGATTGCGAAGCACAATGTAATCAGGATCGAGGATTGTTGCACCAGTCCGGCAAGATTGCCGCCCCAAGACTGGATGCCGCGGTAATTGCCATAGCGGCCGATCACGAAATGCACAACGCCGGCCGCGGCGAGAAGAAGCGTCGTTTCGGGTGTGAATCCGAACAAGGCTTCTAGGCCGCCCAACAGCGCGCAGCACAGAAGAAAAATCGGAACCCCGATGGGGACAGTGATGGCCAGGCCTTGCAGCACGGAGCCGGTCAGAACGCCGCGCCGCACCGCAGCATTGTTCAAACCGAACGTTGCGGCCGAGAGAAGTGAGAGGATACCGCCGAGCATGAAGAGTTTCGTATGCCTCTATTCGGCGGCTTGTGGCGTCGGGTTTCGCAAGCGCGCGATCGGACGTTCGTCGATCGGATAATGCACAAGCGACGCAGCGAAGCCGACGATGATGGCGGCCCAGAAGACCGGCTCGTAGGTGCCGTAGAGATCGTAGCTAATGCCGCCCATCCAAACGCCGAGGAAGCTGCCGATCTGGTGGCTGATGAAGGTCACACCGACGAGCGTCGCCATGTATCGAGTGCCGAAGATCTGCGCCACGATCCCGCTGGTCAGCGGGACGGTGCCGAGCCACATCAAGCCCATTACAGAGGTGAAGATGATCACGCTGGTCGGCGTGATCGGAAACATGATGAAGACCAGCATCGCGCACGATCGTAGCGCATACAGAATGCAGAGCATGTTTTTCTTGGGATAGATGCCGCCGAGTTTGCCCCAGATGATGCTGCCGACAATGTTGAATGCGCCGATGAGTGTGATGGCAACTGTGGCGACCCAGGCAGGATGGCCGAGATCGCTGAGATACGCGGGCATGTGCTGGGTGATGAACATGACCTGCGCGCCGCAGACGAAATAGCCGCACACCAACAACCGGAAGCTTTTATGCGCGAAGGCCTCGCGCATCGAGTCCTTGAAACCTAGAGTGGAATGGTCGTCCACGGCGCGCGTGTTGCCCCCGGCAAGCGCGGTCGAAAGCGGGATGGTCAAGCCGACGATAAGCGCCAGATAAATGAAGGCGATGGCCCAGCCGTTCGCTTGAATGAACTGCTGGCCAAGTGGAACGAAAAGCAATTGTCCCGATGCGCCCCCGGCGCTGGCGATGCCTAGATAGAAGCTTCGCGTTTCGGGCGGAAACTTTCGTCCGATCACCGACAATACGATGGGAAAGCCGGTCATCGCGGCGGCGAGGCCGCACATGACGCCGATGCCCAGTATCGCGTCGGCTGGCTGGGCCGCCTGCGACATCACCAAAAGCCCGCCGACGTAAAGAGCGCCGCCGAAAGCGGCGACCTTGGCGGGGCCGAAGCGGTCCGACAGGAAACCGAAGAACGGAGTTGAAATGCCCCAAACGAGATTTTGCAGCGCCGCTGCGAAAGACAAGGTTTCGCGGCCCCAGCCGAGATCGGCGCTGACGGGTGCCATAAAGAAGCCGAATGTCGTGCGCACACCGAAGGACAGGAAAACGAGAAGCGTGCCGCATACGAGTACGACGAAAGCCGCCTGCGCCGTACGTGTCGTCATGGAAGCGCCCCCTTAAATATGGCCGAAACAATGGAAGCGCGTAGGCTGGCGGTCAAGCATTCTTGGGACTAGGGTCTCGTTACAAAAAAATACGCTACAAAGGGCCGGGAGTATGATCAAACGTCGCGGTGACGGGAAAATCGGCGATGCGGTTCCGCGCCGGGAGGACCTGCGCCTCCTGCGCGGTCGGGGGCGTTATAGCGACGACATCAATGTTGAAGGCCAAGCCTATGCCATGATGGTCCGTTCACCGCACGCCCATGCGCGCATCCGCAAGATCGATTCGACCGATGCATTGAAAGTTCCAGGCGTACTGGCGGTGCTGACGGGTGCAGACGTCATTGCCGATGGCTTGAAGCCGATTCCGCACACGCCTTATCCGACTGCCGGCATGGATATCCAACTGGTCAATCGCGATGGCAGCGCACCGCCCGTTAAGTTGCCGCCTATTCTGCCGGCAGATCGCGCTCGCTTCGTTGGCGAAGCAATCGTCATGGTGATTGGCGAGACCTTGGCTGCGGCGCGCGACGGTGCCGAACAGGTGTTGGTCGATTACGAGCCGCTTCGCGCAATCACGGCGACGCCGGACGCGATTGGGCCGGATGTTCCACTGTTGTGGGACGATCTCAAATCGAATGTCTGCATGGACGCCGACGTCGGCAACAAAGAGGCCGCCGAGGGGGCATTTGCGCAGGCAGACTATACTGTTCGACTTGAGACATGGATTCCTCGGGTCACGGGCGTGCCCATGGAGCCGCGCGCGGCGGTTGGCGATTTCGACATGACGGCAGATAAATACACGTTGTTCGCCGGCTCGGGGGGTGTCGTGCGCCAGAAGTCGGAACTCGCCATCATCCTCGGGGTGCCCGAGGCGCAGGTGCGGGTTGCCGCTTGGGACATCGGCGGCAATTTCGGCACGCGCAATTCCTTCTTCCCGGAATTCGCCCTGGTCGTCTGGGCGGCGAAGCGGCTCGGGCGTCCGGTTAAATGGACGGCGACGCGCGAGGAAGCCTTCCTCAGCGATTTCCAGGGGCGCGATCTCTTCGTTGAGGCCGAGTTGGCTTTGGACAAGCAAGGCAACTTCCTCGGCTTGCGTGGCTCGAATGTCAGCAATATGGGTGCCTATACGGCGTCGATGGTTCCGCTCACCAAGGGCGTTGAAATCATGACGGGTGCCTATCGCATTCCGGCCGCCTATTTCCGCGCGCGCGGCGTCATGACCAACACGCCGTGCACGGCGCCCTATCGTTCGGCCGGGCGGCCAGAGGTGATTTTTGTCATTGAACGTCTGGTCGATCTTGCCTGTCGACAGCACGGATTCGACCCAGTCGATTTGCGTCGACGCAATCTGATTCCGGCCGATGCCATGCCCTATGAAAACGGTCTCGGCATGACCTACGACAGCGGCGATTACCGTGCTGCCCTCGAAGCCGCGATTAAACTCGGCGATTGGTCCGGGTTCGAAACGCGCAAACGGGAATCAATCGGACGTAGGAAATTACTCGGGCGGGGGCTCGCGAGTTACATGGAAACCTCAACGGGTGCCCCACGCGAGCGGGCCGAGGTGACGGTACGGCCCGAAGGCAAGATTGATCTTCTTATTGGTACCTTGTCGTCGGGGCAGGGACATGAGACCAGCTTTCCCCAACTTATTACTGAGTTTCTCGGCATTTCCGGCGATGACGTCAATTTCATCCAAGGCGACAGCGACATCGTACCGGTCGGTGGCGGTTCTCATTCGGGCCGCTCGATGCGCCTCGCCGGTATCGTAGTCGGCAACGCGACCGAACTGATCATCGCCAAAGGCAAACAGATCGCGGCTCATATAATGGAGGCCTCCCCCGCTGATATCGAATTCTCCGATGCCCGTTTTAAAGTTGCGGGCACGGATCGCGAGATTGGTTTGTTCGAAGTGGCGAAGGCGGCAATCGAGCGCAACGATTTACCGGACGATTTGCGCGGTCCGCTCAAGGCGGAGTCCGATATCGTGCGGCGCATTCCCTCATTTCCATACGGCTGCCACGTCTGCGAGGTCGAACTCGATCCGGAAACGGGCAAGGTCGAGGTCGTGCAATATGCGGGAGTCGACGACGTCGGCCGGGCCGTCAATCCGTTGATCCTGCATGGACAGGCGCACGGCGGCATCGTGCAGGGTTTGGGTCAGGCGATGAGCGAGCTGTGTCATTACGAGCCCAGCAGCGGGCAAATGCTGTCGGCCTCCTTCATGGATTACGCGATGTTGCGCGCGGACAATGTTCCATCGTTCCTGACCGAAATCAGCGAGACGCCGTCACCCAACAATCCGTTGGGCATTCGCGCCGGAGGCGAGGGCGGAACGACGCCGGCGCTCGCGGTTTTCGTCAATGCCGTGGTTGACGCGCTGTCGCCCTTCGGGATCACGCATGTCGAGATGCCGACCACCTCCGCTCGCATCTGGCAGGCAATTCGCGAATCTCGAAGCGATTGATCCTAGGCCACTTTATTCTCCTTCTTGACTGGAATCGGTCACAACCCGGACGGGACCTCTTGTCTATGCTTGTGGTTGTAACAAGCAATTCCGCACTCATGGGCACACCGCACATGAGTAAAAACTTCACGATGTTCAAGGAGATACTCAGATGAAACTCAATGGTTTGACCCTTGCCGCCGCGACTGTCGCTATGCTGGGACTCGCCGCATGTGGCACCAATCCGAACGATCGCGCGCTCAGCGGTGCCGGTCTTGGCGCCGGTGCGGGTGCCGCCATCGGTGCCGTGACCGGTGGTAGTGTGGTTGGTGGCGCGCTTCTGGGTGCCGCCGGCGGCGCCGCTGCCGGATATCTAACCGATTCGGATAAGATCAATCTCGGCAAGCCGGCCTGGGATCGTTGAACGAGAGGCCTCTGATGGCCCCGTAAAGGCAGACATTCAACGATACCCGATGTTCGAGCCTAAGCTTGATCAAAAATTGTCACACTCACGAGAGCCTCGAATAGCTGTAAAAATCGGGTAACTCTGAAGGAGATTTCTTATGAAACGCAACGGTTTGACGATTGCCCTAACGACGATTGCCATGTTGGGTCTCGCGGGTTGCGGCACCAAATCGGGCGAACGTGCGGTCAGTGGTGCGGGTCTTGGCGCCGGTGCAGGTGCTGTCATCGGCGCCCTGACCGGCGTCAGCGTCCTCAACGGCGCTCTGTTGGGCGCTGCAGTTGGCGGCGCGGCGGGTCTGATCTCGGATCCGAATAAGGTTAACCT
The DNA here is from genome assembly GCA_945877815.1 of Caenispirillum bisanense. GTDB lineage: Bacteria > Pseudomonadota > Alphaproteobacteria > Rhodospirillales > UBA2165 > CANIGJ01. The sequence continues at coordinate 56,999 of CAMDWJ010000016.1, forward strand.
CGGCAAGCCCGCCTGGGAATAATATCTCCAGCGGATAGAGGCTCGCGCCCCAAGGAACGCCCGGCTACCCTAAGGGGTATGCGCGGGCGTTCTTTTATGCGATGGCTGTTAGTGGGCCTTGTAACGATTGCTCTCGGCGTGGGGGTGGTTGTCTATATGCGCGCTTCGCTGGTACGCGTCGCTGTTATGGCGATGCTGGAACGAGCCGGCATCCCGGTCCGCACACTCGATGTCGGGTCGGTGAAGCCAGACGGATTGGTTCTCGACAGCATTGCCATTGGCGGCCTGACCGGTCCGAATGCGCGGAACGTTCGCATCTTCTGGACGGCTGAAACCTTGGCCGCGCGCCGCGTTGTTCGCGTGGAGATCGGCGAGTTGGAAGTCTCGCTCACTTACGCCGAAGGTGTGTTGAACGTGAATGGCCTGGCGCTCCCGACGGGCGGACCCGGCAATGCTGCCGCATTCGACCGCTTGGATATTGCGTCGGTAAAAATTTTAGCGACGACCCCATGGGGGCAAGCGGCGGCAACGGGCAATGCCGGAATCGTCTCCGGTACTGGCGGGATGACGCCTGCCCGCATTGGCCTTGCGACCGCTACGTTCGAATTGGCAGGCGGGCGATTGTCGCTGTCCGATATCGTTTTCGAGCTGAACAAGTCGGTCGACGGGACTTTAATGTTAGAGCGGGTCGATCTGCAGGCTCTGTTCAACTTGATCGATGTGGAAGGTTTATCCGGGTCCGGGTCGATTTCCGGAGCGCTTCCCATTCGCCTCGATGGAGCCGGCGTGCGTATTTCGGACGGCAAGCTGGCTGCGACAGAGCCGGGCATCTTGAGGTATTTGGGCGATGCCCTACCGCACGACGTTCCTGGCGCAGACGACAAGGCATCGGATGCCATCGATTTGACGCGGGTAGCCTTGGCCGATTTTCATTATAGCGCGCTGTTGCTTGGGCTCGAGCGCGCGGCGTCGGGCGATGGAAGTCTGACGGCCAGGATCGAAGGCTCAAATCCAAATGTCTTGGACAATCATCCCTTCATCGTGAACATCCGTCTCGACGCCAACTTCGATACGCTCGCCGAAATCCTCCTCGACGGTTACGCGATGGCCGAGCAATTATTGCGGGGCAGGTTGGCGCGCTAGCTGTATCCTGTATGAAGGTGTATGGTAACTCGCATGGCATATTATCGAACCATCTTTGGGGGTTTGGCCCTCTTACTGGTGTTCTCGGCTTGTACGCCGACCGTGAAGGTCGAGGCGCCACGCGAGCCGATCACGATCAATCTGAATATTAAGCTCGATGCCGAGGTTCGCTTGCGTGTCGAGGAACGGGCCAAGGAAGATGTTAAGAATAAGCCTATTTTTTAGACTGACTGCTGCCGCCCTCGTCCTGATCGCGCTGGCCGGTGGCGCTTTCGCGCAGAGCCAGCTCCTGAACGGTCCGCGCGCGGCCGGTAGCGTGGGCGAGCGTTATGACGGTTTGGCCGTCGTACGCAGCAGTGGCGATGCGGCCTTGGTCGACAGCATCAATACCGAGCGGCGCAAGGTTTATGCCGAGCGTGCCCAAAAGGAAAACGTGCCCGTCGATCAGATCGCTCGGGTCTATGCGGCCGAAATATTGAAGTCCGCGCCTGCGGGAACATGGTTCCTGAAGGAAGATGGTCAGTGGATCCGCAAGTAACGGTCGGTCGGCAATAAGCCTCGTATCGACTATTTACGGGACAACTCGTCCCGCGCCGCCGATCCGCGTCGATCGGAATACCCCCAGTTTATTGCTGACCCTTATTGCGGCGATCTTGCTGCATGCCGTTGTCATCTCTGCGTTGCTGGTGAAGTTGCCGGACAGAGGCCCGCCGATCGAGCCGCCGCCAATCACTGTCGAACTGGTAAACGAGCCGCCGCCGGCCACCGAGACGCAAGAAACTCGGAAACCGCCACCCCAGAAATTTCGGGAATCCGGGGGCGATCCGGACTTGGCGCCGGGCCGGGTTCCCGAGACGGATCGTATTGATCCCACACCCAACGATTCGCGTCGGCAATCCGTCAACGAGGCCACCCCCCCGCCGGCTCAACCGCGCAGCGATCCGGCATTGGCGTTGGAACTACCGTCGCGCAAGCCAGTACCGAAGGCGGCGACGGCCCCGCCAGCGAAGACAGCCGAGCAATCAAAGCTCTCGTCCCGACAGGCGGTCGGCGAGGGCGGCGGCGATCGCTATCTCAATGAGATCCGCGATAAGATCGAGGAGCAGCGCGTTTACCCCGCGATTGCGGGCCCCATGCAGCTATCGGGCTACGCCTCCTTCGAGCTTATGCTTGGCCGCAGTGGCGATTTGTTGCGGTTGCGGCTGATGAAGAGTTCTGGGATTGGACCTTTGGACCAGGTGGGTATCGGAATGATCCAACGCGCGGCGCCATTCCCGCCCCTTCCGGCGTATTTTCCCGGGGAATTTCTCCCCGTCGACCTCGTCATGTATCTCGGGCCTAGGTCTGAGTAATCGGTGGACCCGCGTTCTGCTGTGGACAAGCGGCAGTCCTCGGTGGGACAATTTCCCATAATAATAAGTTTGGGAGATTTCACGATGAAGGCCCTCGTCTCGTCTTTGCTTCTGTCGACCTTTTTGGCGCTTCTAAGCGTGCCGTCCTCGGCGCAATCGCTGGCCGAGTTCTACAAGGACAAAAAGCTCAACATGATTATCGGCTTCGGGCCGGGCGGCGGGTACGATCAGTGGGCCCGTGTCGTCGCGCGTCACATGGGCAAGCATATCCCGGGCAATCCGACCTTCGTGCCGCAGAACATGCCGGGTGCCGGCAGTCTGACGGCGGCCAATCATATCTACAGCGTGGCGCCCAAGGACGGCACGACGATCGGAATCATCGCGCGCGATGCGCCACTGGCGCCGCTCACCGGAGCCGAAGGCGGACGCTTCGATGCGCTCAAATTTACGTGGCTCGGCAGTCCGACGGCGGAGACCAATGTCTGCATCGCGCACAAGAATTCGGGCATGAAGATACTGGCCGACGTGCAGGCGAAGGAGTTGATTATCGGAGATACCGGCCCTGGCACTGGCACCTATACCTATCCACGCGTACTCAATGCGATTCTCGGCACCAAGTTCAAGGTTGTCGGCGGGTTCCCGGCCTCTTCGGACGTGTTCCTTGCGATGGAGCGTGGCGAAGTGCACGGCATCTGCGAAAGTTATGACAGCGTAATGGGCAAGAAGCCGGATTGGATCAAGGACGGCACCGTAAACGTACTGGTTCAGGGCGGCGCGGAACCCAATCCGCATCTCAAGGCGCCGTTCATCTTCGATCTCGCCAAGACCGACGAGCAGAAACAGGCGCTGGTCTTCGTCTATTCGGGCCAGGGCATCGGACGTCCGTTCGTGGCGCCGCCGGATATGCCGGCCGACCGCGTGAAGGTGCTTCAAGCGGCCTTCGACGCAACGATGAAGGATCCCGAATTCATCGCCGATGCGGCCAAGCAGAAGCTCGAAGTCGAGCCGGTTCCGGGCGATAGGCTTGCTGCGATCCTGAAATCGATCTACGCGACGCCGAAGCCGATCATCGATCGGATCGCGAAAATTCTCGAAGATACGAAATAGAGACGGTGGTGCCGCTCGATCTATAGACCGAGCGGCCCCCAACCGATGGGTTTGCAGGCCTTTTCGACGTTCTGTTTGCCCGGCAATTTCTCATCCCACACCTTCGCATCGATACGCTTGGCGGTGATGCCGTCCGCTTCGTCGGATGCGAACCAGGCGACGGCCGGTCCCATCACGCTGGGCTGCAGTAGGTCTTCGCGTTTCATCCCTGGCCGATCGGGCACCAGGCGGGTATCCACCATGCCGCCCGGCGTGATCGCGTTGACGGTGATGCCGCTGTCCTTGAGATCGATTGCTAGGCCCGCCGTGAAGGCTTCGCTCGCGGCTTTAGCGCCGCCGTAGGCGGTGAAGCTGGGACGCATCATCACCGCAAAGTCCGTGACCACTGTCAGGATGCGGCCGCGGCCTTGCGCCCGCATGGTCGGGATTACGGCCGCTGCCAAACGGAGCGGCGCGATTGAATGGACCGCGAAGAATTCCATCAAATTATGCGGCGGCACGTCCCACGGATGCAGCGGGTTCGTCGCATAATCCGTGCGGATGGTCTGCTGTCCGATGCCGGCATTGTTGACCAGCATGTCGATCCGCCCGAAGGCGGATTTACATGTCTCCGCGATCCGGGTGCGTTCTTCATCGCGGGTTACATCGGCGTTCAGATGCTGGATTCGTCCTTCTGGGATTCCCGGCTCGCCGACCGGTTCGCCGTCGATATCCACCACCAATACATTGGCGCCCGCGCGCGCGAGTGCGATCACCATCGCACGGCCGAGGCCGCGCGATCCGCCGGTGACGATGCAAGCCTTACCTGCGAGGTTCATTGTTTATTTCCGCATAACCTCTTTGAATATTTTCACGACAGCTTCGACTTCCTTTTCGCCATCCTCAGTCGCGACCCAAACGTATTGCTCCGGCTTGGAGAAATCCGGCAAATCCTCGCCGTGGTTAGGGGCCGGCGCGACATCCTTGCGCATGCTGATCGCGCCGTTTGCGTTATATTTTGCCCATTCCTGGACGAAGAGCGCCTGACCTTCTTTACTCAGCAGCCAGTTGACAAAAATTTTCGTTGCTTCTGGATTCGGCGCATTCTTGAAAACCGACAGTCCACGTGACGAGGCCGCGGCCAATCCGCGGATCGGCTCAATGTTCTTGCATCCCCCATCGACGATACATTGCGAATAGGACGTACTTTGCATGCCGATCGCGAGTGTCGCGCCGCCACGCAAAATCGCCGTGTCTATCTGCTGTGGATTGTCGAGAACGCGGGGATCCATCTCCGTGAGGAACGTTCTCAGAAAGTCAGCGCCCTTCGCTTTGTAAATGGGTGCCAGTGCCCATGCGCCGGCATTCGGCTGGGATGCATCGCGCAACACGATTTTCCCCTTGATTTTCGGATTAAGCATATCGTTCGGGAAGATGCTCTTCACTTCGGGCACGACGCTGACGTTGTGATAAGCCGATACGGTCACTTCGTGCGAATGGGTGAACACGAAGCGCTTCGCATCGCCATAGATGTAGTTGGGATGCCGCCAATTCGAAACTTCCTTAACTTCGGGAAGGATTAGAAAGGGCTCAAACGGCTGAAGCATGCCGGCGGGGGCTGCGACCCCAACCATATTCGACGTGGTTGCCCACCATATATCCCAAAGATATTGACCGTTGCCTTGCTCCGTTCTGACGCGTGGCAGGATAACGGTCGGTCGGGCTGCGGATGCCTCGACCTTGATCCCGAATTTCTTCGTGAATTCCTCGATGACTGCGTCGAAGCCTTTATTGCCCTGATTGACCATGACGAGAGTCTGAGTTTTGGCTTTAGCGAGGGTTGCATTCCATTCCGGGTTGGCATTCTGCGCCTCCACGACGGACGGAAATGCTAACAGCAGTGCGAGTGCGCCAAGCACCCGATGTTTGATCGAAGACATGTTGAACTCCTTGTCGAATATGGGGCACTATTTGCCGGTTACTTGCTTGAATATCTTCACGACCGCATCGACTTCCGCGGCTCCGTCCTGCGTGGCGACCCAAACATAGTCGTCCGCGCGCGAGAAATCGGGCACATGCTCCACGTGATCGGGATGCGGCTCTACATCCTTACGCATACTAATGGCACCCGATAAACTGGATGCGGCCCATTCTTTTACCCAAAGGGTTTGGCCTTCCTTGCTGAGCACCCAATTCAGGAAGATCTTCGTTGCTTCCGGATTGGGTGCGTTTTTAAAGACCGACAATCCGCGAGAGGCAATATTCGCAAAACCTGGGAGGGGTCTGATATTCTTGCAACCGCCGTCCTTCACGCACTGCGAATAGGCCGAACGTTGCATGCCGAGTGCGATCGCGGCGCCGCCACGCATGATCGCGCTATCGATCTGTTGCGGATTATCAAGTACGCGCGGCTCCTGGTCTTTGAGGAGTTTGGTCACAAAATCGCCGCCTTTCACCCGGTAGAGCGGGGCAAGCGACCATGAGCCGGCATTCGGTTGAGAGGCATCCCGCATCACGATTTTCCCCTTGAGCCTGGGATCGAGCAACTGCCCGATGTCGTCGGAGTTCAACTCCTTCTCGACGTCTATGTTGCGATAGGCGGAAAAAGAAACCTCGTGTGAGTGCGTGAAGACCAGTTTGCCCGCATCGCCCCAAATATATTTCGGGTGGCGCCACTGCGCGATATCCTTGATCTCTGGCAGCATCAAGAACGGTTCCATCGGCTGCAGCATGCCCGCTGGCCCCGCGACGCCAGTCATGTTCGACGTCGAGGACCACCAGAGATCCCAGATGTACTGGCCGTTGGCTTGCTCGGTCTTCACGCGCGGCAGGATCACCGTCGGTCGCGCGACGGTCGCGTTAACCTTGATGCCGTATTTCTCGGTGAAGGCGCTAATCATCTTTTCGTAGGTAGGTTCGCCCTGGTTGACGATGAAGAGAGTCTGGGTCTTGGCCTTAGCCAGTGTCGCATTCCATTCCGCGCTGGTCGATTGGGCGTAGAGTTCCGTGTTCGTTACGGCCAGAACTGCGAGGACGCCAAGCGTCCCTTTAATGATTCGTGACAATGCATTTATCCTTATTCGTCGAGACTGATTATTTGCCCATCACTTCCTTGAAAATCTTCACGACCGCGTCGATTTCCTTCGCGCCGTCGTCGGTCGATACCCAAACATATTGTTCGGGCTTGTTGAAATCGGGCTGGTCTGCCTTGTGATCGGGGTGGGGTTCCACGTCTTTGCGCATGCTGACCGCGCCCGTAAGATTATGCTTCGCCCATTCGCGCACCGCGACGGTTTGGCCGTCTTTGCTGAGAAGCCAGTTCACAAAAACCTTGGTGGCATCGGGATGGGGTGCGTTCTTGAAGACCGAGAGGCCCCGCGACAGCGTTATCGCCAACTGAGACACCGGCGTGATATTCTTGCAACCACCGTCTTTCAGGCATGTCGCATAAGACGTGTTCTGCATGCCGAACGCGACGGCAGCGCCGCCCCGCATCAGAGTTGTGTCCAGTTGCTGCGGATTGTCCAGAACCTTGGGGTCCTGATCTTTCATGAATTGACGGACGAAATCCCCGCCTTTGGCCTTGTAGAGCGGCGCCAAAGCGAAGGCGCCGGAATTGGGCTGGGACGCATCGCGTGCAACGATCTTTCCTTTTAAGCGGGGATCGAGCAGGGCATCGAGATTGTCGAGTTTCAACTCGGGCACTACATCGATATTGCGATAGAGCGAGAAGCTGACCTCGTGCGAATAGGTGAAGACGAATCGGGTCGGATCGCCATAGAGGTAGTCCTTATGGCGCCACTGGTTGACGTCCTTTACCTCGGGCAGCATCAGCAGAGGTTCGAACGACTGTAACATGCCGGCCGGCGCGGCGACGTTTACCATATTTGCCGTGATTGACCACCACACGTCCCACAGATACTGGCCGTTGTTTTGTTCGGTCTTCACGCGCGGGAGGATGACGGTCGGCCGCGATACGGTCGATTGGACTTTGATGCCGAATTTCTTCGTGAATTCCTCGACGATGGTGTCGAAAGCCTTGTTGTCCGAATAAACAACGACCAAGGTTTGACCCTTGGCTTTTTCGACCGTCGCCCTCCAGGCGGCATCGCCGTCTTGAGCGAATCCCGCGCTCAGACTGAAAGCGAATGCCGCGAGCGCGCTAAGCGCTCCGGTCAGGATTTTCCTCATGCGGAATTCCCCTCGGCTTATTTGCCCATTACTTCCTTGAATATCTTCACGACCGCATCGATCTCCTTCGATCCGTCGTCAGTCGATACCCAGACATACTGATTAGGATTGGAGAAGTCGGGCTGGTTTTCCTTGTGATCCGGATGCGGCTCCACGTCCTTGCGCATGCTGACCGCGCCGGTCTGGTTGTACTTCGCCCATTCGGCGACGAGGCGTGTCTGGCCTTCCTTGCTGAGGATCCAGTTGACGAAGACCTTGGTGGCTTCGGGATTTGGCGCGTTCTTGAAAACGGCGAAGCCACGCGAGACGGCGGTCGACATGTGCGGGATAGGGAAAATATTCTTGCAGCCGCCATCCTTCAGGCATTGCGAATAGGCAGCGCCCTGCATGCCGAACGCCACGGCCGCGCCGCCGCGGATGATGGTAGTGTCGATCTGCTGCGGATTGTCGAGTACGCGAGGGTCCTGCTCCTTCAGCAGCTTGGTCACAAACGCGCCGCCCTTCGCTTTGTAGAGTGGCGATAACGCGAACGAGCCGGCGTTCGGTGCCGACGCATCGCGCAGGATGACTTTGCCTTTCAACCTCGGATCGAGCAGAGAATCTAATGTATCGAGTTTGAGCTCGGGCACGACATCGCGGTTGCGATAGGCCGAGTAGGAAACCTCGTGGCTATAGGTGAAGACGTGTTTGATCGGATCGCCATGCAGATAGTCCTTGTGGCGCCACTGATTTACGTCTTTCACTTCCGGTAGAACCAGGAACGGATCGAATGGTTGCAGCATTCCGGCAGGCGAAGCGACATTTACCATGTTCGCCGTAATCGCCCACCAGATGTCCCAGAGGTACTGGCCGTTCGCTTGTTCGGTTTTGACACGTGGAAGGATGACGGTCGGCCGCGCCGTGGTCGATTCAACCTTGATGCCGGTCTTCTTGGTGAATTCGGCCAACAATTCATCGACCGCTTTATTCTCCTGATAGACCATCACGAGCTTTTGCGTTTTGGCTTTCTCGATGACGGCCTTCCATTCGGCGTCCTGCGCCTGGACTGTTCCGACCGATGCGACGAGCAGTGCGAATACACCGAGAGTCCAATTGAAAATCCGCGACATTTGAAACCTCCGTTTCGGCTCTATGGGCCGATCGTGCCTGTGTGATCCGTTCCCCGATCTCAGGGCCGCCATTGTTGTAAGGAGCATGCATATTGGCCCGGCATGACGAAGCGGCGCAAGTGTTCGTTCGGGCATAAAAAAAACGCCAAGGACCGGCAAGGGGCCTTGGCGCCGATCGGTGGGCGGCGGCTCAGTGGCCGGTTACGGCCTTGAATATTTTGATCGTCTCGTTGATTTCCTGGCTGCCTTTTTCGCTCGATACGAAGACATATTTATCCGGCTGAGTGAAATCCGGCAAATACTGCGAGTGACCAGGGGCCGGTTCTACATCCTTGCGCATACTGACTGCACCTGAGTTGTTGACTTTGGCCCATTCGCGCACGGAAACCTCCTGGCCTTCCTTGGACAGGAACCAATTGAGCCAGACCTTCGTTGCCTCCGGATTCGGCGGATTTTTCGGCACCGAAAGCCCCCAGGAAATGGCAATGGAGAATTGCTTCAACTCATCGACGCTCTTGCAGCCGCCGTCGCGGCGGCATTGTTCCCAGATCGATGATTCAAGCCCGATCGAGATCGCCTGGCCGCCACGCGTGATGGCGGTTTCGAGTTGCTGGGGGTTCGCATAGACCTTTACGTCCTGTTCCTTCAGGAGGCGGGTCAGGAACTCAGGGCCCTTCGCATGATAAAGCGTCGCGAGGGCGAATGTCCCGAAATTCGGAACCGACGCGTCGCGCATCGAGATTTTGCCCTTGAGCCGAGGATCGAGGAGGGAGTCCAGGGTGGCGATCTTCAATTCCGGCAGCACCGCCTCGTTGCGGAGGATGGGGAAGCTCAGCTCATTGAGGTGCGTAAAGACGCGCTTGCCGCTGTCGCCGTAAATGAAATCGGGGTGGCGCCAATTGGCCGCTTCCTTGATCTCGGGAAGGATGAAGTAGTTTTCCAATGGTTCCAGCATTCCAGCCGGCGCCGCCGAGTTTACCATGTTGGACGTGCCGCCCATCCAAACGTCCCAAACGTATTGACCGTTTTTTTGTTCGGTCTGCATACGGGTAAGCGTGGCTGAGGGCCGCGAGATGGTGGCTGCGACCTTAATGCCAAATTTTTTCGTGAATTCGGCCAGGATGGCGTCGATGGCAAGACTTGGTTGCTGGGCGAAGACGAGGCTCTGGCTCTTGGCCTTCTCAACGGTCGCCTTCCATTCCGCTTCCCACGATTGCGCGGACGATACGCTGGGGATCGCGGCCGACATCATAAGCGCGCTGCAGATGGCTATGGTTCTGGACAGCATCGTTTCCTCCGTATTGGCGCGGGGGCGGAACGGTTTTGTCCGAGCCCCGTTTTATTCCGCGCGGCCGAGGCCGGCCTTCAATCCGATATGACGCGCGAGCAATGCCGCGACGATCGTTATCACCATGATCATGATGCCGATCACCGAAGCGGGCTCGAACAAGCCGCTATCGAGATAGATGAGCTGAACGATGGACAGGGGCTGTGTCGCCCCGGTGCCGAGCAGCGCGACAAGGCCGACAACGGAGACGCCGGTCGCGAAGATCTCGAGGCCGATCACGGCGACGGACGGTGCGATCAGTGGCAGCACGACGCGTCGGAACGTATAGAAGCGCGATGCGCCGGCCGCGGCCGAGGCTTCCTCCAGTTCCGCGCCGAGGCGCATCAGGCTCGTTTTGATGATCTGCGTGCCGAGCGCCAGCGAACCCACGATTACCGCGAGAACGAGGACGGCGATCGTTCCGTAGATCGGTCGGAAGATCGGCGTTCCCGCGAACATCTGCAAGAAGCCGAGGCCGAGGACGAGGCCCGGGATGATCGCCGGAAGCCACGTGAGGAAATCAAGGAGGCGCCGGCCCCAGAATTTGGTCTTAACGACGATGTACGCGAGCAGGGAATAGACCGCCATGCCGATCAGCGCTGCCGAGATCGCAAGCCGCATCGAGTTCCAAAAGGCACGCGGAATGTCGCCGCGGCTGAAGGCATCGACCCAATTGCGCGTCGTCCACGGCTGAGGCAGGTCGAACATACCGAACTTCTTCATGAAGCTGCTCACGAGCAGCAGAATGAAGGGAAGGATCGTCATGAAGAACAGCAGCGCGGCGATCACGCCGAACAAGATCCAGCGCCAGCTTCCCAGATCCATGCTGCGGTTGGAGAACTTGCCCGAGATCGAGGAATGAGCCGATGCGCCGTACCATTGCTGGAGTGCTACCAGTGGCGCGATGACGGCCAGGAAGGTCACCGAGAGCGCCGCCGCGATGCCGTGGCCGGGCGGCGTGGCGTTGATCGCCTTGTAGATTGCCGTGGAGTAGACCTCGATGCGAACGGGGCCACCCAGGATCAATTCGATTTCGAAGGCCTGCATGGAGCGGATCATGCCCAGCATGATGACCACGATGATGGTCGGTGCCATAATCGGCACGACGATGTGAAGGAGCGTCTTGAAGATCGGCGCGCCGCAGGTGCGCGCGGCCTCTTCGAGGGCCGCATCCATACCGCGGAAGGCGGGCACCAACAGAAAAACCTTGATCGCAAGGGTCGAGGTCATGAGGTGGACCCAGATGATGCCCCACCACGAGTAGATCTTGAAGAGGTCGTAATCGATGCCGAACAGCCAGCGCGCGCCGATATTGAGCAGGCCGATACTTTCGTCGGCGAGCAGCACCCAGGCGAGCGTGATGGGCAGGGCCGGCATGAACAGCGCAATCCAGAAGCCGACCTCGATCCAGCCCGCGAAGGGCAGATTGGTGCGCGCAATCAGCCATGCGAGGATCACGCCAAAGATGAGCGAGATGAACTGGCGCCCGACGGCGAGTGTCAGGGTGTTCTGAATCGCATCGACGAGGCGCGGGCGCGAGAAGATTTCGCGCCAATTGTCGAGCCCCGTCGAGGGATTGAGGGTGAAGGCATTCACCTGGAAGCTCGTTATGACCAGCATCAACGCCGGGTAGATCACCAAGAAAGCGACCATCGCCAGGACAATCGTGTAGAAAAGAGATTGTGCGCTGACGCCAGGTTTGTTTATTGACCAGGTGCCGCGTTGAAGAACCGCTTCGCTCATGTTGTCTTACTCGCTGTGCGAATCGGTGGCGGACCGATCCCACAATTGCAGCTTGTTTGGCGGCAACGTGAGTCGGACGGGTTGGCCTTCGCGCCAGTCGTACGCCGGCGAAAGGCGTAGCAGAGCCATATGACCACCTGGCAGCTCGATGTCGGCCTCGTAGGTTTCGCCCATGAAAAGCAATGTGCGAATGGTTGCTTTCAGACTGTTGGTGCCGGCGGCGTTGGTCGTTTCGGCAGGTTCGACGATGATCGATTCAGGGCGCACCGAGACAAGGCACTTCTCGTCGATGGCACGCGACGAGGTCCGAATCGGTCCGGCGACGCTGAATACCTGACCGTCTGCGACGCTCACGTCCACGTTCGCCCCAGTGGTGCCGACGATACGTGCCGGCATCAGGATCGAACGGCCCAGGAAGTCGCGCACGGCCGGCGTACCGGGTTCGGCATATAATTGCTCGGGCGGACCGATCTGTTCGATGCGGCCATCCTTCATCACTGCTATGCGGTCGCTGAGCGCGAGCGCCTCGCTCTGGTCGTGCGTGACGAACAGGATGGAGATGCCGATACGGCGTTGCAGACGCTTCAGCTCGGCACGCATGTTCTCACGAAGGCGGGCGTCGAGATTGCTGAAGGGCTCGTCCATCAGCAGAACGCTCGGATTGGCGACCAGGCCGCGCGCCACGGCGACGCGCTGCATCTGTCCGCCCGAAAGTTGCGTCCCGCGACGGTTCTCATAGCCTTTGAGGCCGACCTGATCGAGTGTTTCCAACACCCGGCGATTGGCTTCGGCCTTGGGCACTTTGCGGTAGCGCAGCGGGTAGGCGACGTTCTCCAACACGCTCATGTGCGGCCAGATGGCATAGGATTGGAACACCATGCCCATGCCGCGCTTTTCAGGCTCGACGAAGAGGCGATCGGCCGGACTATCGACGAGCTTGCCCTCGTAGCTCACCCGCCCGCTGGACAGCCGTTCCAGCCCAATGGACATGCGTAAGGTCGTCGTCTTGCCGCAACCGGAAGGGCCGAGCAGTGTCAGAATTTCACCGCGCTTCAGCTCGAACGAAACGTCATTAACGGCCCGCACCGGGCCGAACATGCGTGAGACGTTCTCAAAAGTCAGGATCGCGTCCTGGGTTTCGTTTTGCGACATGCCTCCCCCGTCCTGATTTCAATCAGGATCAATACAACACCAAACTCTAATATAAAAGAGGGGCCGGCGTTACCACTTACAGACTAGATCTTCGGCGTATTGTTCGCGCCAGTCCTTGCCTGCGGGAACCAGTCCGTCGTGCGGCCGGCATTGGCCATGCGTTTTCGGATCGGTGCCGCGCGGCCGATTGCCTGCCTCGACATCGCGCGTCGCTTCCAGCAGCAAGTTGCGCATAGAGATGATCGCCTTGTCCGACGAGCCGAGATTCTCTTTGGTCCGATCGCAGATCATCTTTCCATCGGCGCCGCCCATGGCTTCTTGCAGCGCGAAGTCCTGGGTGTTGACGCCGACAATGCCGGTGAAGTTCGAGGTCTTCTGCATCTGTCGGTCGATCAGGTAATCATTCGACGGATTCTTTTTCAGAACGAACGTGATCGGGTCCAGATCGTCTTTGCCGCGACCGGCCGACTTTTCCATTTCCTCAACATATTCAGGGCTCAGCGCCGCATTCTGATTGGCGCCGACCATCCAGTTGTAGACAAAGGTATGTTCATCGTCGATTGGCACCCAGATATGGCCGTCATGCTTCGGGACACGATTGGAGCGTGAACCCGGATTGCCTTGGACGTTGGCGCGCATCTGCTGCCCCGGCATGACATATTGATAGACGCGCACATAGGTGCCGTCCTCGTTCGCGTTGCGGTGCGAGACGTAATAGAAGCCGTAATCGGTTTTCTCGACGTCGAGGCGAGGGGCGCGGTCGCGTTGGCGGAATTCGAGCTTGTCGCCCAATTTGTTGTTATGCAGGTACGACGAATGCGCGGTGTCGAGCCCGCCTTCGAGCGCCTGCAGCCAATTGCAATGTTCGAAGGTCTTGGAAACGTGGCGATGGGTTTCGGGTGCACGCATCCATTCGTAATTCGGCGGCTCGGGCATCTGATCCTTGGGCCCGAGATAGGCGAAAATGAGGCCGGCTTTCTCAAAGGTCGGGTAAGCGCCGATCTTGATATGATCCTTCATCTTGCTCGAGGCGGGTTCGGTCGGCACATCGACGCAATTGCCGTCGGCATCGAATTTCCAGCCGTGATAGACGCAGCGCAGGCCGCATTCTTCGTTGCGCCCGTAGAACATCGGCGCGCGGCGGTGCGGGCAATAGGCCTCGACTAAGCCGACCTTGCCGTTGGTATCGCGGAAGGCTACGAGGTCCTCGCCTAATAGCCGGACGCGAACGGGAGCGCCGTCTGGCTCCGGCGCTTCGCTCGACAGCAAGATCGGCTGCCAATATCTACGCATCAACTCGCCCGTGGGCGTGTTGCGGGAGACTCGGGTCAGGCGGACATTGTCTTCTTGCGACAACATGATTTGCGTTCCTCGGTGCTAGTGGTTGTACCTGTTCCACGTGCCTAAATGGCATCTATTATATTCTGGTAACTCTATGGGAGTGGACTGTGTATGAAAAGCTTAGAATTAGTACGAAAACAAATAAACTGGTTTAACAATTGACAAATTGGGCCCTCGGGCAATTAGCTCGTGTGGATCACCCGTATGGAGTGAATCTTAATGGCATCCAAGCGCGATCAAGACATCCTCACCCAGGTCGGGGCGGGTATGCCCATGGGCGAATTCATGCGTCAATATTGGCTCCCGGCGGCCATGTCCTCGGAGGTGAAGGCCGAAGGCGAGCCTATGCGCCTTATGCTTCTGGGCGAGAAATTGATCGCTTTCCGCGATACCAATGGCAAGGTCGGGATCATGGATCATCGTTGCCCGCATCGCTGCGTCTCGCTGTTTTTCGGGCGGAACGAGGAAGGTGGCATCCGTTGCGTCTATCATGGCTGGAAATTCGACGCTGACGGAAAGTGCCTCGATATGGCGAACGTGCCGCCGCATCAGGATTTCAAGCACAAGATCCATGCCAAAGCCTATCGGACGCGCGAGCGGGCCGGTGTTGTGTGGGTTTATATGGGCGAGCAGGCAGAACTTCCCGATCTTCCCCACATCGAGGCGACGATGGGCGACGAGTCCGACACGATCGTTATGTTCATCCAGCGCGAATGCAGCTTCCTGCCCGGGCTGGAGGGCAGCATCGATACCTCGCATGCGGGGATCCTGCATGGTCCGGCCGGGCGTCCGCAGGCGAAAAGCACGGATATAGAAGAGATCATCCTCGCCAATCCGCATCCCGAATATAAGGTGAGCGAAACGCCTTACGGGACCACCTACGGCGCCTATCGCGCCGCCGAACAGGGCCAGCTGAACTGGCGCGTGGCGCATTATCTGTTCCCGTTCTGGACGTTGGCGCCGACGGGGCCGATCGAAGGCCATGTGACCGCGCGCGCTTGGGTACCCATGGACGACACGCACAATATGTCGGTCTATTTCGCGCGGCGTAGCACCTTGCACGTCTCCACGCTTGCGACATTGACCGGCGGTGCCGCCGATTTTACCGACTTTCTGCCCAATACGACCGACTGGCACGGTCGCTGGCGCCCTCGTGCGCGTCCAGAGAACGATTATTTCATCGATCGCGCCAAGCAGCGCACGGAAACCTTCACAGGGATCAATGGCGTTCTGCTTCAGGATCAGATGATCACCGAAGCGATGGAAGGGGGTATGCCGGATTTCGATTGGGAACATCTGGCACCGTCGGACCACATGATCACGCTGACCCGCCGGCGCATACTCCAGGCGGTCAATGCCTTCACTAACACCGGCACGCGGCCGCCGGCCGCCGACACGCCAAAGGATTATCTGCTGGCGCGCAGCGGCTTCTTCGTGGCACCCGAGACGCGCGATTGGCTCGAGGTCTATCGGGAACGGGTGGACGCCGCACGCGCCGCCGCATAGTTGACGGGACAATGGAGTTGGACCTGCCCACCGTCGTCGGTGTGCTGGCGAGTATTGCCTCGACCGTCAGTTTCACGCCGCAGGCGTGGAAAATCATCAAATCGCGGCAGACGGACGGAATTTCAACCCGGATGTATATTGTGACGGTGATCGGGTTCAGCCTGTGGTCTGACTAAGGCATTCTGCTTGCTCAATGGCCGTTGATCTTGACCAACAGCATATGCCTGCTTTTCTCCGGGTTCATTTTGATGATGAACGTACTGCCACCGCGCAAGCGCGATGGCGTTGCGGATAAGTTGGATCCAGAGGCCTAGAAATTTCGCCCGTTTATCTGCATGTTCTTGGCATGGGCCGCGAGTTCTTGGAGACCGTACGGGTTATAGTGCATGCACACCAAGTATATCCCGCCCCCGATTTCGCCATCGTTTGTAGAAATGAAGACTAACAAAGCGTGACTGGATCGACAATAAAGGGCCCAATCACAATCACTTGATTAGGACCGCACTCCTGCGGCACTTTAGGCACCCGTCAGCCACCGAGCGCGTGGCTGCAAGAATATTTAAGCGAGGCCTTGCGTATGTCCCGTGTATTTTGCGTCGTGACGCTCTGATGGCATTCCTCCTTCCGTTGTTCTTCACGTCCGGTATCCCGGCGCTTTTGTATCAGGTGGTCTGGCAGCGTTCGCTGTTCACCATCTACGGGACCAACACGGAATCGGCGACGGCCGTCGTCGCGGCCTTTTTGCTGGGATTGGGATTGGGTGCGCATATCGGCGGATGGGTTGCCAGCCGTTGGTCCACCAATCGCCTGCTCGTCATCTACGGAGCCATCGAATTCGTCATCGGCGTATTCGGATTGTTTTCCCTGCCCTTGTTCGATGCGATCGGAATTCGCTTCACGACCGCCAGCATGTGGCAGACGGGTCTGCTCGCCTTCGGGCTTGTCGTGTTGCCGACGGTTTTGATGGGCGCGACCTTGCCGATCCTTGGGGCCTATCTCGTCGCGCGGCGCGGCCATGTCGGCAATGGCGTCGGCGCGCTTTACTTCGTCAATACCTTGGGCTCGGCCTTTGCTTGTTTTCTCGCGGCCGAGTTCTTGATGCAGGCATTCGGTCAACGGGGCACGGTCGAGATCGCGGCGGCGTTCAATCTGATCGTCGGAATCGGCGCGATCGTGCTCAGCCGGTTGCGCGTGGGAGCGGTCGATACGCCGGCGGCAGCCGAAGTTCACGGTGCGCGGCGGGCAACTCCCGTATTCCTGCCGCTGACCCCGGCGCGGGCCGCGCTTCTGGCGGGGCTGGCCGGGTTCCTGTCCCTGTCGTTCGAGATGTTGTGGTTCCGGGCCTATGCCTTCCTGTCCGGCGGATCGGCGCGCGATTTCGCACATCTTCTGGGCTTCTTCCTGATGGGCATAGCCTTCGGCGGACTTGCCGGCGGCCCGCTGTCTCGTTTGGCCGGTAGATCGCCGGATGCAAGCCGGATGGTGCCGACGGTTCTGCTCGCGGTGGCCGCTATCGCCGCGCTGATCTGTGCGCCCGCGATGGCGTTGGTTCCGGTCGGAGCGCCCTCGTGGCTCGCGCTGCCGGGTGTTGCGATCGTCGCCGGCATTTGGGCGGCTCTGTTCCCGGTGATCGCGCATCTGTCGATCGCGCCCGACCGCCATGCTGGTTCGGGCATCGGCCAGCTCTATCTCGCCAATGTTGTCGGCTCGGTCGCGGGATGCCTGCTCACCGGCTTCGTTCTGATGGATTATCTCCCGACTCATCAACTGAGCCTGGTGCTGTGCGTAGTCGCGGCAGCGGTGGCTTGGTTCTTGTGGACGGATGCGGCTTCAGTGCCGCGATTGATTTCCGCCGGCGCTGTCGGTGCACTCTCGATCGCCATCGGTTTCGCGGCGGTCCCGCTTTATACCCATCTCTATGAACGACTGTTGTTCCGAGGCGATGCGAGCGAGCCCTTCGTCAACCAGGTCGAAACCAAGGCCGGCGTGATCGGCGTTCTCGGCGACGGCGTCATTTTCGGCAGCGGCGTATATGACGGCCGGATGGCCGTCGATTTTGTCGACGATCAGAACGGCATCTTTCGAGCGTTTTCCATTTCCGCATTCCATCCCGATCCCAAGCGCGTGCTGATGATTGGGCTTTCGGGCGGGGCCTGGGCGCAGGTGGTTGGCAACCATCCGCAGGTCGAAGAGCTGGTAGTTGTCGAGATCAATCCGGGGTATCTCGCGCTGATACCTCGCTACCCGGTGGTGGCCAGCTTGCTCGAAAATTCGCGCATCAAGATCGTGCTCGACGACGGGCGCCGCTGGATCCGCAATCACAAGGGCGAGAAGTTCGACGTCGTGGTGATGAACACCACCTTCCATTGGCGCTCGTTCGCCTCGAACGTGTTGTCGCGCGAATTCCTCGATCTCGTCGGGACCGTTCTCAATCCGGGCGGCATCGTCATGTTCAATGCGACGGGGTCGTCCGAGGTTCAGCGCACGGCTGCCCTTTCGTTCAACGATTCCTTACGTTTCGCGACCTTGGCGGTCGGCAGTAACGCACCCATCGAGATCGACGCCGACCGTTGGGAGTCGGTGATGCAGGGTTATACGATCGACGGTGCTCCGATCGTCAGCGAGGACGATGCCAGCCGCGATGCGCTCGACCGGAACATCGCGCGGCTGCGCGCCGTCGATGAGGCCGGTCTCGATCGTGGCGAATGGGACAGTATCGAGCGCCGCGATCTATTACTCAATCGCACCGAAGGGCTGCGGGTGGTTACGGACGACAATATGGGAATGGAGTGGCACAAGAAGCACTAAGGCCCTACGCCGCTCGGCGGTTTTACTGAAAGACCGCCGAGAATGCCCGGTTGAATTTGAGCCGCAGATCCTGCGTGCAGCGCGAGACGTCGGATGTGCATTGCTCGAACAGGTATTTCCCGTAGAACGACAAATCGTCAATCTTGAAACCGAAATGCTCCAGCGCGACCGGGGCCAGCAACGTGATGTCGAGTTGATCTGAGCTTTTGGGTGTTTTGTCCGCATCGGTGCAGGCGAAGTTGACGCAGCGAATTTCGTAATGGGTCAACTGGCGTTTCGTTTCCTCGGGGAACAGCGACTTCGTGAATTCCGGCTGGTGATCGCCGAAGGCCACGACGCCGGCCCTGCGGCCTCGGTCCTTCAGGCTTTCGAGGAAGGAATCGTAGGCCAAGTCGCTTTGCTCGAAGCGCGATAGATAATCGGCGAAGGGACGCTCGGCGTCATGCGGGCCATGCTGGTTGATGGTCAGCATGAAGACGGCAATCGGCTTCGGGCTGGCTTCCTCGGCTTTCTTGAGGGCCGCCGAATAGAACGATGCGTCCGGAATCTTCCAGTCCCAGCCCTTACTGATGCCGAGCTGTCCCGGATCGAGAAATTCGTCGACGCCGATCGACTTGTAGAACTGCCGCGCGTTCAGAAAAAATCCCGGCACGGGATAGATCACGACGGTGTGGTAGCCTAGTTCCTTCAGTTGCGTGAAAAGCGAGCTTTTGATGCGGCCCGGCAATTGATGGAAGACGTACCATCCGCCGTCGCCGAACTCCTGCGGACGCATCTGGGTGACGAGCGCGAATTCGCTTAGCCAGGTCCCGCCGCCGTAGGTATGGACGTGCAGAGGGCCGGACAAAGGAACGTGGCGCGAGAACAGTGTCTTCGGTTCGTACTCCGCCTCGATCATGCGCGGATCGAAGGTCGATTCTTGGAGAACGAAAAACAGATCCGGTTTGCCGTCTTTAGGCGCCCCCAACGAGCGCGAGGACAGGCGCAGATCGTCGTCGTCGTCGTCGGCCAAGGCCAGGCGCGCGCCCGGAACGATCATGGATTTGACGAACGTCTTGAATGTTGGATTTTGATTTTCGTCGGTCAGCAGAAAATCGAGATCGGAAGTCGCGACGTTGAAGGCGAAAAATGCCCAGATGAAGGATAGGCCGCCGGCGGTGATCTTCTCGAAACGCGTGAAACGCCCGCGACCGGACAGCAAAGCCCAGAGATAATAAAAGATGCCTCCGGCGATCAGAACGATGGCGATCGCCACGCGGTAGTCGTTGTAGGCCAGGACGAAAATATTGTTCTCGAGTAGGTAGCGATCGAGGATCGACAGCGGCAAGCCGGTCAATTGAACTTTGACGTTGCTGAGGAAAATCAGAAATAGGCTGGGAAGCGAAGCGAGCGCTACAAGCGCGAGCGGCTTCTTACCCTTGGCGCAGCCCAGCAGAAAAAAAGGCGCGATGCCGAGAATAATATAGGGATCGGAGTGAGCAGACGCGAAGAATGCGGTGACGCAAATGACCGCGAGCGATAGGACGCTGCTCGCGCTCGGACGCGTTAGCATTTATATCTCCAAACAAATGCCGGGGGCAGATTCCGCAATTCAACGCCGGCACGCTCTTCGTTCGCGAAGATGCCGGCAAATGGGTTGTTGGTCGGAAAATAGGTATATGTGACCAATTCCGGGATCATGCCCCGATGGTAGGCTTGCGCAACGGCCGCGCGCAGCCGCGCGAATTCCGGATTGTTCACGCTCGGGATGCTGCTCAAAACGATCGTGGGCGATTCCAGTGTGGGCATGAAATTGATCGCGCAGCTATCGAGGATCGTTCTGTCGGGAAATGTCTCGGTCAGGTAATCGAAGCGTTCTTTTTCCCGCTCGATGCTGATCGCGTTTTCCGGGATAAGCTGGGTCACCGAGCCGAAACCGGCGCCGAGTTCCAAGATGGGGGCACTGTTCGGCGCGCTCATAGCGTTGAACATTTTCTCGGCCAGCCAATGCGACGATTCGCAAATTGCGCCAACGGATCGCGTCCGCGCCACGATGCTTGAGATCACACTTGATGATTTTAGTTGTATTTGCGCCCTATAGGCGGTGTACAAACCAGCAATATCGTTCACGGCTTCCACCGATCCTTTATACAAGTGTGGAAAATTGGAAAATCGAGCTATTTATTTTGTTTTTCGAGCGTCAACGATCCGATCCGGAGGCCCCATCTCTTAACTTTCAAGAAAATGTCACAAAATCGTGATCTTAGCAATTAACGGAAAAGCCAAGTGAATAGTCCCGACCCAGATTATTTTTCGGAAGAAAACCCCCATAAGGGCAATCGGGGCCTTTTGCGCGCCTGGGCGGCCTTAAAGAACTCGATCAGCGGCCTGCGCTTCGCCATCCGTGAGGAAAGCGCGTTCCGTCAGGAACTGACCCTGACGGCCATCTTGGTGCCGTTGGCATTTATCCTCCCGGTTTTGCCTGTGGAGCGGGTTCTCTTGATCGGGTCGGTCTTGATGGTGCTAATCGTGGAATTGCTTAATTCGGGCGTCGAGGCGGCCATCGACCGCATTTCCTACGAAAATCATGGTCTGTCCAAGCGGGCCAAGGATTTCGGCAGCGCCGCGGTCATGATGGCCCTACTGGTCTGCTTTCTGACCTGGATCATGCTGCTGTGGCCCCTGGCGACCGAATGGTGGGGCCGCTGAACAACACCTCCGAAGGCCGTCCGCTGGTGCGTCTGATGGCGGGGCGGCATAAGCGCGTCCGCACTGGACATCCCTGGGTCTATTCCAATGAAATCGCCATGGACGCAGCGGCGAAAAAGCTCGCCCCGGGCGCGCTCGTGCGGCTTGAAGCCGGCAACGGCGAACCGTTGGGCGTCGCCATGTTCAACCCACGCACCTTGATCGCGGCGCGGATGCTGGATCGCGATCCCTCGGCAAGCATCGACGCTGGGTTCCTTGCGCGTAAATTGGCGGCCGCGCTTGCCGTGCGCGAACGGCTCTATCCTGGGGGATATTATCGTCTGGTCCATGCCGAGGCCGACGGCTTTCCGGGCCTTATCGTCGATCGCTACGGCGATTTGTGCGTCGTGCAGGCCAACACCGCCGGCTTCGATCGGTTGATGCCGGAATTGCTGGAGGCGTTGGATGTGACCGTCAAACCGGCGAGCGTCGTTTTGCGCAACGATAGCGGGTCAAGGCAATTGGAAGGCCTTGCCGACGAGGTTCGTCTGGTCAAGGGAACGCTCGACGGATTGACCGAAGTCTTCGAATACGGAGCGCCTTATCTGGCCGATCTGCGGGAAGGACAAAAAACCGGCTGGTTCTACGATCAGCGCGACAATCGTGCGCTGGTCGCGCGATTGGCGGCTGGAGCTCGCGTCCTCGACGCCTATGCCTATATTGGCGGCTTCGGCATATCGTGCGCGCGCGCCGGCGCCCGCGACATTGTCATTCTGGACCGTTCGGCATTGGCGCTCGACCTCGCGGCGCAGTCGGCGAAACGCAATAACGTCGAAGCAGTTTGCAATTTTACGCGCGCCGAGGTCTTCCCTGAGCTCGAGCGCCTCGGCGCCGCCGGTGAGCGTTTCGATATCGTCGTTGTCGATCCGCCGGCCTTCGTGAAATCGCGCAAGGATTTGCAGGCAGGCGTGCGCGGCTATCGTAAATTGGCGCGGCTGGCCGCGCCCTTGGTGACACCTGGCGGATTTTTGTTCATTGCGTCATGCTCGCACAACGTCGATCGTCCGACCTTCGACGAACAGATCGCCCATGGTTTGAGCGATGCGATGCGGACAGGGCGTATTCTATATTCTGGCGGAGCCGGTCTCGATCATCCGGTGCATCCGTCGCTGCCGGAATCCGCGTATCTGAAGGCCTCGTTGCTGCAGTTGGATTAGCGGCCGCCGACGAGGGCCTGCGAAATTTGCGCCGCCGCGTCTTTGATTATCTTTGCCGTCGTGCCTGCGGGTGTCGCTTTCAGCGAGTTGGACGGGCCGAGCGCCGTGATGGCGGCAGCGATGTGCTTCTCGTGATCGAAGATCGGGGCCGAGATGGCGCCGAAACCCTCGTACAACCGGCTGTTGGAGATTCCGACGCCATGCCGGAGCACGGCGCGCCGGACTTCGGCGATGCGTTTGCCTCGGGTTGCCGCATTGGCGATTTCCAGTGCAACCATGGGTTCGATTTCGCGGTCCGCGAGGTGCGCGAGGAAGACTTGGCCTGTCGCCGAGCCGATCAGCGGCAGCACATAGCCGATTCTGATGGCCAATGGATATCCGCCGCCGCGCGCGTCGAATTTGAGGATGATGGTTGGGCCTTTGTTCGCCCAGACGGAAAGATAAACGGATTGTTCGAGGCGTTCCGAAAGCTCCTCGAGCCGGCCGCGCGCGATATCCGCGACGTCCAATTGACGGATCGCTTCCAGGCCGAGTTCGATCGCGTAGGGGCCCAGCCCATAATACGACGTTATCGGATCTTGAACGATCAGGCCTAGCTTTCCGAAACTGACGAGATACAGATGTGCGTTGCTGGGCGACATTCCGGCAAGCTGTGCCAGTCGTTTCAGCGACATCTTCGTGCCGTTTTCCTGTAAGACGCGGATCAATCGAAATCCCACCAAAATCGATTGAATATAGCGCTGTCCGCGGGGTTCGCGGGGTGCGGCTTTTTTTGTGGGCATTTGTCCCCCCTCGCAAACGCAGGCTGCGGTATCGGCCCGACAAATAAACAATATAATTTGATAATGACAAAGAAGGTTCCGTATTCTAGAACGAGAACCTGTTAAATGGCAATTTCGGGAGAGTTTCATGCTGGATGCCGAACGGAACCAGATGTTGATGGAGGTCGGTGCCGATAAGCCGATGGGCAAGCTGCTGCGTCGCTACTGGCATCCCATTGCTGCGGCCTCGGAATTCGACGACAAAAACACCAAGCCGGTCCGCCTGATGGGCGAGAACCTGGTTCTCTACAAGGACCTGTCCGGCAAATACGGCATCCTCGATCGCCATTGCCCGCATCGTCGCGCCGATCTCTCCTACGGCTATGTCGAAGAAGACGGTCTGCGCTGCAATTATCATGGCTGGCTGTTCGGAAAGGACGGCAAGTGCCTTGCCCAGCCCTACGAGGATGTCGAGGATCCGTCGGGCAAGCTGCGCAAGACCATCCAGATCAAGAATTATAAGGTCGAAGAAAAGGCGGGTTTGCTGTGGGCCTATATGGGGCCGGAGCCTGCGCCGCTGGTTCCGAACTATGAGCCCTTCTTCTGGCAGAACGGCTTCACTCAAATCGTCTTTACCGAGATTCCCTGCAATTGGTTCCAGTGCCAGGAAAATTCGATCGATCCGGTGCATTTCGAATGGATGCATTCCAATTGGTCGATCCGTTTGAGCGGTGTAACCGGCCCCTATTCGCCGAAACATCTCAAGGTCGATTTCGATGAGATCGATCAGGGCTTCGTCTATCGCCGCATCAAGGAAGACACTGACGATAAGAATCCGCTTTGGACTGTCGGCCGCGTCTGCCTATGGCCCTATTGCCTGTTTACCGGCGGCCACTTCGAATGGCGCGTTCCTGTGGACGACAATACGACACTGAGCGTGGGCTGGTTCTTCAACAAGGTTCCGAAAGAACGCGAACCCTTCGTGCAGAACAGCATTCCGCATTGGTATTCGCCGCTGACCGACGAAAAGACCGGACGCTGGATCAACACCCACGTCATGAATCAGGACTTCATCGCCTGGGTCGGGCAGGGTATGCATGCCGACCGCACGCTGGAACATCTCGGCAAAAGCGACAAGGGCGTCGCCATGATCCGCCGCCGCTTCTTCGACGATATGGAGCGGGTCGAGCGGGGCGAGGATCCGAAGGCCATCATGCGCGACCCGAAGGAGAACGAGCGGATTCAGCTTCCTATCGTCGGGCTCGATGCGTTCCGCAATGGTCTCGCCAGTTCCGATGCCCAGGCCGCCGGCGGCGAGGATCGTTTAACGTCGAAGAAGTTCATCTTCCAGTCCGGCCAGCCTGCGGAAGTGAAGCGGGCCTACGAAGACGCCATGGGTTTCAAGATGACCGATTGGTGATCGGTCCATCGACACTAAGAAAGGGCGCCTTATCGGGCGCCCTTTTTGCTATTTCCAGATAGCGAATCCCATGCCGCAGCCGATCCCTTCGGCATTGCGATAGCAGGGCACGTAATCGACGACCTTGGCGCCGTAGCCCATCACGCCACTGGCCATGATCCAGTTGCGGATCTCGGAAGTGCCCTCGACAAGCTGCTCGGCGGGCATCGCGGCCATATAGGCTTCGTCGTGGCGTTCGAGTGCGCCCAAGAACTGGCGGTCGAGATCCTCGTCGATCACCGTATGCACAAGCCCGCCCGAAGCGACGACAACGACCCGCATCTCGTCCGGCAGGGCCTCGATTGCTTTGCGCAGTGCCTTGCCCATCTGCAGACAGCGCTTGGCGCTCGGAACCGGCGGGTAATAGGTGTTCACCATCAGCGGGATGATCGGGATGTCGCCGTCAGGAGTCAGAAAGCGCAGGACGCGGCCGAAGGCATGGCCGAGCCCGGCCTCGTCGCGCGTTTTGGTCGACCAACCCGGATCGAAACCGTCGTCCATCAGGTTTTCCAGGATCTGGCGTCCGGCCTTTGCGGCGACTTTGTAATTGTCGACCTGGTCGATGGGTTTCTCGCCCAAATACTTGAAATTCTGCGTCGCCCCGACTTCCTCGCCGATATAGAAGATGAACGGCGGCATATTGTCGTCGAAAATGTTCTCGTGCTGGTCGTCGCCCAAGATGAAGATGGCGTCTGGCTTCCACTCGCTCACCTGCGCGCGCAGCTTGGCGATGGCATCGTTGCAGCGCTTTTGTTTCTCAACCTTGGCGGCGTCGGTCAAATCGTTCGCAACGTCCGGTTTGGCGCGGCGCGGCAGCTTAGTGCGCGTCGGTAAATCGCTCCATTGGAGTGCCGGCATCAGAAGCTGCGGCGCATGAGAGGTGGCGATTCCGCCGACGATGGTGGCCATGAGGCTGTTTCCTTGTCTGTATGACTAAGTCCACCTGCTTACAACGCGGCGCTTCCTCATTCAATGTTTACCCCTTGAATCGCACTGTTATCGCACTTATCGATGGCGTGAAAATGAGGGGGATCGAATGAAGCTCTGCCGCTACGACAATGACCGTTTGGGGGTCGTGACGGGTGACGAGGTTCGCGACGTAACCGATGTGCAAAGCGCGATCCGTGCCGAGACGCCCTATGCGGCGTTCGGCGATGCGGTGATCGCAGCGTTGCCCAAATGGCGCGCGCGGATCGATGAAGCCGCGTCTAAGGCACCCGGCCAGCCACTGTCGCGCGTGAAACTCATCTCGCCGGTGCTTCGTCCGTCCAAGGTGATGGCCGCGCCGGTCAATTATAAGGCCGAGGCGCAGGCGGTCGATGTGGCCGTGACGGCTCTGCGCGAGCAGCGCGGGCAGTCGCGCGACATCGGCACGTCCGGCATCTTCCTCAAATCCAACTCGTCGGTGGTCGGCCCGTCCGAGGGAATTCCCTTGCGCTTTCCCGATCGCCGCAGCGATTTCGAAGGCGAGATCGTCGTCGTGATCGGCAAGGAAGGCTCCGACATCCCGCGCGACAAGGCCTTCGATTATATCGCGGGCTATGTCGTCGGTTTGGACATGACCCTGCGCGGGCTTGAGGACCGTAGTTTCCGCAAATCGCTCGACGGCTATACCGCACTCGGCCCTTGGATGGTGACGCCCGACGAGGTCAAGGACCCCAACAATATGGAGATCAAACTCTGGCTGAATGGCGAATTGAAGCAGGATTCGACGACGCAGTTCTTGAACTACGATATCGCGAAGTTGATCGAATTCGCCTCGTCATTCTACCGGCTGTATCCGGGCGATCTTTATTACACCGGAACACCCGCCGGGATCGGCCAGGTCGTGCCCGGCGACGTCATGCGCGTGGCCTGCCCCGAGATCGGTACGATGGAGATCGCCGTGCGCCAGCACAATGTCGGCGGCTAGCGGGTCGCCGCCGCGCCATGATTTAAACCATCATCATCTAAGCCGTCATGCCCCGACTCGTCCGGGGCATCCATCTTGAAATCGAGTCGACGCCGGCATGGATCCCCCGGACAAGCTGGAGGATGACGAGCTTAAGGACATACAGACTATAAATAATCCCCGGCTAATTGGAATTATTTTCTTGACTTTCAAGGGGCGTCCGAGTTAGACTTGCCGCCGTTCATGACCCTCGACGTCTCGTCGCCGCGTGCTCTCCTGAATAAAGGAAGGCGTGAAGGTAGACCTTCGACCCAGGCGGTTGGTCAAAAGAAATGTCGATGGGGTGTTTATTTCCTGTCGATCGCCGGATCATCAAATGTCGATCGGATGTCGATCGGATGTCGATCGGATGTCGATCCAAAGTCGATCTCGTATCGATGAGATGTCGATCCATTGCAGATGCATCGCAACGAAAATATCGCGAAAAACAGCGATTTCCGGGGGCGAGCGCGGCGAGGACGGATTTTATGAAACGCTAAAAACCGCTTACCACTTCGCCGCCATGCCGTCCTTGAAGGCGTCCTGCCAGGCCGCTTCCTTGGGGACCAGCCCGTCGTGGGGGCGCGCGTTACGGTAGCTCGCGGGATCGAGACCGCGCGGATCTTGCCCGTTCTCGACCGCTTTGGTCGCCGCCAGCAGCATATTGCGCATGGCGAGGATCGCGCGGTCCGACGAGCCGAGATTTTCGAGGCTGCGATCCGGGATCGCGCCCATGCCTTCCTGAAGGGCGACGTCCTGGGTATTGACACCTCTGATCCCGGTAAAGCTTTCGGTCTTTTGCTTCTGGCGGTCGATGAAATAGTCATTCTCGAGGTTCGCCTTCAGCTTGAAGGTGCCGGAGACGAAATCATCGTGCCCGCGCCCATAGCCGAACTCCAATCGTTCCACATAATCCGGCTCGAGACGCGAATTCTTTTCGTATCCGGCCATCCAGTTGTAGACGTAGGTCTGGGTATCGTCGATCGGCACCCAGATATGCCCGTCATAGCGCGGCACTGACGAATTGGTGGCCAATCCGGCCGAGGTGATGTTCGGCCGCATGCTTTGGAACGGCATCATGTATTGATAGACGCGCACGAAGTTGTGCGTCTCGTCGTTGTTGCGGGTCGAAACGTAATAATAGCCGTAGTCGGTCTCGTGGACATCGATGCGCGGAGCGCCGTCGCGCGTGAACAGATTGTTTTTATCGCCGATCTTGTTGTTGTGCAGATAGGTGACGTGCGCCGTGTCGAGGCCGCCTTCCAAACCCTGCAGATAATTGTTGGCCTGGTGGGTCTTCGAGACCGAGCGATGGGTCTCAGGTGCCCGCGTCCATTCGTAATCCGGTGCCGCCGGCATTTTGTCCTTCGGCCCCATATAGGTCCATACGATGCCGCCCCGTTCCACGGTCGGATAGGCCGTGATCTTGATGTGATCCTTCATCTTGCTGGATGCGGGTTCGGTCGGCAGATCGACGCAATTGCCGTCGACGTCGAATTTCCATCCGTGATAGACGCATCTGAGCCCGCATTCCTCGTTGCGGCCGTAGAACATGGGGGCCCGGCGATGGGGGCAATAGGCCTCGACCAAGCCAACCCGCCCCGAGGTTTCACGAAAGGCGATCAGATCTTCGCCCAGCAGCCGGACACGGACGGGGGCTCCATCGGGTTCGGGCACTTCCGTCGAGAGGAGGGCAGGTTGCCAGTAGCGCCGGAAGAGTTCTCCGGCCGGGGTTCCCGTGCCGACGCGAATGAGGCTTTCCGTGTCGTTCAGCATTGTCGCAATCCTCCATATGGTGCTATCCGCCAATCTGGGGCAAATTCTATCAAATAACACTCGCAGGCCAACCTGTGATCCATAGAGAGGCAGAATTATGTTGAAATCGCTTTTTCTGGCATTTGCGGCGCTGGCGTTTGTCTCGACAACATCGGTCCCGGCCCGGGCCGCCGACGCGGTCGCCGATTTCTACAAAGGCAAGACGGTGACGATCTATGTCGGGCTCGCCGCGGGCGGTCTTTATTCGACCTTCGCGCAGATATTGTCGCGCCATATGACCCGCCATATTCCGGGCAACCCGCAAGTCATCGTCCAGCATCAGCCCGGCGCGGGCGGGCTGATCGCGTCGAACAATGTGTATAACACCCTGGCCAAGGACGGCACCGTCCTGCATACGCCGAACGGCGGCATGACGCGCCGTGTCGTATTGGGCGAGCCATCCGCGCGCTTCGATCCGCGCAAGTGGAATTGGCTTGGCGGCTGGAGCGAACCTATCAACGATTGCACGGTGTGGAGCAATGCGCCGGCGACGACCCTGGAACAGGCCAAGACGAAAGAAGTGATCATCGGCGCGGTGGATACCGGATCGGCGACTTACACGAATCCGACGGTCATGAATTATTTCCTGGGCACGAAATTCAAAGTTGTGCCGGGGTATGGCGGCGGATCTCAGGTCCGTCTCGCTATGGAGCGCGGCGAGGTGCATGGGTTCTGCGGCCAATTCGAGGGATGGAAGAGTGTGAAGCCCGAATGGCTGAGGGAGGGCCGGCTTGCCCATCTCGTGCAACTGGCGAGCAAGCGATCTGCCGACATGCCGAACACGCCGCTTCTGTCGGAGTTCGCGCGCGACGACGAGGAAAAGCGCATTTTCGAATTCATCCAGTCGTCCCTTGAGGATCGTTCGATGGTGATGGCGCCGGAAGTGCCCAAGGATCGCGTCGACGCCATGCGCAAAGCCTATATGGACACGCTGCGCGATAAGGAGTTCCTGGCCGAGGCGAATGGCCAACAGTTCGAGATCAATCCGATCGAAACCGCGGATATCGTTGCCTATGTCGAAAAGGCATACACGCTGAAACCGGACTCGATCGCGAAAATCAGAAAGGCTCAGGGGCTCGACTGAACGTCGTCATCCGATAGCTCTGCCGGCCCGCCTCAGCACATGGCGAGCGCCAGCGCGACAACGGAAACGGTCATCGTCCGCGATGGCAAGAAAGCAATGATGCGGGGGTTACGCGATCGGCCGAAATTTTCGCAAACCTTCATGGCATTCCTGCTGGCCCGCAATATCCAAATCGAGGCCGATTTGGTAGACCAGCTTTTTAATTCCAGCGAAAAACGGCTCGCCCGTGTGCTCCTGCTACTCGCGCAATTCGGCAAGGAAGGGCAGCTGGAACCCGTCATCGGCCATATCAATCAGGATATGTTGGCGGCGCGTGTGGGCACGACGCGTTCGCGGATCAATTACTTCATGAACAAGTTCCGAAAGCTGGGCTTTATCGAATATAACGGCCACTTGAAAGTTCATTCGTCGCTCGTGAACGTGATCGTCCACGACTAGGTTTGCTTCGGTTAGGCCGCTTTGCCGGCGGCGAAACCCGACGCCCAGGCCCATTGAAAATTATAGCCGCCGAGATGGCCGGTCACATCCACAACCTCGCCGATGAAAAAAAGCCCCGGCACAGCGCGCGCCTCCATGGTCTGCGATGACAGCTCCTTGGTATCGACGCCGCCCGCCGTGACCTCGGCTGTGCGATAGCCTTCGGTGCCGGCCGGGACTACACGCCAATCGTTGATCGCCGCTGCGGCGGCATGCAAAATCTTGTCTGGTAAATCCGCCAAGTTCCGTTCGCCCGCATCGATCCGGTCGGCCAGGACTTGAGCGAGGCGCTTGGGCACCAGATTGGCTAGGACCGTATGCAATTTTTGCCGTGGGCTTTGGATTTTGGCCTGTTTGAGAAGCGCCATTGCATCGCGATCGGGGGCCATATCGATCTGGATCGATTGGCCGTCGCGCCAATAGGATGAAATCTGCAAGATCGCGGGGCCGCTGAGGCCGCGATGGGTGAATAGCAGGGCTTCGCGGAACTCCGCCTTGCCGAGACCGACACGGATATCGACGGCAATCCCGCTCAAGTCTTTCCATTCGGACAATTTCTGGGGCGAGAATGTCAGCGGAACGAGGGCGGGCCGCGGCGGTACTATCGCCAGGCCGAATTGTCCCGCGATTTCGTAGCCGAAGCCGGTGGCCCCGATTTTCGGGATCGATTTGCCGCCGCTCGCAATCACCAAATGCCGGGCCGCAATCTGTCCCTTGTCGGTCGATATTTCGAATCCGGTCTCGGTCTTTTCGACGCCCGTGATGACGGTTCCGGTCCGGAGCGCGACACCGGCATCGGCGCATTCGTCCAGCAGCATGGCGACGATCTGCGTGGCTGAGTCGTCGCAGAACAACTGCCCCAGCGTCTTTTCGTGCCAGGCGATACCGTGCTTTTCGACGAGATCGAGGAAATCGCGTGGGCTATAACCGCTCAATGCGGAAATGCAGAAGCGCGGATTTTCCGACAGGAAATTCGCGGGCTTCGTATGGATATTTGTGAAGTTGCAGCGTCCGCCCCCGGAGATGCGGATTTTCTCGCCAACTGTCGGTGCGTGGTCGAGCAGCACGACATTGCGCCCGCGCCGCCCGGCCGTGATGGCGCACATCAGGCCGGCGGCACCTGCGCCGATAATGGCGACATCGACGTTTTTCAGGAGGATCGTCCTATCGGCCGCAGGGTCAAAATTTCCGCGCCTGCACCAAATTTACGGTGATCTTCGTTTCGCCTAGCGCCTTGCACGCTTCCAGGCGATGTAGGCCGCTGATCAGGACGAAGCGTTTCACGTCCTCGCGGACCAGGATCGGGGTCTGCAATCCGTTCTCGGCGATGCTTTCGGCCAGTGCCTCTACCTTGGCCGTATCGACCGGTTTGCGCAGGGCCTGGGGTATATAAATCTCGTCGATTTTGATGATGACCGGCTTCAGCATCGAGGTCAGTCCATATTCACGCAAAAGGTGAATTGGTGGAGCGGGTGTCCGCGATTAACACTTTTGGATACGTCGGTCATCGTCGATTGTCGTATAAACATATTTATAATTCAATATGTTACTTTCTGTTTTGATCGCGCGTCGTTTCCGATCGTCTGGTACAATCGGCATTATTAACATGGGCAAGAAGATGGGCTTGGCTTGTGTAGTCTCATGGGGGATCCATGGTGCCGAAGAAGATTTTCGAGCAATTGCGCGCCTTAGACATAAACCGCTTGTCCGCTGGATTCCACCTGGACGGAAAGAACCTTTATGTAATCGCGGGAGCAACAATCCCTCACTGAAGCGGCCGGATAATCTGGTTGCGCCGGAGTAAAACCCCAGCAGCAGAAGGTCCTTCATCCGCCACGCCTGATCGGTTTTTAGCCTGCCAAACTCCTTGCGCCAGCGATAGTAGGTATGCTCGGTGACCGCGATCCGACGACACGCATCCCCCGTCGTCCCGCCTTGCGCTAGAATAATCTCGGCCTCGCGCAGCTTGCCGATAATTTCCTCAAGCCCGTGTCTCTTGCCCATCTGTCTTCTTCTTCAGGGTTCAGACCAAAATAGTCGGTGGACCACTCTGAAGGGGTCAGATCAATTGCCTGCGGCGCATCCGCAATCGGCGGGTAATTTTATTTTGTCATTTCCAATTCAGCCCCCAGGGATCGATACCGTAAGAGCGCATCGTGCCCGGTCGCACCGTGAGATCGCTGCGGTGCACCGCGATAATCGGCCCCGGAGCGGTCGGCATGAAATAGGCCATCTCGGTCGCCCGATCGAAAACCGGTTTCGCCGCCGCCCGGCGTTGGTCGGGGTCGATGATGAGATCGATTTTCTCGCCCATTTTTTTCAGCTCTTCGTCGCCGTGATAATCGCGCGAGTCGGGCGCATTGAAGACAAAATCCAAGGTGGCGGTGACGTCGGGCATTCCCCCGCTCGGCCAACCGCCGGTAAAGATCTGCAATTTTCCGTCGCGTTGATCGTTGCGATAGGCGCCCAGCGTCTTCGGCTGCACCGAGGCGCGGATTCCAATCTTCGTAAGTTGTCCGGCGATCGCCTCGGCCTTCTGCTTGGCATCCAAATTCGTGAAGGTTGAGATCACCAGATCGAAGCCGTTGGCGTAGCCCGCCTCGGCCATCAATTTCTTCGCTCCCTCGATATCGTATTTCGCCAGTGGCACCGAATAATCGCAGCCGAATTGACTGCGCCAGCACATAGCCTCGGGGCGCGCGATACCTGCCCGGGTGCCGAGCGTGAGAAGATAAAGTTCGTCGCGGTCGATCGCCATGAAGATCGCTTTGCGCACGCGCACATCCGTCAGCGGCTTCACGCCGGAACGTCCCTTCGCATCGATGGCGATGTAGTAGAGATAGGTTCCTTGCCCGATGCTGATCTGTACCCCCGGTTGCTTTGCGAGATCCTCAGCCTGATCGATCGGAACGTCGCGCGGCAGGATATCGAGCTGCCCAGCCATGAATTGCGCGATGCGCGTACCGGGCTCGGGAATGAAGACGAGATTGAGCTTACCGATATTACTTGGCGGCTTGGCCGTGCCGCCGTGCTTATAATTCGCATCCCGTTCCATGAAGATGCCGGCCGCGTTGTCGGTGCGCAGAACCTTATACATGCTCGTGCCGACTGGCTTGCGGATATAGGAGGCCTTTTCGCCCGTCTTGCCGTGCGCGTGCTCCGCCTCGACATAGGTGAAGGTGGAAAGCATCGACATATCGAACGCCGTTGGCTGCTTGGCGACGATGCGAATTTTGTAGGGGCCGAGCTTCTCGACCCTGGCGACCCAATCCCAATAATTTTTGAACCGAAGCTGCGTCTTCGGATCGAGAATCCAATCAATCGTATAGATAAAATCGTCGGCATCGAATTTCTCGCCGTCGTGCCAGCGTACGTCGTCGCGCAAATCGAATTCCAAGGTCACATCGTCGATGCGCTTCCACGATTTCGCGAGCAAGGGCTCGAACGTGCGCTTGTCCTCGTCGTAGGAAATCAGCGTGTCGTAAACACCGGACGTCGAAAACACCGTCTCAGTTTTAGGGTCTTCGTAATAGGACACACCCTGCGGCGGATCGACGATTGGGAAACGCAGGGTATCGTTCGCCTTTTGCGCCATAGCGGCATGTGCCGCGCAAAGGATGAAACCAAAGCTAATCGCAGCCAGTTCTCTTGTTCGCACCTTCGCCTCCCATGTCTGTTGTCTTATTTTTACCGTCGAGATCAAATTCCAATCTGAAACAACGTTTGAATATTATCGCACAGAATTTCGTTTTTTTGTCCCCGCTCAATTATGGTGACGCGAAAGATATGAGAGCTGGGAACCGAGGCGGAGTGCAAACATAATCGTGAGTTGCCTTCGCAATCAGCAGGGCTTTTTCTATGGAATAACCGAAATTGCACGTTCGTCTTGCCATCCAGGTCGGCCTTGTCCGAATAGGTGGCGCGTTTCGCGCAAAAAATGACCCAATTTTGCCTATTTCCGAATAAGATCTATGGGTTGAAAGACTTCAGGGGGTAGGCCTCCCGGCTTTTAGTGCTTTTGGCCGGATCATCGGGTTCATCAGCGCGGTCAATGTTTAGGCCGGTTGGTTTGGATCGACCGACGTGTCGTGATTGGGCCGTCCAGCAGCCGAACGCCACGCCATTGCCGGTGCTGGCGACAGACCGGTAGCATGGTAGGTAGTCGATCAGTTCCATTTCGGTGGGCGCCGTTGCGGCGGTAACCGTAATCCAATTGAGAATTTCAGGCGTGCCCGGGCCGACGTTCAGGCGCTTGCGCGGCAGACGGCTCAGGGCTTCAAAAGCGCCGGAGGTATCATGTCTGGTATGTCTGGCATCAGCGGACTGATTGAGGTGTTTCGATAAGGGAGCAAAACCGCGCAGTGAAAACGATTATTTGTCCTTTTCGGGAAAGGCCTGACGTTGGTCCCCGCGACCGCCGGCCAGATGTGTCATTTCTTTGCGTCGTTCGTCGCCGACAGGGCCAATCGAACGGCGGCGACGATTGGGACCGAAGAAGCTTGAAGTCTCGATGAAATCACGCGGGTTTTCGACCATGGAACAAATGCGGCGATAGATCGTCGTTGCCGAAATGGGCTTAGCCAGGAACTCGGTAACCCCGGCGTCGCGTGCCATACAAACTTGCGTCAATTCGGTGAAAGCAGAAACCATCACAATTGGGATATAGCGATCAAAATCGCGTTTCTTTTCGCGAATCTGCTTTATCACGTCGACACCGTCGCAATTGGGCGACCAGTCGGCGAAAATAACGTCCGGCTGGAAATTGGCATATTGCGGATTATTGAGTTGGTCGACTGTGATTGATCGGCCCCCATTAGGTGGTCCGGTTTGAATGTTAGTGCATTGTGTCCTCCGTCGCCATTGCCGTCTGAAGGTGGAGCGTAGCGGAACCGGAAGGCGGCAATGGCGGCGTCGCGGTTTCCGGGGCCGGTGGTCGGTAGCCGAGGCTGCTGTGCGGGCGGATCGTGTTGTAATGCCGCCGCCAGGCCTCGATCAGCACTTTGGCTTCGGTGAGGCTGTAGAAGATCTCACCGTTGAGCAGTTCGTCACGCAACGACCCGTTGAAGCTTTCGTTGTAGCCATTCTCCCAGGGCGATGCCGGAGTGATGTAGAGCGTCTTCACGCCGACCTGGGCCAACCATTTTTGAACTGCAGTCGCGATAAATTCCGGGCCATTGTCAGACCTGATATTTGCTGGCGGCCCGCGAGCGATGAACAACTCCGCCAGGGCGGCCAGAACATCCTCGTGACGGAACCGACGCGCAACGATGAGCGCCAGACATTCACGGCTGGCTTCGTCGATGATCGTCAGGATCCGGAACTTCCTACCGTCATGGGTGCGACCCTCGACAAAGTCATAAGCCCAGACATGCCCCGGATACTCAGGCCGCAACCGGATGCAAGACCCGTCGTTTAGCCATAGCCGCCCCCGCCGGGGTTGCTTTTGCGGCACCTTCAGGCCCTCGCGCCGCCAGATCCGCTCGACGCGCTTGCGGTTTACCGTCCACCCGGCATCGCGCAGCAGTGCGGTCACCCGGCGATAGCCGTAGCGACCATATTGCCGTGCCAGAGCGATAATATCCTCGCTCAACGCCATCTCGTCACTCGCCCCACGCGGCACTTTGCGTTGCGTCGATCGATGCTGGCCAAGAACCAGGCAGATCCTTCGCTCCGATATCGCCAGTTCACTTCGCACATGATCGACGCAACGCCGTCGCCGCGCGGGGCTCAGAAGTTTCCCCGGGCGGCCTCCTGCAATATCAGCTTGTCCAGCGTCAGGTCGGAGATTGCCCGCCGAAGCCGCAGGTTCTCCTTCTCCAGATCCTTCATCCGCCGAGCTTGATCGGTCTTCAGACCGCCATATTCCTTGCGCCAGCGATAGTAGGTCTGCTCGCTGACCGCGATCCGACGACACGCATCCCCCGTCGTCCCGCCTTGCGCCAGTATAATCTCGGCCTCGCGCAGCTTACCGATAATCTCCTCAGGCCCGTGTCTCTTGCCCATTTGTCTTCTCCTTCAGGGTCCAATCTAAAATATTAGATGGACCACTCTGAAGGGGGCAGATCAAAAAGCGCGGCGTATCAAATTGGAAATGTATATCCTATCATTTTCTACGCTCGCCAAATCTATACTCAAGTTAAACACTGCCCTGAACCAACATCAATTTCGGCACCGTCGGCAGAACCAAGATAAGCTTTGGTTTAAATTTCGTGATCGACGAACGACGCGACGATTACGCTCATCGTTTCACTGCAAGACTCTGCTTTCAATAGGTATTCTGTCGGCGTCAGATTGCCGAGCCCCATGTGAGGGCGGCACTCATTGTAATCCTTCGGTGGTGAGAGATCGGCCCCCATTAGGTGGTCCTAGTTGAATGTTAGTGCATTGTCTCTTCCCTGGCCATTGCCGACTGGAGGTGGAGCATACCGCCAGTTCGCTTCGCACATGATCGACGCAACGCCGTCGCCGCGCGGGGCTCAGAAGTTTCCCCGGGCGGCCTCCTGTAATATCAGCTTGTCCAGCGTCAGGTCGGAGATCGCCCGCCGAAGGCGCTGGTTTTCTTTCTCCAGGT
>CAMDWJ010000017.1 GCA_945877815.1 Caenispirillum bisanense
TGCGCATGGCCAGGCTCGTGGCGCAGCGGCACGAATACCTCGCGCTGCCGCTGACGGCGCTCGTGAACATAGTCCTTCACGATCGTCATCCCGCCGCCGTAACCATACTCGTCGCGCAGCCGCTCGAAGATCCGCTTCGACGTATGATGTTGCTTCGAATGGGCCGTCCGATCAGCTTCCAGAATCTGATCAATGATCGCGGTAAAGGGGTCCAGCTTCGGTCGTTTCGGCGGTCCTCGGCGCCGGTACCCCGGCGGCACCGAAAACGCCACCATCTTGGCTACCGTGCGAGGGTCGATCCTAAATCGCTGCGCCACCTCACGCCGGCTCAAACCCTCGATCTGCACCGCATGGCGAACCCGTCCATATAACTCCACGCCCTTCATCACTCCGCCTTCCGTCTACCAGGCAAAGGGCTATCTGCTGCCGGACTTTTACTCCGGCGCAATCAGATTATCCGGCCGCTTCAGTGAGAGATTATTGATCCGGCGATTACACATTCGAAGGTTGCCGTGCCTTGCGTCAACGAGCGCAGCTTGTTGATCAGATCCAACGTCTCGGATTCGGGTAGATGCGCCGAGACCTCGTCCCAGCCCGGCCAATCTTCCTTGGGCTCGATGACGCCCAACTGCAGATCGCGCGTCAGATTTTCGTAGATCGTCTCGGTGCCCGGAACGCGACGCTCCAATATCTGTTCGAGCAACGCATCGTCGTAATCGGCGAGCGCTTCGAGTAGATGCGCGCGTTCTTCCTGTTCGCGCGCCAGGATCGAAGCTGGGATTTCCATCAGGTCCGACGGTGCCCCCGCATGAAACTTGTAGGCGCGCTCGCTCACCAGATCGACGCGGCTCAGGATGCAATCGAGCAAAATCGTCTTGCCGCTGAGGTAGGTGCCGATGAGAACCGCGCATCGCGGCACGGATGAAGCTCTGTTGGCTATGGCCAATCATCTCCCTTTGCCGACGCTGATCGCTATATTCGGTAGGGCGAGCCGATGGAGGACACACCCCCGTCGTAAAGGTTAGGCACCGCTCGGATGGAGAGTCAAAGAAGATTCGGGCCCCGAAAAGGCACGCGCCCACTCAGCCGGACAAGAATCGGGGAGACTTAAATTCCAATTCGGCCAGAATCCGACGGTGTTTTTGCGACACAAAAAGAACCAATGCACGAAAACCCCTGTCATGCTCATATGAGGCCCATGACAAACATCGCCCCCCGCTTCAACTGGCCGCATATCGGCACCGATCTCGACGCGCATGGCTATGCCGTCATCCCCGGCCTGCTAAAGCCCGATACGTGTGTCATGCTGGCCGAGGCCTATGACGACGAATCCAATTTCCGCAATCGCGTGGTGATGGCACGGCACGGCTATGGGCGCGGCGAATACAAATATTTCGCCTATCCTCTGCCCGAGATCGTGCAGACGCTGCGCACCAATCTCTATCCGCCGCTCGCCGCCATCGCCAATCGCTGGAACGACACGCTGCATATCGAGCAGCAATTCCCGATGGACCATGCAAGCTACCTCGCGCAATGCCACGCCGCCGAGCAGACGCGCCCGACGCCACTGATGCTGCAATATGGCGCGGGCGACTATAATTGCCTGCACCAGGATCTGTATGGCGACGAGGTCTTTCCGATCCAGGCGACGATCCTGCTGTCGCGCCCCGATGACGATTTCTCGGGCGGCGAATTCCTGCTGACCGAGCAGCGGCCGCGCATGCAGTCGCGCGCCGAAGTGGTGCCGCTGGCGCAAGGCGACGCCGTGATCTTTCCGGTCTGCCAGCGCCCGATGATGGGCACGCGCGGCCCCTATCGCGTGACCATGCGCCATGGCGTCTCCAAGATCCGCAGCGGACGGCGCAAGACGCTCGGCATCATCTTCCACGACGCGACCTAAATCCCGGCGACCATGAGCGACCTTCTCGCGTCACTGACCCCGATCGAGCGCATCGGCGAGGGTGCGGTCCTGTTGCGCGGTTTCTGCGCGAACGACGGCGAAGCGCTCATGCGCGCGGTGCGCGCGATCGAGGCCGAGGCACCCTTCCGCCATATGGTGACGCCGGGCGGACGCGGCATGTCGGTCGCCATGACAAATTGCGGGAGGACCGGCTGGGTCACCGACCTCACCGGTTACCGCTATGAGGCCTGCGATCCGACCAGCGCCAAGCCATGGCCGACGATGCCCGATATTTTTTTCGATCTCGCCAGGCGCGCCGCCGCGGCCGGCGGCTATCCGAATTTCGAACCCGACGCGTGTCTAATCAATCGCTACGAGCCAGGGGCGCGGATGGCGCCGCACCAAGACAAGGACGAGCGCGATTTCACCGCCCCGATCGTGTCGGTCTCGCTCGGCCTGCCCGCGACGTTTTTATGGGGCGGACTTGCCCGCAGCGATAAGACGCAGCGTTTCACCTTGCACGATTGCGACGTCGTCGTCTGGGGCGGGCCAAGTCGCCTCGTCTATCACGGTGTGGCTCCCGTCAAAAATGGCGGGCGCTATAACCTCACGTTCCGCCGCGCGCGTTAGACCCGCGTCAGGCGGATATCGACCTCGCGCTCGACGTAAGCCCATTCCTCGGTCGCGCGCAGGCGGCGTACCAAATCCTCGAATGCATCGCTATCGGCCGGCGCATATTCGAACCAGGTGAGGAAGTCGAACGGCTCGCCCAACTCGCGGCTGTGATGCAGACGTCGCGCGACGCCCGGCAGGTAATCGAGCCCGATGCCGATGTGGCGCGACTGTTCCTCGAAAATCGCACGGCGCGCATCCTGGGCCAGCGTCCACCAGGCATCCGACTTGCGGATTGGTATGAGTGCCGCGCACGACGCCTACGGCCGCGCCAGACCTTCCTGTTTCGCACTCAGGCTCTGAACCTCGGCACCCGTCGTGTAGCGCGTATTGCCGGTCGAACCGCGCAAAGCCCACACACTGTGCGGCGCGGTATCGAAGGCAGCACCTTCGCTCACAGATAGGCGCGCAGCCGGGGCCAGACTTTCGCCGACAACAGCATCGATCCGATCGATCGACCAAGAACCAGTGGCGCCGGCCGCGAATATGACAAGAAGCGGCGGCGCCATGGCGCGCGATTACGACAGACTAGCGCACGCCCTTTGAATACGCCGACAGGCATCTTCGAGTACGTCGGTCGCAGTCGCGTAGGAAATCCGCACGAAGGGTTCAAGCCCGAACGCTCCTCCCTGCACCAGCGCCACGCCTTCGGCATCCAGCAGATAGAACGCAAAGTCTGTGTCGTTGGCGATCACCTTGCCATCCGGCGTCTTCTTGCCGATCACGCCGGCGACTGAGGGATAGACATAGAACGCACCTTCGGGCGTGCGGCATTGGATGCCCTTCGCCTGGTTGAGCATGGAGACGACGAGATCGCGCCGCTCCTTGAACACCGCATTGTGTTTCGGGATGAAATCCTGAGGGCCCTGAAGCGCCTCGACACCCGCCCACTGCGCGATCGAATCCGGATGCGAGGTCGATTGCGACTGCACCATGTTCATCGCATCGATCAGCGGCTTCGGACCCGCCGCGTAACCCAACCGCCAGCCGGTCATGCAATAGGCTTTGGAGAAGCCGTTCATGGTCAGCGTGCGCTCGTACAATTTCGGCTCCAGCTGCGCCGGGGTGGTGAACTGGAAATCGTCGTAGCTCACATGCTCGTAGATATCGTCGCTCATGACATAGACGTGCGGATGCTTGAGCAGCACGTCGCACACTGCGCGCATCTCGGCCGGCGTATAGGCCGCACCCGTCGGGTTCGACGGCGAGTTCAAGATCACCCATTTGGTTTTCTTGGTGATGGCGCGGTCGAGATCCTCCGGCTTC
Organism: Caenispirillum bisanense; assembly: GCA_945877815.1. GTDB lineage: Bacteria > Pseudomonadota > Alphaproteobacteria > Rhodospirillales > UBA2165 > CANIGJ01. The sequence goes on from CAMDWJ010000017.1 coordinate 3,839, forward strand.
AGCTTGAAGCCGTTCTCGGCCGGGCACTGCACGATGACGGGCGTTGCCCCCATCATCAGCACGACGTCCGGATAGGTCACCCAATAGGGTGCCGGGATGACGACCTCGTCGCCCTCGTCGAGCGTCGCCATGAAGGCGTTGAAGATCGACTGCTTGCCGCCGCACGCGACCTGCACCTGCTCGGGCTTATAATCGAGGCCGTTCTCGTTCTTGAACTTGGCGACGATCGCGCGGCGCAACTCGATGATACCCGGGACCTGCGTGTACTTGGTCTTGCCGGCGCGCATCGCGGCAATGGCCGCCTCTTTGACGTTCTCGGGCGTGTCGAAATCGGGCTCGCCGGCGGCCAGGCCGATGACGTCTTTCCCCGCCGCTTTCAGCTCCTGGGCACGGCCGGTCATTGCCATGGTCGGCGACGGCTTAATGCGGGCTAGGCGCGATGCGATGAAGGACATGTTGGCCTCGAAAATTGCGATCTAAATGAGGGTCAAAACGGCGCGGACACTAAGCGGAGTCCGTCACCTTCGCAACCCGCGATGCCCAGAGTCTCGCGCGATATAGGCATCCATGTGCATTTATGGGCATGGCGTGGCGCAACGCCTGAAAATCCGCCATTTCGTGAATCGGTCTTCTAGGCATGATCTAGGCATCGTATTCGCATTTTCTAGGCACGATATAGGCATTTACTGTGCATCTTGTGTGCATCGACTGTGCATGGGCACGAGAGGGCGATTGGGCGGATGCGGGCGCGCGAAGGATTGCGCGGCCGGAGAAGTTTGATGCCTCGGCGCCAAACGTGTTCTTCACCGCAATCTCCTTTCATGCTCATTTGCTTATGTTCTTTATTTGTTCTGTTTTATCGATACGTCAAGGGGGCTCACGCTAACGTGGTAGATCGAGGATTTTCATGTGACGCCCGTTCGCGTAAAATTTGATGGTGATTAGGAAAACCGTCGGGGCGGCTGGCCGCCATTGCGGGGAGTAAGCCGTGCGCATCTGTTCCCTCGCCGCGTTCATATCGATCTCGATTTTGGCTTCCGCAAATGCGGACGCGGCCTCGATGGAAGAGGTGGTTTACGCCACGCAGCCCACGCGCCTCACCGGCTATCTATGCAACCCCGCCAACCTCGCCCCCGGCAAGCAGGCGGCCGTGCTCTACAATCACGGCGGTATGCAGGCCATCATCGGCGGCGCGCCCAAGGAAACCTGTGCCGCCCTGGCCGACGCCGGGTTCATCGGCTTCGCGCCGATCCGCCGCCCGACGATGGAAGTCGGCCCGTCGCGCGCGGACGTGCGTACCGCACTCGCCTATCTGGCCAACCTCGACATCGTCGATCCCAAGCGTATCGCCATGGCCGGGTTCTCGCGCGGCGGCGCGCTCACCTTCATGGCCGCGGCCGAAGGGGCAGCAATTTCGGCCGCTGTCATCATGGCAAGCGCGGCACCGCCGGCGGAAAGCGGCTTCACTCTGACCGATGCACTCAAGATTAAAATCCCGGTCTTCCTGATCGTGGCGGAAAACGACACCGGCTCGAAGAAAACCAATGGGCAGAACACGATCGCCGGTATGAGGCGCATGCAAACGGCGCTCAACGAGGCCGGGAACCCCGCGCGCCTCGTCGTCTATCCGCGCTTTCGCACCGGCGACGGGCACGAAATGTTCGAGGAAATCGGCATCTATTGGCCCGACGTCGTCGCCTTCCTGAAGCAGCAATTACCCTAGTCCACGGGCCACGGGCCACGGGATATCGGGGTCGATCACCCTGGCGGTAAGCGACGGGTTTTTTTCGCCGGAAGCCTGCACGGAGGACTGCGTCACAGCGGACCAACCGGACCGCAAGGCGGCCCGTTCTCAACATCCGCTGGGGGTTTTTTGTGACCTTCGCTAGACCGATGGACGGTTGGGTCGCGGCTGGCCCACGCAAGAGCATGACGTGCCGCATCCTCCGCCCTATATTATCCCTCATGCCCGATAGCCCCCTTTTCAGCCCGTTGCGCCGGCCCGCCATCGTCGGCGGCAAGCAGCTCCAAATCGTCTCGCACTACCAACCGGCGGGCGATCAACCCCAAGCCATCGCGGCGCTCAACGAGGGGGTCGGTGCCGGCGATCGCGACCAGGTGCTGCTCGGCGTCACCGGGTCGGGCAAGACCTTCACCATGGCGCATGTCATCCAAAAAGCGAACCGCCCGACGCTGGTGCTGGCGCCCAACAAAACGCTGGCGGCACAACTCTACGGCGAGATGAGGGATTTCTTCCCCAACAATGCGGTCGAATATTTCGTCTCCTATTACGACTACTACCAGCCCGAAGCCTACGTGCCGCGCACCGACACCTATATCGAAAAAGATTCCTCGGTGAACGAGCAGATCGACCGCATGCGCCATTCGGCGACACGCGCACTGATGGAACGCAATGACGTGATCATCGTCGCCTCGGTGTCGTGCATCTACGGCATCGGCGCGGTCGAAACCTATTCGACGATGACCATCAAATTGGAACCCGGCATCAAGGTCGATCGCGCGGAGCTGGTGAAACGCTTCATCGAGCTGCAATATACTCGCAACGACGCGGCCTTCTATCGCGGCACATTCCGCGTGCGCGGCGACGTGATCGAGATTTTCCCCTCGCACATGGAAGACCGCGCTTGGCGCATCTCCTTGTTCGGCGACGAGGTCGAAGGATTGTGGGAGATCGATCCGCTCACCGGCGACAAGGTCGGCACACTGAGCGAGGCCACACTTTATCCGCAAAGCCACTATGTGACGCCGCGCCCGACCTTGCTGCAGGCGATCCCGAAAATACGCGCCGAAATGAAGGAACAGGTCGCCTGGTTCGAGACCAACGGCAAGCTGTTGGAGGCGCAGCGCATCTATGAGCGCACCACCTTCGATCTCGAAATGCTGGAGACGACCGGCCATTGCGCGGGGATCGAAAACTATTCGCGCTACCTCACGGGGCGCAATCCCGGCGATCCCCCGCCGACATTGTTTGAATATCTGCCCGAGAACGCTTTGCTGGTGGTCGATGAAAGCCACGTCACCGTGCCGCAGATCGGCGGCATGTTCAAAGGCGACTTCAACCGCAAATCGACGCTCGCCGAATTCGGCTTCCGCCTGCCGTCCTGCATCGATAACCGGCCGCTCAAATTCGACGAATGGGAATCCTTCCGCCCGCAGACGGTGTTTGTGTCGGCCACACCCGGCCCGTGGGAGATGAACCGAACGCAGGGCGTCTTCGTCGAACAAGTGGTGCGCCCAACCGGCCTCGTCGATCCGCAATGCATCATCCGTCCGGTCGCCCAACAAGTCGACGATCTGTTGGCCGAATGCCGCATCTGCGCCGCCAAGAGCCAGCGCGTGCTGGTCACCGTGCTGACCAAGCGCATGGCCGAGGATTTGACCGAATATATGCACGAAACCGGCCTGCGCGTGCGCTACCTGCATTCCGACATCGATACCCTGGAACGCATCGAGATCATCCGCGATTTGAGATTGGGCGCCTACGACATCCTGATCGGCATCAACCTGCTACGCGAAGGATTGGACATCCCCGAATGCGCGCTGGTCGCCATTCTCGATGCCGACAAGGAAGGATTCTTGCGCAGCAAGACGTCGCTGGTGCAGACCATCGGACGCGCGGCGCGCAATCTCGAAGGCCGCGTGCTGCTTTATGCCGACCGTATGACCGACTCGCTGCAATATGCCATCGACGAGACCAATCGCCGTCGCGCGCGCCAGGAAGAATACAACATCAAACACAACATCACGCCGGAATCGATCAAGAAGGGCATCTCCGACATCCTGCAAAGCGTCTACGAGGGCGATTACGTCACCGTCGATACCGGCGTGTCGGGCGAAGCGCATCTGGTCGGCAGCAATTACGCCATCCATATCGACGATCTGAAAAAACGCATGGTCGAGGCAGCATCGAATTTGGAGTTCGAGGAAGCCGCGCGCATGCGCGACGAGATCCGGCGACTGGAGGCGATCGAACTGGGGTTGGGCCGCCCCGGCATGGCACCGTCGGCCGTCACCGCCGCCGGCGTGCAGCGCGGCGAGATCCGGCCCCAGGCGCGTTCCATCGGCCGCAAATCCAAGACCAAGCAGCGCAGTTTGAAACGGCTTTAGGAAATTTCTCTATCAGCAGAGAACCGTCACTCCCCGGCTCGTCCGGGGAGTCCATCAATGGATGCCCCGGACAAGCCGGGGCATGACGAGAATATAGGTCTTGGGTCTTGTCGACCCAAGAATAAGAACGAGAGTGCCGTTAATTTCCGAGGTCCTCGCCGAGCACGGCCGCATCGTCATTGGGGCCGGCGATATCGGTCACGCGGCGCCCCTCGCTGACATGCTGTTCACGTGCCGCCTGAGCCTGGGCTAGAGTCGCGTAGACGTGAGTGCCGTAATGCAGCTCACTCGGTATGCGCGACGAAAATACGAACATAGATATAGCTCTCCGGTTAATGGCCTCCCCATCTCATGTAGGCAGGTTGCATCGCGGTTCCAAGGTTATAACGGTCACTTAACCGTTATTGACCCGGAATACCGGCGCCGGCATGACAAATTTGGTCGACGGGCGCGGGATCGCGAGGCCGGCCTTGGCGATCTCGGCCATTTTGCCGGCGAGCGTCGCCATCTGATCGGCCGGCAGGTTGAGCCCATAGCGGGTAGCGAAGGCGGTTGCTTCGGCTTCGGTGAAGGTCGGATCGCTCATATCATATCCTCCTAAAGAACCGGACGGCGCGAGTGCCAGTCTCGCGAGCGCTCGTAAGCCCGCGCGATCCTCAACACCATGGCCTCGTCGAAATAACGCCCGACCAACTGCGCCCCGATCGGCAGGCCGTCGGCATCGAAGCCGGTGCGCATGGCAAGCGCCGGGTGGCCCGAAATATTGAAGGCCGTTGTGGCGCTGCGCCCCTGGAAGTCCTTCACCAAAGCGGGATCGGAAAAAGGCGTCGCGGTGCGGTAGGCGCAGGGCAGAAGGATCGCGTCATAGCGGCTAACCAGCGCATCCATGGAGACGGCAAGTTCGCGCCGCCGTCGCTGGGCGGTGACGTAATCGACCGCACGCGCCGCAGCGCCCATCATCAGGGCCTCGCGCAATTCGCGCCCCATCAGATGCCCGCGCTCGACGAAATCCACCTCGTGCACGGTGGCACGCTCGGTGCCGCTAATCAGCGTCGTGAGTTCGCGGTAGCGCGACGGCGGCAAGGGCAGCGAGACATCGACGACGGTCGCACCCTGCAGCTTCAATTCGGCGACAACATCCTCCAGACCTTCGGTTACGGCTTCGTCGACAGCAATCGCCTCGCCGATGGCGCGCACATAGCCGATGGTGAGGCCGCGCACACCCGCCTCCAATCCGCGAGTGTAATCCGGCACCGGTAGGGCGACCGTCGCGGCGTCGCGCGCATCGTATCCGGCGATCGCCTGAAGCACATTGGCGTTGTCCTCGATCGACCAGGTCATCGGCCCGGGCGTGTCGAGCGACCAGCAGTTGGGCAGGATGCCGTGCCGGCTGATCAATCCGTAGGTCGGCTTCAGCCCTTGCAGGCCGCAACCGGCGGCGGGCGAGCGGATCGATCCGCCAGTATCCGCACCGAGCGCGAACATCGCGGTGCCGGCGGCGACCGAGGCGCCAGAACCGGTCGACGAGCCGCCGGTGCAATAATCGTCCTTCCACGGATTGCGCGCGTGCTCATACGCGGCGTCGTGATAGACGAGGCCCTGGCCGGTGCCGTATTCCCAGGTATTGAGCTTTCCGAGCAGGATGGCGCCCGCTTCGTCGAGTTTTTCCACGATGGCCGCGTCGTAATCCGGCACGTGGTCCATCAAGGCGCGCGAATTGGCACAAGTACGCAGACCCTTGGTGAAGAAATTATCCTTGGCGCCGTAAGGAATGCCGTGCAGCGGCCGCACTGGACCCGTCATCGCTTTCATTCATCCCAATCCGATGGATCAGTCGTGCTGGATTTTCCAGATGGCGCATCTATCTACCTGGTTCCGCTGCATCACCATCGATATTCCCGGCTATGGCAAGTCGCCCAAGGCGACACCCGGCCTGACGACGATCGACATCGCGCAAGCCTGCTGGGAAGCGATCGACGAGGCCTTTCCCGGGGAAAGCGCGATCCTCACCGGCTGCTCCACGGGCTCCAATCTCGCGCCCTACATGTATCACCTGCGTCCCGATAAAACCAAAGCGCTCGTGCTTTCGGGCACCGGATACAATCCAGGCAAAGAATTCGTGCCCGGGCGGATCGCAGACTACCGCGAACGCGGTCTCGGCTTTCGCTGGGACTATACTTTTCAGGATATGAGCGCCTCGTTCCGCACCACTCCACTCGCGCATTACTTCGCCAATCTGTTCAACGAGCGCAACGACTTCGGCGACGTCGATTCAATCGTCTATCAGTTCGAGGCGATGCAGACGCAAACGCAAAACGAGGATTTCCATTCGAGCATCAAGGCGCCGACGATCATCCTGACCGGCAGCGAGGACGGTTCGCACCAGCGTGCCTTCGTGTTGCAAAAACGCATCCCCGGCTGCGAATTGCGCGTGTTGCCCGGCGCCGGCCATGCCTGCCAGATCGAACAGCCGTGGCTGTTCAACCGCTTCATGCTGGAATTTTTCACCAAACACGGATTGATGCCAAAAGGACCGAAGCCGCAACTGGCCTTGTTGTAACTCCGTATATTTTTCCGCAAACGCGCCGCCTCGACTTGACTTGGATCAGTGTCTAGAAGGGGCGGCGCGCTTATGCTTCGATGGATAGCGCGGGAGTGGGAGCTATGCCGTTGGAGATACTGGCTTTACAGTGCCAATATGTGGCGCCGGACGGCACCCCGTGTTTCGACGATGCCGCACCGGGCGGGAGAGTGTGCGTCTGGCACGATCCGGCGGTCGAAAAATCCGGGCCTGATTGGACTGTTCGCCTCGAAGCTCTTGTGCGCGATGGGCAATCTCTGGCCGGATTCGAACTTGCCCGCGCACAGCTCGACGGCGTCAATCTGACCGTACCCGAGCAGCCAACCGGCGCCGATTTGCGTTATGCCAATCTCAACCGGGCGAGCCTCAAGGGAGCCCGGCTGTACCGCGTCGATCTCACCGGCGCCACTCTTCTGAAGGCCAATCTGTCCGAAGCCAATCTCAACAGCGCCCAACTTGAGGACGCGGATCTGTTGGGCGCGGTCCTTACCGGCGCCCATTTGGACGACATTCGGTGGGGTAAGTCCCTACGCCAAGATCGCGAGGCCTATCTCGCCCTCAGCCAAGGCGATAGGAGCCTGGCTTTGCAGAACTTTCGCGAGGCCGAGGAAATCTATCGCGATCTGCGCATCATCTCGGAAGCCCAGGGCCATCGTCGCGCCTCGGGCGAGTTCTTCTATCGCGAAATGCAAATGCGCCATCACAGGCTGCCGCGCCTCAGCTTGGTGCGGGGCGTATCGTGCTTCGCCCGATTCCTGTACGGCTACGGCGAGCGGCCGAGTTATATCATCGGCTGCGCGCTCGCCTATCTTGCCTCGGTCGCGGTTTTGTATTTCGCCCTGGGCGTAATGGACGACAATGTTTTGGTCGTCTTCGATCCGTCCAAGGGATTCGCAGCCAATTTCGCCGGCTATCTCACGTGCCTCTATTACAGCGTTATCACGTTCACAACGGTCGGCTACGGTGACATCGTCCCGATCGCCGGGGCCACGCGGGCAATCGCAGCCTTCGAGGCCCTCAGCGGCAATTTCATCATGGCGCTGTTCGTCGTTGTCTTCGTGCGCAAACTCGCGCGCTGATACCGAGCGCCGTTCGATTCGACAATCGCGAGGCGCAGGGCGTCTATTCGGCCGCCTTGGCCGCGATATTGCCGCCGAGTTTCTTCAAGCGCGGCAACACTTCCTTTCCAAACAAGGTCATCGAGCGCACCGTATCCTCGTGCGGCATGGCGCCACCTTGCTGCATCACCAGCAAATTGCCGAGACCGCCGACCCGTTCGGAGAATTCAACGATCTGTTTGTAAACGCTGTCCGGCGTGCCGACGATCAAGGCGCCCTTCTCACGCATCAAGGGGGCGCCGCCCTGTCTCAGAAACGCCGTACGGCTTGCCGATTGCCCGCGCATTCCGGCGACCACGGCATCGAGCGTCGAATAGCCGGTGGGATTGGAAAATTGCGGCTGCGATCGGCCGCCGATATACCACATCAAATGATCCGCGCCCACTTGGGCTTCCTTCTCCGTTTCCGCGGTGAAAACGAACGGCATATAGGCAAAGCGTTCCGGCCCTGGCGTGGGCAGGCCGTCTTCGGCGCAGGCGTCGCGGTAGGCATCGAAAAGTTTCTTCACCGCCTCATGTGGCTGCAGGAAGGACGCAAATTTATAGCCGCGCCGTGCAACTTCCTTGACGTTTTCGGCATTTGAACCGCCGGTGATCCAGACCGGCGGATGCGGCTGCTGATAGGTACGCGGCCACACATTGATGTTGCGATAGTGCCAGAAGCGGCCTTCGTAATTGAACGGCCCGTCATGCGTGGTCCAGGCCTTCAACACCAGATCGACGCCATCCCATAGGCGTTCGTAGGTGAGCGCCGGGTTGGTGTTGGCAGGGAACAATTCGTTGGTGACGCCCCGCACGAAGCCCACTTCGAGGCGCCCGCCCGAGATAACGTCGATCATCGCCATTTCCTCGGCGACGCGGATCGGGTCGGAGCGGTTGGCGATCGGATTGCCGAGGATCAGGATTCGGCCCTTCTTGGTCTGGCGTGCCAGGATTGCGCACGACAGCGGCCCTGCCACATTGATGCAGCCCGCAGTCGCGTGATGCTCATTGAGCATGTGGTTGAAACCAAGCTCGTCGGCCAGCACATATTCATCGAAATAACGTTCGTACAAACGCCGCCCGATCTCCGGATCGAAGACCTCGCTGCCGAGCGTGACCGCGCGCGGCCCGTCGGCCGGAATCTCCGGATAGGGCATCTCGGTGAAGTGCCAGACTTCCATCGCCGTCTCCTTAATTCTTCAGAAAATCGCGCAGCATCGCTGCCGCGCGTTCGGGTTGCTCAAGCTGCGGCAGGTGCCCTGCCCCTGCCATCGTTTCGAAGACCGCACCCGGGATCGCCGCGGCATAGGCGCGGCCGTAGGCGGGCGTCACGATGCCGTCCTTTTCACCCCACACGACAAACGTCGGGACCGATATGCGATGCAGCCGGCCGAGCAGCTTGGGATTGTGCATATAGGGTTCCCAGCAATAGCGCACGGTCGCCAGTCGGTTGCGCGCGATCACACGAACCGCCGCCTCGTCCATCGTCGCGAAATCGGGCGCGCGCGACGGATCGCCATACGTTCGCGCAGCCAGGTCGTCGCGCGGCAGCACGTAGATATCGGCGATATCGCGATCGTAGGGCCCGCCGATCTTGATGCCGTAAGAATCCACCAATGCGATGCGACCGAGGTTCTGGCAACTCTTGGTCGCCATCTCGGCGGCGATCCAGCCGCCGAGGCTGAAGCCCACCAGGCGCACGTCGCGCAATTTCAGATGGTCGATGAGATCGAGGTAAAGATAGGCGATGTCGTCGACATTCGTGAGGCGCTCGTCATCGGGACTGGCGCCGAACCCCGGCGCGTCGGGCACGATGACCTCGAAATCCTTGGCCAGAAGGTCGACGAGCTTCGATCCTGCTTCGGTGCCATCTTCGTTGGTCAGCAGCAGCAGCGGCGCGCCCGACCCTTGCCGCGTCACCGCGACGTCGATGCCGTTGAGGGTCATCACGCTGGGCGATTGAGTGAGACTTACATCCATAAGGTCATTTCCAAAAAATGTCGCTGATCTGGACGACGTTGGCTTTCAGTTTGTTGCTGTCCACCCGCACGTCCTTGGTATGGGCGAAGACCCATGGCATCGACGAAATCGGCACGATATAGGCCTCCGCGTTCACGCGATCGAGTACGGGGCGGAAGATCCGGCCGCGCTTGACGTTGTCCGGTTCGCTGCTGCCGTCCTCCATCGCCTTGGCGATGAGCGGATCGTTCCAGTAGTCGCGCGAGCCGGTGAAGAACGAGTCGAGAATATCGCTGGTTTCGGGGAATGTTCCCGTGGGCCGAAATCCGATGAAGGCGGCGAGCTTGCTGTCCTCGCGCAACTGGATGTAGCCGCTGATGGTCTGTTGCGACACAGTCATATTGATGCCGATTTGCTTCAAATATCCCGCGACCGCGACCGCGATATCCTTGACCGGCTGATGGACGTGCAAGGTCATCTCGAAGCCGTTCGGATAGCCGGCCTCGATCATCAGTTTTTTTGCCTCGCTCGGATTGTATCCGTAGGGCTTGGTCGACGGATCGCAGGCAAGAGTGAAGGGGAAACAGATCGCCGACATCATCTCGGCTTGACTGCCGCCCGGCACGATTTCCTTGGCGATCTTTTCCTTGTCGATCGCCATCGCCACCGCCTTGCGCACGCGCGGATCGGTGAATTCCTTGCGCCCGGTGCGCCCGACCCCGTCCACCATCATATAGATGAAGGACGAACTTTTGACCGGCGTGACCGCGACATTGGGATGCTTCGCCAGCTCCTTCGCCGCGTCCTCGGGCATATTGCGCAAAAGATCGAGCCCGCCGGTCATAAGCTGTGCGATCTGCGTCTGCGGATCGGGGACCGGAACAACCTCGATCCGTTTAATGGGAGCGCGTCGATAGGTGAGCGCGGGGTGCAGCTTGTCGAACCGCTCGACCACGTAACCCTTGTTGCGATCCATCGAGACGAGCTTGTAGGGCCCCGCACTCGCCGCCGAGACCCGGCCGTAATCGGCCTTGTTCTCCAGCTTGCCGAGAATGTCGGAATCCATCACGGAAAACCGCGCCGACAAGGCGAGCAGATCGAGCGCGTAGGGTTCGGTCAAATGGATGCGAATTTTGTGATTGCCGAGTTTCTCGACGCTTTTGATCCAGGTATAGCGGTTCTTGCTGCGGATCTTGGAGGCGGGATCGATGGTGTAATCGATCGACGCCTTGATATCGTCGGCGGTGAACAGCTTGCCGCTATGCAGAGTGACCCCTTCGCGCAGATCGACCTCAAGCGTCTTGTTGTCGATATGGCGCCACGCGGTCGCCAACTCGGGAACCCATTTGCCCGCCTTCTCGTCCAATGCCATCAGCGGCGAATAAATCTGATCGTAGATTTGCCCCGCCTCTTCCAGCGCCATGTCGTAGGGCGAGAGGACGGCATAAACGTCATTAGCGCTCATGCGCAGCGTGTCTTTTGATTTTTGCGCCGCGACGGGGCCACTCGCCAACGCGGCAATCGCCGCCCAGCACACGCCTGCCCAAAGCGATTTGAACATTGGCCGTCTCCCTGTTTTTTCCGGTTGATCCGGTTATCGTTAATTCTAGCAACGAATTCGGCAGGGAGGCCACCTCTGTTTTGTGCAGGGTGGGAATTTTCCTTCGAATAAAGGCTAGGCCGGATCGGGCTCGTCGCTCCGCGCCCAGGCAAGCGCGTCCTCATATTTACCCGCATCGAAGATACGCACGCCGGCGGTGGCGACGGTCACCGCGATGCGCGCCGCAAGCGTCGCCCAGCCGAGTGTTCCGACTAAGGCAATACGCCTCACCTTGTCCCAATGGTTGATGCCGAAGGCGGCCTTATCGTAAGACGCCTGCCATTCCCAACCGTCGAATTCCGAGAGATCGGCAACAACACGCAAAGCACCCTCGCGCTCGGCGATATCCACCAGCATCGGCAGGGTGTCGAGATAGTCGGCGTCGGTCAGCCGACCGACGAGCTTGAGGGAAACCAGCGGCCCCTTGCTTTCGGGCATCCAAATGAACATGCGGGAAGTTTAAGGCCCGTCCTCAGATGTGCAAGGCGCGACCTTCGACCGCGAGGGCGGCTTCTTTCACAACTTCGTAAAGGCCCGGGTGCCCATGGCTGGACCGCGCGATATCCTCCGACGCCGCTTTGAATTCCATGGCGACCACGCATTCCTGGATCAGTTCCCCCGCCTGGGCGCCCAGGATATGGACGCCCAAGACCTGATCGGTCGTCGCATCGGCCAGGATTTTGACGAAACCGTCGGTCGCGGCCATGGCGCGGGCACGCGCATTGGCCATGAAGGGGAACTTGCCGACCTTGTAGGCGACATTGGCGGCCTTCAATTGTTCCTCGGTTTTGCCGAGGCCCGCGATCTCGGGGAAGGTATAGACGATGGCGGGAATTGCATCGTAATTCACATGGCCCGCCTGGCCGGCCAGCAGTTCGGCCAGCGCCACGCCCTCCTCCTCAGCCTTGTGCGCCAGCATGGCGCCGCCCACCACGTCGCCGATGGCATAAATGCCCTCGACATTGGTCTTGTAGCCATGGGCGACTTCGACAAAACCGCGCTTATCGAGCGCGACGCCCACATTTTCCAGCCCGAGCCCTTGGGTGAAGGGACGCCGCCCGATGGCGACCAGCACGATCTCGGCATTGAGTTCCTCGGCGGCACCGCCCGCTTTGGGCTCGACCGTCAAGGTCACACCGGACTTCGCGGTTTTGGCACCCGTTACCTTGGCGCCCAACTTGAATTTGATGCCCTGCTTCTCGAACAAGCGGCGCGCGGCGGTGGCGACCTCCGCGTCCATGCCGGGCAGAATCGCGTCCAGGAATTCGACCACCATGACCTCGGCGCCCAGGCGCCGCCAGACGGATCCCAGTTCCAGGCCGATGACGCCGCCGCCCACCAACACCAGGCTTTTCGGAACTTTTGTCAGCGCGATCGCGCCGGTGGACGAGACAATCTGCTTTTCGTCGATGGCGACACCAGGCAGCGGGGCGACCTCGGAGCCGGTGGCGATGACGATATGTTTGGCCGTGATCTCCTTGACCTTGCCGTCCTCGCCCGCATAGGCGACGACGCCCTTGGATTTAATCGAGCCGGTACCGAGCAGGCGCGTGATCTTGTTCTTCTTCATCAGGAAGTCGACGCCCTTTACGGTCGCTTCGACCACCTTGTCCTTGTGGCTCATCATCCCAGGAAGATCGAGCGCCACACCGCTCACCTTGATTCCTTGGGCGGCGAAGCCGTGATTGGCCTCCTCGAACAGATGCGACGAGTGCAACAAGGCTTTAGACGGGATGCAGCCGATATTGAGGCAGGTGCCGCCCAGCGTCTTCATCTTCTCGACGATCGCGACGCTCATACCCAATTGAGCCGCCCGAATGGCGCAGACATAGCCGCCCGGCCCGCCGCCGATCACCACCACATCGAACGAAGAAGTATCGGCCATAAACTAAAACTCCCTAAATAAAGTCATGCCCGGACTTGATCCGGGCATGACGGCTTATTTTGTGAATAACGTCGCATGCTACATATCAAATAAAATGCGCTGCGGATCCTCGATGCAGTCCTTGATGCGCACGAGGAAAGAGACCGCCTCGCGGCCATCGACGATGCGGTGATCGTAAGACAGCGCCACATACATGATCGGGCGGGCCTCGATCTTGCCGTCCTTCATCACCACCGGACGCTGCACGATATTGTGCATGCCGAGGATGCCGGATTGCGGCGCATTAAGGATCGGCGTGGACAGCATCGAGCCGTAGATGCCGCCGTTGGTGATGGTGAAGGTGCCGCCGGTCATTTCATCCAGCGTGAGCTTGCCGTCGCGCGCGCGCTTGCCAAAATCGCCGATTTTTTTCTCGATGTCGGCGAAGCTCATATTGTCGGCATCGCGCAGCACCGGAACGACCAAGCCGTTCTCGGTGCCCACGGCCACGCCGATATCGTAATGATTCTTGTAGACGACCTCGTTGCCGTCGATCTCGGCATTCACCGCCGGGAAATCGCGCAAGGCGACCATCGCCGCCTTCACGAAAAAGCTCATGAAGCCCAAACGCACGCCGTGCGCCTTCTCGAACGAGTCGCGGTATCTCGTGCGCGCCTCCATCACCGCGCTCATATCCACCTCGTTGAAGGTGGTGAGCATGGCGGCGGTGTTCTGCGCTTCCTTGAGACGCTCGGCGATGCGGGTGCGCAGCCGCGACATCTTCACGCGTTCCTCGCGCGGACCGGCGGGGCGGGACGGAATCTGAACAGAGGCGGCGAGCACGTCGCCCTTGGTGATGCGCCCATCCTTGCCGGTGCCGGCAACCGAAGCCGGATCGATCTTGTTATCGGCCGCGATCTTGGCCGCCGAGGGCGCCATGACGGGTTCGGATTTTTTCGCAGGAGCCGCTGGAGCCGCCTTGGCGGGAGCGGGAGCGGCAGCCGGCGCGGATTTGGGTGCCGATTTCACGGCGACGGCCCCTTCGGCGATCAGGCCCAGAATCGCGCCGACCTCGACCTCGGCCCCGGTCGCCGCGCGGATCTCGCTGAGCGTGCCGGCGGCGGGCGCATTAACCTCGATCGTCACCTTGTCAGTTTCAAGTTCGAGCAGCGGCTCGTCCTTGGCCACCGTATCGCCCACCGATTTCAGCCAATTGGCGACGGTCGCCTCGGATAGCGATTCGCCCAGCGTCGGTACTTTGATCTCGGTTGCCATGATGGATTTCCTTGGCCGTCTAATTTTAAGCGTGGCTAATCTTGGGGGACGCGCTGGAGCGGAGTCATCAGATCGGCCGCCTTCCAGCTCAGCGCCTGCTCGACAATGAGTTCCTGTTCATGTTCGTGCACATGATGCGATCCGGTGGCCGGTGAGGCCGCCTCCGGGCGCCCCGCATAGATCGGTCGCGTCGATTTGCGCTTACCGGCAGCACCATCTTCGAGGATATATTCGATGCGGCGCATGACGAAGTTCCACGGCCCCATATTGGCATGCTCTTCCTGGCACCACACCACTTCGGCATTCGGGTATTTCGACAATTCGCGCGCGATGCCGTCGCGGGGCCAGGGATAAAGCTGCTCGACGCGCACGATCGCGACATCGTCGATCTTGTGCTCGCGGCGATGTTCCAACAGATCGTAATAGACCTTGCCCGAACACAGCACGACGCGCTTCACCTTGTCGGCGACGGCCAGCTTGTCGACCTCGCCCAGCACGCGGCGGAAGCGCGAGCCGGTGGACATGTCGGACAGTTTCGAGACCACCAATTTGTGGCGCAGGATCGATTTCGGCGACATAACGACCAAAGGCTTGCGGAAATTGCGACGCACCTGACGCCGCATCGCGTGGAAGAAATTCGCCGGCGTCGTGCAGTTGACGACCTGGATATTGTCCTGCGCACAGGCCTGTAAATAGCGTTCGAGACGCGCGGAGGAATGTTCTGGCCCTTGACCTTCCATTCCGTGCGGCAGCAGCATCACCAAGCCCGACATGCGCAGCCACTTGGATTCGCCGGACGTGATGAACTGATCGATCATCGCCTGCGCGGTGTTGGCGAAATCGCCGAATTGGCCTTCCCATATGGTGAGCGTGTTGGGATCGGCGAGCGAATAGCCGTATTCGAAACCGAGCACGGCGAATTCGCTCAAAGGACTGTCCATCACCTCGAAGGCGGCCTGCTTGTTGGGCGCGATGTTGGAGAGCGGGTAGTAGCGCTGTTCGTTTTGTTGATCGATGAAGACGGCGTGGCGGTGCGAGAAGGTGCCGCGCCCCGAATCCTGGCCCGACAGGCGGACCTGCGTACCCTCCATCAGCAATGTGCCATAGGCGAGCTGCTCGGCGGTCGCCCAATCGACGCCTTCGCCGGTTTCGAACATCTTGGTGCGCGCGTTCAACTGACGCACCAGCTTGGAGTTCAGATTGAACCCCTCAGGCACGTTGCTGATCGCCTTGCCCACTTCCTTCAGAAGCGCCGTATCGACAGCGGTTCCTTCATCGTGCCTTTCCTCGTCCTCGACGAGTTGCGAGATGCCGACCCAGCGGCCTTCGAGCCAGTCGGCCTTGTTCGGCTTGTAGTTGGGCGCGGCCTCAAACTGGCTTTCGAGATGGCTGCGGAAATCGGCGGAGATCTTGGCAGCCTCGTCGGCGCTCAGGGTCCCTTCGGCAATCAGCCTGTCGCGGTATATCTGCAACGTCGTCGGATGCTTGGCGATCGCCTTGTACATCAAGGGCTGAGTGAACATGGGCTCGTCGCCCTCGTTATGCCCGTGCCGCCGATAGCAGAAAATGTCGATCACCACGTCGCGCTTGAACTTGTGCTTGAAGCCCATCGCCAGATGGGAGACGCGCATTACGGCTTCTGGATCGTCGCCGTTGACGTGGAAGATCGGGCATTGAAGGCCCTTGGCGATATCCGTGCAATAGGGCGTCGACCGCGACGCAACCGGATTGGTGGTGAAACCGATCTGGTTGTTGACGATGATATGGATGGTGCCGCCGGTCCGGTACCCGCGGAGCTGCGACAGATCGAGCGTTTCCGGCACGACGCCCTGGCCGGCGAAGGCCGCATCGCCGTGCATCAGAATAGCCAGCACCTGTTCGCGCGCTTCGTCGCCGCGGATGGCCTGCTTGGCGCGTACCTTGCCGAGCACCACCGGATTGACCGCTTCCAGGTGCGACGGGTTGGCGGTGAGCGAAAGATGCATCCGCTTGCCATCGAATTCACGATCCGCCGAGGCACCCAGATGGTATTTCACGTCGCCCGAGCCCTGCACTTCGTCGGGCTTCGACGAGGTGCCCTGGAATTCGGAAAAAATAGCGACATGCGGTTTGCCCATGGTGCGGGCGAGCACATTGAGACGTCCGCGATGCGGCATGCCGATGACGGTTTCCTCATAGCCCATGCGGGCCGCTTCGAGCAGGACGGTCTCGAGACACGGGATCGTGCTTTCGCCTCCGTCGAGGCCGAAACGCTTGGTGCCGCTATGTTTGATGTTCAAGAAGGTCTCGAAGCCGTCAGCCTCGACCAGTTCCTTGTAGATGCGTTTCTTGGTGTCGGCCGCGAGCGTGGGCCGCCACGATACATCCTCGAAATGCTCCTGGAGCCACTGGCGCTCGTCGATCTCCTGGATATGCATGTATTCGATGCCGATGGTCGTGCAATAGATATCGCGCACGGTGGCGATGATGTCGCGGAGCGTATGTGTATCCTTGCCCGCGAGCTTGGTATCGAGATAGATCGGGGTATCCATGTCGGCATCGGTGAATCCGTAGAATTTCGGATCGAGCTCCTTGAGATACCCCGTCTTCGACAGGCCGAGCGGATCGAAATTGGCTTCGAGATGTCCACGCACCCGGTAGCTGCGGATGAGAGTACGCGCACGCACAGTCAGGGCGGCGGCGCGGATCGTCGCATCGGTGGGAACCGTAGCACCTTGCGGAAACGCGGTCGCGGGAGCCTCGGTGCGCTTGGGCGCGGCTTCACCGTTCGTGGTGCCGATGATTTTGGTGCGCGAACGCGCCCACGACGCGCCCTTCAGATCGGCCGCGACCGCGCCGTCGTCCTGCGCGAAATCCTGGAACGTCTGAACCCAGCTGGCGTCGACCGAAGTGGGATCGTCGAGAAAACGTTCATAAAGCTCGGCGATGAACGCACCGTTCGCGCCGTTAAAAAGTGAATCCAAAGAACTCGCCATAACGCACCCTTCCAATGGATGCCCTCATGCTGAGCCTGTCGAAGCATGAGGTGGAGCCCCGCCCTTCGACAAGCTCAGGGTGAGGCAAATTATTTCGTCATAACCTTTAGCATCGTTTCGCCGAGCGTCGCTGGCGAATCCGTAATGACGATTCCGGCCGAACGCATGGCTTCCATCTTGTCGCCGGCACCGCCCTTGCCGCCGGAAATGATGGCGCCCGCGTGACCCATGCGGCGGCCCGGAGGGGCCGTGACACCCGCGATGAAGCCAACCATCGGTTTTTTGATCTTCGAATCCTTGAGGAATTGAGCCGCGTCCTCTTCGGCACTGCCGCCGATCTCGCCGATCATGATGATACCCTGCGTCTCGTCGTCCTTCAAAAACAGATCGAGGACGTCGATGAAGTTGGTGCCGTTGACCGGATCGCCGCCGATGCCGACGCAGGTTGTTTGACCAAGCTTCGTCTTGGTCGTCTGGCCGACCGCCTCATAGGTGAGCGTGCCCGAGCGCGACACGATGCCGATCTTGCCGCGCTGATGGATATGACCGGGCATGATGCCGATCTTGCATTCGCCGGGCGTGATGACGCCGGGGCAGTTCGGCCCGATGAGGCGGGTCTTCGAGCCGGTCAGCGCGCGCTTCACCCGCACCATATCGAGCACCGGGATGCCTTCGGTGATGCAGATGACGAGCGGGATTTCGCTGTCGATGGCTTCGAGGATCGCTTCGCCCGCGAACGGCGGCGGCACATAGATGACCGAGGCATTGGCGCCGGTCTTGGCGACGGCCTCGGCCACGGTGTCAAACACCGGCAGGTCGAGATGCTTCGAACCGCCTTTGCCGGGCGTGACGCCGCCCATCATTTTCGTGCCGTAGGCGATCGCCTGTTCGGAATGGAAGGTACCCTGCGTGCCGGTGAAGCCCTGGCAAATGACCTTCGTGTTCTTGTCGACCATGATGGACATTTACGCAGCCTCCTTCACGGCTTTGACAATTTTGGCCGCGGCATCCGCGAGATCGTTGCCGGACACGATGGGCAGGCCGGATTTGGCGAGGATTTCCTTGCCAAGCTCGACGTTGGTGCCTTCGAGGCGCACGACCAACGGCACGTTGAGCGAGACTTCGCGGGCTGCCGCGACGACGCCCTCGGCGATGATGTCGCAGCGCATGATGCCGCCGAAGATATTGACGAGAATGCCTTCGACGTTCTTGTCGGACAGGATCAGCTTGAAGGCGGTGGTCACGCGTTCCTTGGTGGCGCTACCGCCGACATCGAGGAAGTTGGCAGGCTCGCCGCCGTAGAGTTTGATGATGTCCATGGTCGCCATAGCGAGGCCCGCGCCGTTGACCATGCAGCCGATCGAGCCGTCAAGCTTGATGTAGTTAAGCTCGTGGCGGCCGGCTTCGAGTTCGATAGGGTCCTGCTCGTCCTCATCGCGCATCTCGGCCACGTCCTTGTGGCGATAGAGCGCGTTGTCGTCGAAGTTCATCTTGGCGTCGAGGCAGACGACCTCGCCCGCCTTGGTCACGACCATCGGGTTGACTTCGACCAGGCTCGCATCCAGATCGACGAAGGCCTTGTACATGGACATGAGGAACGAGACCGCCGATTTCACCTGATCGCCCTTGAGCCCGAGCCCATAGGCGATTTCACGTGCATGGAAGCCCTGCATGCCCATCACGGGGTCGATGTCGATGGTTTGAATTTTTTCGGGCGTATGGGCCGCGACTTCTTCGATATCCATGCCGCCTTCGGACGACGAGATAATAGTCACGCGCGAGGTCGTACGGTCGATCAGGATCGAAAGGTACAATTCGCGCGCGATGTCACAGCCGTCCTCGATATAGACCCGCTTGACCACTTTGCCGACCGGGCCGGTCTGATGGGTGACCAGGGTGGCGCCCAGCATCTGGCTCGCATTTTCCTTCGCGTCCTCGACGGATTTGACGACGCGTACGCCGCCCTTGCCGCCGGCTGAAGTCTCCTTGAACTTGCCCTTTCCGCGGCCGCCCGCGTGGATTTGCGATTTGACCACCCAGACCGGGCCGCCCAAATCCTTCGCCACCGCTTCGGCCTCGGCCGCCGTATAGGCCACCCCGCCCTTGAGCACCTTCACGCCGTAGCGCGAAAGAAGCTGTTTCGCCTGGTATTCATGAATGTTCATGGAGCTTCCTGCCTATGGCTTGCTGAGGGGCCAGGTCCGGCGAACCGTACCCGCGCCGCACTATTTCGCTTTCGCCTCGGCCTCGACCTTGGCCAGAACCGCCTGGCTCTCCTCGATCAGTTTCTTGACCGCGGCAACCGAAGTATCGAAGGCCTTTTGCTCGTCCGGATTCAATTTGATCTCGACGATCTTCTCGATCCCGCCCGCGCCGATCACGACCGGTACGCCGACATAGATACCTTTCACGCCGTATTCACCGTTCAGATACGCCGCGCAGGGCAAGACGCGCTTCTTGTCCTTCAAATACGCCTCGGCCATCTGGATCGCCGAAGAGGCCGGCGCGTAGAAAGCCGAGCCGGTCTTGAGCAACGCGACGATCTCGCCGCCGCCATTGGCGGTGCGTGTCACTATCTCGTCGAGCTTGGATTGGGTCAGCCAGCCCATCTTGACCAGATCCGGCAGCGGAATGCCGGCGACCGTCGAATATCGCGTCAGCGGCACCATAGTGTCGCCGTGACCGCCAAGTACGAAAGCTGTGACGTCTTCGACCGAAACGTTCATCGCCTCGGCCAGGAAATAACGAAAACGCGCCGAATCCAGCACACCGGCCATACCGACGACCTTGTTGTGCGGCAGGCCGCAGTAATCGCGAAGCACGCCGACCATGACGTCGAGCGGGTTGGTGATGCAAATAACGAAAGCATTGGGGGCATATTGCTTGATGCCGGCGCCGACCGCGCGCATGACCCCGGTATTGATCCCGATCAGGTCGTCGCGGCTCATGCCGGGCTTACGCGCGATGCCGGCGGTCACAATTATGACGTCGGCGTCCTTGATCGCGGCATAGTCGTTGGAACCGGTCATGCGGGAATCAAAATCTTCGACCGGAGAAGCTTCGACGATATCGAGAGCCTTACCCTGAGGAACGCCGTCGACGACGTCGAACAGGACGACATCGCCCAATTCCTTGAGCCCCGCCAGGAACGCCAATGTTCCGCCGATATTGCCCGCGCCGATGAGCGCGATCTTACTTCTCGCCATAGTTCCCCCTCGTGGTCCACATGGGCTTACGCCCACCGCCAGCGGGCAAGCCTAAAAGCCGCCTTGTGGGTAGCGCAAAACGCACCCCCGCACAAGTCCGGGCGGGCCGTTTGAAGGGGCTAAAGGGCCGAGATTATTGGGGAAATCGTTACGAAGATGTGGCGTGCGGCAGCTTTAGATACTCCGCCGACTGCATCTCCATGAGGCGCGAGACGAGCCGCTCGAACTCGAATGCCCCCTCGCCGTCCGGATACAGCGCGCGGGCGGGAACCTCGGCCGAACAGATCAGCTTCACCTTGGCCTCGTAGAGCGCGTCGATCAGGGTGACAAAGCGCCGCGCCTCGGTCGCCTTGTCCGGCCCCATGCGGGGGATTTTGTCCAGGATCACCGTATGGAAGCGCTCGGCGATGGCGAGGTAATCGGCGGGGCCCAGCGGGCGGTCGCACAATTCGTCGAAGGTCGCGCGCGCCACCCCGCCGGCCGCCGCGATCTCAAGGATGCGGCCCTTGACCTCGATGCGTTCGATCGCTGGGGCCGCGTTGTTCGCCAGCAGATCGAACACCGTATCCAGGATGCGCGCGGCGGCGGAATCGGCCAGGCTGTAATAGACGGGCATGCCCAGCATGCGCTCGAGCCGATAATCCACCTCGCTCGCCAATTGATAGACATCGAGCTTGCTCTCGATCAGCTTGATGAACGGAACGAAGCGGTCGCGCTGCAAACCGTCCTTGTAGAGATCCTTCGGTGGCCGGTTGGATGTCGCGACCACGACAACGCCGCGGGCGAACAGGGCCTCGAACAGCCGGCCTAGGATCATCGCATCGACGATATTGGTCACCTGCAATTCGTCGAAGCACAGGAGCCAGGCGTCCTCGGCCAGCGCGTCGGCGACATGCGGAATCGGATCGCCCTCGTCCGCGCGTTTGGTCTTGCGGAATTGGTTGAAACGTTCGTGCACGTCCTGGAGGAAGGCATGGAAATGCGCGCGGCGTTTCTTGGGCGTGGGCGCGGTCGCGAAGAACACATCCATCAGCATGGATTTGCCGGCGCCGACGCCGCCGTAAATATAGAGGCCCTGGGGCGGTTCGGCGCGCCGGCGCGAAAGCCCGAAACGCTCCTTCCATCCGGCTGCCCCGGATTCCCGCGAATAATGATCCAGCGCGCGATGCAGGCTTTGCAGCTTCTCGGCCAGCAGCTCCTGCGCGGGATCGGGCTTCAGGAGCCGGCGCGCGACACGGTCGCGATAGGCGAAGAGGGGCCCCTCGGTCATGCCACCTCTTTGCGCGGTTCCATCGCGTCGGCAAGCGCCGTTTCGCCCTCGGCGCGCAAGGCCGCGACAATGCGGGTCATGTCCCCCTTCGGGCGATTTTGCGACAGCTTCGTCTTGCCTTCGATGCGCGCAATCGGAATTTCGAATGCGATCACGCCTCGCAACATCCCATCGATGAAATCCTTGGGCTGATCTTCGATACGCCAGGGCCGGTCGCGCCCGGCTTCATAGATGGAAGCAAGCTGGCCCAGATGGGCACGAGTCTCGGCGGGATCGTCGCGCAGCACCGGCACGCCATAGGCGTGGACCGCGATATAGTTCCAGGTCGGCACCGCCGGACCCTTCTCGTACCAGGTGGGCGAGATATAACCGTGCGGGCCGGAAAAGACGACAAGCGCCTCCGTGACACCGTCGAAGCCTTTCCAATGGGAATTGGCGCGCGCCATATGCGCCAGCAAGGTTCCTCTCGGACCGCGGTCGGGATCGATCAGGAACGGCAGATGCGTCGCCATGAGATGTCCGTCGAGCGGACTGGTCACAACGCCGAAGGCATTGTGGCGAATGATATCGTGCAGATGCCTAAGATCGCCTTCGGAAAAATGCGATGGAACGTACATGGCCTAGCCCCCAATTCAGCGGGGGCGAGTGTCGCTTTTTTTGCGGAAGGGTGAAAGAGCTACCAGCTGGCGCCGTTGCGCGTATCGTCCGAGGCGCGGCGGCCGCGCTTGCGCTTGCGGCGGTCTTCGCCCTTGACGATCTTGCGCTCCTTTTGGCGACGTTGCGGTCCGCGCTGAATGCGCATGGCTGCGGGGCGTTCGGCGGCCTCGATCGCGATCATCAACACCTTTTCTTGGTCGCGGTCGTGCGACGCAGCAACGATATGCGCTTCGGTCAGAACCTTGCCGTGGATCTCGCGCCATTGAGACAGGGCATCGAATGCCGCCTTGCGGTCGATGCGCCCGGTCTTTTCGTTCATCGCCTTGTCGGCATCGAGCGGCACGATCGCCTGCGGCACCAGATCGGGATTGAAGGCATCGCGCAGATACTGCGTGCCGATCTCGTTGATGATCTTGATGGCCTCGTTCATCGCCTCGGCATTCGGCAGATCGAGCCGGAAGAAGAAAAATTCGAGACCGTCGAATTCATAGGCTCCGGCCGGACCGACAGAGCGCGACAATTGATTTTCGCAAAACCGAGTGAAGGTGTCAGCGGAGCGCTCCCCGGGCTTGGCCCTGATCGCCCGGAAGAAAGGACGCAAGTCGAACGCGAAAATCTTCGCCCCGCCGCCCGCGATTGATGTGCGTTCCTCGCTTATGTCGGCTTCGGCATAGACGTGGCTGGTCGCGACGACGCGTTCGGGATCGATGGTATCGTCGATATAGATGGTTCCGCTGTCGAGATCGATGGACTCGTCGACCTCAAACCCACCCAGCGCATCAGCCGACCCCGGCTTGCGCTTGGTTGTTTTGCCAAGGAGCCTACTTAACATTCCAAGTCCCTCACACGCCCGGCCGATGTCGTTGCATCGGTTGGGAGGAAATCTAAGCGGAGTCCGGCGCGCGCAAAATACGTAGCTTCAACAGTCGGACTACGGGAATTGGAACGTTCTCAGCGCCGCTCGAGCATCAATTTCTTGGTCTCGGCGATCGCCTTGGCCGGATTCAGCGACTTCGGACAGGTATTGGTGCAGTTCATGATCGTGTGGCACCGATACAATCGGAACGGATCTTCGAGATTGTCGAGCCGATCGCCGGTCTTCTCATCGCGGGAATCCGCGATCCAGCGATAGGCTTGCAGCAGAACAGCAGGACCGAGATAACGATCGGAATTCCACCAATAGGACGGGCAGCTGGTCGTGCAGCAGAAGCACAGAATGCATTCCCACAATCCATCGAGCTTGGCGCGCTCTTCGGGGCTTTGCAGACGCTCTTTGTCCGGCGCCGGCGTATCTGTCTTCAACCACGGCTCGACCGAAGCATATTGCGCATAGGCCTTGGAGAGATCGGGCACCAGATCCTTCACCACATCCATGTGCGGCAAGGGATAGACCTTCACGTCGCCTTTGATGTCGCCCATATCCTTGGTGCAGGCCAAGGTATTGGTGCCGTCGATGTTCATCGCGCAAGACCCGCACACGCCCTCGCGACACGAACGGCGGAAGGTCAGCGTCGGGTCCATATCGTTTTTGATCTTGATCAGCCCGTCCAGAACCATCGGGCCGCACGTATCCATATCGACTTCGTAGGTATCGATGCTCGGATTCTGGCCGTCGTCCGGGCTCCAGCGATAGACCTGGTACTTGCGGATGTTCTTGGCGCCCGCCGGGGCCTTGTGGGTCTTGCCCTGCTTGA
This sequence comes from Caenispirillum bisanense, assembly GCA_945877815.1. Lineage (GTDB taxonomy): Bacteria > Pseudomonadota > Alphaproteobacteria > Rhodospirillales > UBA2165 > CANIGJ01. Next base: position 28,147 of record CAMDWJ010000017.1, read on the forward strand.
CCTTGGAATTGCGCGGTAGCGAAAGTTCGACCATGCGAGGGGCCCCTTAATAAACGCGCTTTTGCGGCGCGATATATTTCACATCTTCGGAGAGCGTATAGGTATGCACCGGCCGATAGCCGAGGCGAACCTTCGAACCCGGTTCGATCCAAGCGAGCGAGTGCTTCATCCATTCCTTATCGTCGCGCTCGGGGAAATCCTCGCGCGCATGGGCGCCGCGCGATTCCTGACGGGCCTCGGCGGAATAAAGCGTAGTGAGCGAACTGGCGATGAGATTTTCAAGCTCCAGCGTTTCGACCAGATCGGAATTCCAAATCAGCGAGCGGTCGGCGACCTTCACCGAAGCGAAGCGCTTGGCAATTTCATCGATCTTCTGACAGCCTTCGGACAGAACCTCCTGGGTGCGGAACACGGCCGCGTTGTTCTGCATGAGACGTTGCATGTCGCCGCGTATTTTCGCAGTCGTTTCCGAGCCGTTGGCGTTGCGCAAAGCATCGAGACGCGCGATGGCTGCTTCGCCGGTCGAGGATTTCGGCTCTTTCACCTTGGCGCCGGGTTTGATCAGCTGAGCGGCGCGCAGCGCGGCCGCGCGGCCGAAGACGACGATATCGAGCAGCGAATTGGTACCGAGGCGGTTGGCACCGTGGACCGAGACGCAGGCTGCCTCGCCGATGGCCATCAAGCCTGGGCAGACGGCCTCCGAATCGGTCGCGGTCGGACGCAAAACCTCGCCGTGATAGTTGGTCGGAATGCCGCCCATATTATAATGCACGGTCGGCAGAATCGGGATCGGCTCCTTGGTCGCATCGACGCCGGCGAAGATGCGCGCCGTTTCGGTGATGCCGGGCAGCCGCTGGTTCAGCACCTCGGCGCCGAGATGCTCGAGATGCAGATAGATGAAATCCTTGTTCGGGCCGCAGCCGCGCCCTTCGCGAATCTCGACGGTCATCGAGCGGCTGACGACGTCGCGCGATGCCAAATCTTTCGCAGTCGGCGCGTAACGTTCCATGAAGGCATCGCCTTCGGAATTGGTCACATACCCGCCTTCGCCGCGCGCCCCTTCGGTGATCAAGCAACCGGCGCCATAGATGCCAGTGGGATGGAATTGCACGAATTCCATGTCCTGAACCGGAAGCCCGGCGCGCGCCACCATGCCGTTGCCGTCGCCGGTGCAGGTATGCGCCGAGGTGCAGGAGAAATAGCTGCGCCCGTAACCGCCGGTCGCCAGCACGGTCATGCTGGCCAGGAAGCGGTGCATAGTGCCGTCGGCCAGGTTCCAGGCCATGACGCCACGGCACGAGCCGTCGTCGTCCATGATCAGGTCGATGGCGATGAATTCGACGAAGAATTCCGCATTGTGCTTCAGCGACTGCTGATAGAGCGTATGCAGGATGGCATGGCCGGTACGGTCGGCTGCGGCGCAGGCACGTTCGACCGGCGCCTTGCCGTAATCGCGCATGTGGCCGCCGAACGGACGCTGATAGATCTTGCCTTCATCGGTGCGCGAGAAGGGCACGCCGAAATGCTCAAGCTCGTAGACGGCCGGAACAGCCTCGCGGCACATATATTCGATGGCATCCTGGTCGCCCAGCCAATCGGCGCCCTTGACGGTGTCGTACATATGCCACTGCCAGCTGTCTTCCTGCATATTGCCGAGCGCTGCACCGATGCCGCCTTGGGCCGCGACCGTATGGCTACGGGTCGGGAAGACCTTGGTGATGCAGGCGGTGCGCAGACCGGCGGCACCCATGCCGAGCGTCGCGCGCAGGCCGGCACCTCCCGCACCCACCACAATCACATCGTGAACGTGGTCGACGATTTTATACGAAGTGGGCATGGGACGTTCAGCCTCCGAAGGCGACCTTGACGAGTGCGACCAGCGAAAACGCGGCCAGGAAAATACAGGCGAAAATATTGAGCACGAGCAGAACGGTCTTCGCTCTCTCGGCGTGAATGTAATCCTCGATGACGACCTGAAGCCCAAGCTGCAGATGATAAAACATCGTGGTAACAAGCAATGCCATCAGCAGGAAGTTGGCGCCGGTCGCGAGCCAGACCTTGAAGGCCGCGTGGGAGACCCCCGCCAGATTGATTGCCTGTGTGACGAACCAGATGCCGAGCGGAACCAGGGCCACGGCCGTCAGGCGCTGAACCCACCAATGGCGCACCCCGTCCTTGGCCGAACCGAGACCGCGGACGCGGGCGAGATCGCTGCGAAGATCCATGTGCCTTCCCCTCAAGCCAGCGCGATCGCCCAGGTCAGTGCCGTCAGCACGACCGAGGCGACGATCACGGTCCAACCGGTGGCATACATCTTGGGGATATCGAAGCCCCAACCTGTATCCCAGGCGAGATGGCGAATGCCGTTACACAGATGGAAAAAGAACGCGAAGGTCCAGCCCAGCAGCAGCAGCAAACCGAAGGGTGAGGCGAGCAGGCTCTGCGCGGTGGCGAAGCTGTCCGGCCCGTAGGAAGCCGCCGACAGCCAATAAGCCAAAACCAGCGCACCCACGCTGAGTGCGATCCCGGTGATGCGATGGGCGATCGAAAGGACCATCGTGATCTGCCACCGATACACCCCGAGGTGCGGCGAGAGTGGACGGTTACCCGTGGACATGTTGGCAGCCCCGTCTTGAAATCTTCCGGCGCGGGAAACCGCACCCCCTGTATGTCGTCGGGTTTAGACGCTCGCCGGAATCGTGTCAACGGAGCCAGACCACGATCAGCTATGCGATGGCCACACGGCAAACCCTTGCAAACAAAGGCGCTCACAAATTGCCTGTGCATAGTCCTGTGGATAAAGTGTTATTTGATTGTGCAAATAAAAGATTTTTATACACAGAATTTTTCCAATATTCGCGATATTTATATTGAAGCAATTTCTGCTTTTACTCATCATTCCTCGGTACGCGAAAGCGTTTCGCCGCTTTTTCCAGCCCAGAACGCCGGTCCCTTGGGGCCGCCACCCGAAGCAGAAAGAGCGGATGCCCGTCGATGGCCGTCTTCGGGCGGCTCACCGGCGGCAGCGGTGTCCGGGCTATTTCCGATTCGCGTCGGAGGAGGGCTGGACACAGCATCTCGCCGCGTTTCGGTGCGGGCGGGTGGACATCGACGGTCAAGCTGAGCCCTTCGGGCGCGCGGATCGTTCGAACGGATGGTTTCGTTTGGTGGCCTGACCAAGGAAACAACACATCCGTAGTGCCGCTCTTCGCACCTGGACACCGGGAGAAGCTGACGCGGAAGGCGAGGACGGTTTCGACCACGGAACCGGATGAGCCGCCAACGTCCGGCCCGGGTCCGGTCCCCAACGGGAGCGCGCCCGTGGCGCGAAGCACAAACGCGTATAGGAGCCTAACGGCTCTAAAGAGGCGTCAGGAAGCGTCGCTCGCGGCGCGTTACAAAGGGATCCCAGGCCCTGCGTAACCTGACGCCTCTTAACTTTTCCCCTTTTTTGACGTTCCGCTTTTAACGCCGCTTGATTGAGTTGCGATTACGCATCCCGACAAGCGGCTATGTATTTTCCGAAAATGCGGACAACCCCGATGCTCAGGCCCGCGTCTCGCCCATATCATCCGCCCATCAACCGACAGTGGATGACATCCGGTGGCCGGGCTTAATATCAGCAAAGTTAAATTCCTCGTCGTCGAAGACAATCCCTTCATGAAGGAGTTGTATCGCCAGATTCTGCGTACGCTCGGCGTGACCCAGACCGTGGAAGCGTCCGACGGAAGCGAGGGCTTGATCATGCTGAAGGAGATGAGCCCTGACATCGTGATGCTCGACTGGCAGATGGAACCGATGGACGGGATCGCTTTCGCCAAGCAAGTTCGCAGTCGGGAAAGCCCGAGCCCCTACGTTCCCATCATCATGATCACGGCCTATTCGGAAATCCTTCGGGTGACCGAAGCGCGCGACGCCGGCGTAAACGAGCTGCTGGCAAAGCCTATCGCCGCCACCAATCTGTTCTTGCGTATCCGCGCCGTGATCGAGCGGCCCCGCCTGTTCGTCCAGGCGGAAACCTATTTCGGGCCCGACCGTCGCAGGCGGAACGATCCCAATCGCAAGGGCGAGGATCGACGCAAGGTTATCGACAAGGACCTCGCCTTCATCGGCGAGAGCGCGGCATAAAACTAAGCCGCTTTTTCCAAATAATCGCGCGTCAACAACTCGGCGATCTGCACCGCGTTGAGCGCCGCACCCTTGCGCAGATTGTCCGCTACCACCCACAGACTGATGCCGTTCTCGACGGTCGGATCCTGACGGATGCGGCTGACATAAACCGGATCTTCGCCGGCGATCTCCGCCGGCGTCGCATAGCCTTCGTTGGCGCGATGGTCGATGACGACGACACCCGGCGCATTGCGCAGGGCATTGCGCGCCTCTTCATCGGTGATCGAACGCTCGAACTCGATATTGATCGATTCGGCATGGCCGATGAAAACCGGCACGCGCACACAGGTCGCGTTTACCTTGATCTTGGGATCGAGGATCTTCTTGGTCTCGACCACCATCTTCCATTCTTCCTTGGTCGAACCGTCATCCATGAAGACGTCGATATGGGGAATGACATTGAAGGCGATCGCCTTGGTGAAGGTCTCTTGGTACTTGCGTTCCGGCTCGTTCAGGAAAATGCCGCGCGTCTGGCTGAACAGCTCGTCCATCCCGGCCTTGCCCGCACCCGACACGGATTGATAGGTCGAAACGACGACGCGCTTGATGCGCGCGAGATCGTGTAGCGGCTTAAGAGCCACCACCATCTGGATCGTCGAGCAGTTCGGATTGGCGATGATGCCCTTCTTGCGATAGTCGGCGATCGCCTGCGGATTGACCTCGGGCACCACCAGCGGCACGTCCGGGTCCATCCGCCAAAAGGACGTATTGTCGATAACGATGGCGCCTGCCTTGGCCGCGCGCGGGCTATGCTCGGCCGACACCTTGGCGCCCGGCGACGACAGCACGATATTGGTGCCCTTAAAGTCGAAATCGGCGAGATTGCCGACCTTGAGCACGTCGTCTTCGCCGTAGGAGACCTCCACACCCATCGAGCGCGACGAGGCCAGCGCGGTCACGTCTTTGGCGGACACGCCCTTGTCCGCCAGGATCTGCAAAATCTCGCGCCCGACATTGCCGGTGGCGCCGACGACTGCATACTTCGCGCTCATAACCTGTCTCCTGCTACCTCTTCTAGATATGCGGCGCCCAATTAGGCCGCAAGCTTGTCGAGTTCCGCCAAAATCGCCGATCCCATCGTATCGGTCGAGACCTTCGCCTTGCCGGGTTCCATGATATCGGCCGTGCGCATCCCATTATTGAGCACGTTCTGCACCGCTTGATCGATACGGTCGGCGTCTTCGACCATATCGAAGGAATAGCGCAACATCATCCCGAAGGACAGGATGGTGGCGAGCGGATTGGCGACACCCTTGCCCGCGATATCGGGGGCCGAGCCATGCACCGGCTCGTAAAGCGCGGCACGGCGACCGGTCTTGTCGGGCGCACCCAGCGAAGCGGACGGCAACATGCCGAGCGAGCCGGTCAACATCGCCGCGCAATCGGACAGGATATCGCCAAACATATTGCCCGTCACGATGACGTCGAACTGTTTCGGGTTGCGCACGAGCTGCATCGCCGCGTTATCGACATACATGTGGCTGAGCTGAACATCCGGGTATTCGCCCTTGATGCTCTCCATCACTTCGCGCCACATCACGGTGGTCTCAAGTACGTTCGCCTTGTCGATCGAGCAAACACGCTTATTGCGCTTGCCCGCCAGATCAAACGCCACGCGACCGATACGCTCCACCTCGTCCGTGGTGTAGGTCATCGTGTTCACGCCCTTGCGGCGACCATCTGGCAAGGTTTCGATGCCGCGCGGCTCGCCAAAATAAATATCGCCCGTGAGTTCGCGGATGATCATGATGTCGAGGCCTTTGACGACATCGAGCTTCAAGGTCGACGCATTGGCCAATGCGTCGAACACGACGGCCGGACGCAGATTGGCGAACAAGCTTAATTGCTTGCGGATGCCGAGCAGGCCGCGTTCGGGTTGCTGCGCGAAGGGAAGCTTCTCCCATTTCGGGCCGCCCACCGCGCCCATGATGATGGCATCGGCCGCATGCGCCAATTCCATCGTGCGATCAGGCAGCGGGTTGCCGGCTCCATCTATCGCGGCGCCGCCGATCAAGGCTTCGTCGAGCGCGAAAGTTACGTGGCGACGCTTGTCCATCCAGTCGATGACGCGCCGAACTTCGGCCATGACTTCCGGACCAATGCCGTCGCCGGGCAGCACGAGAAGTCGCTTGTTCGCAGCCAAGATAATCTCCCTCAACGAATTTTAATGAAAATTGTTCTGGTTAAAGCCAGGGCTGGGCGGCCTTCATCTTCTCCTCGTAGGAGGAGATTTTGGTCCCCTTCTGGAGCGTAAGGCCGATATCGTCGAGCCCGTTCAATAGGCAATGCTTCTTGAAGGGATCGATGTCGAATTTGATGACGCCGCCATCGGGACGCCGGATCTCCTGGCTTTCAAGATCGACGGTGAAGGTGGCATTGGCGCCGTTCTCGGCATCGTGCGTGAGCTGGTCGATCTGCTCTTGCGGCAGGCGGATTAGCAACATGCCGTTCTTGAACGCATTGTTGTAGAAAATATCGGCGAAGTCCGGCGCGATGACGCAACGGATGCCGAAATTGTCGAGCGCCCACGGCGCATGCTCGCGCGAAGAGCCGCAGCCGAAGTTCGTTCCGGCGACCAGGATCTTCGCCTTGCGATAGGCCGGCTGGTTGAGCACGAAATCCGGGCGCTCCTTGCCCTGCTCGTCATAGCGCAGGGTATAGAACAACGACGGGCCAAAGCCCGTCCGCTTGATGGATTTTAGGAACCGCGCGGGGATGATCATGTCGGTATCGACATTGACCATCGGCAAGGGGGCGGCGACACCAGTGAGGCTCGTGAACTTTTCCATCAGTTGAACTCCCTCACGTCCGCCAGATGACCCTTGATCGCGGCAGCAGCAGCCATCGCAGGCGACAGCAAATGCGTGCGACCACCGGGGCCTTGGCGGCCTTCGAAGTTGCGGTTGGAAGTCGAGGCCGAGCGTTCTCCCGGCTTAAGCTTATCGTTGTTCATGGCGAGGCACATCGAACAGCCCGCATCGCGCCATTCGAACCCGGCATCGGTGAAGATCTTGTCGAGGCCTTCGCTTTCGGCCTGTTCCTTAACGAGCCCCGAACCGGGAACCACCAGCGCCTGAACGTGATCGGCCTTCTTGCGCCCCTTCACAATAACGGCGGCGGCGCGCAAATCCTCGATGCGCGAGTTGGTGCACGATCCGATGAACATCTTGTCGATCCTGACATCCTGCATCGCAGTGCCCGGTGTGAGGCCCATATAGGCGAGCGAGCGTTCGAGCTTCTTGCGTTTGCCTTCGTCGGCGATGTCCTTCGGATCGGGAACATGACCTGTGATCGGCACGACATCCTCAGGACTGGTGCCCCAGGTGACCATCGGCGTGATGTCGCGCGCATTCAACGTGACCTCGACATCGTATTTGGCGCCCGGATCGGAGGGCAGCGACTTCCAATAGGTGAGCGCCATTTCCCAGGTCGCACCCTTGGGCGACATCGGCCGGCCCATCAGATATTCGAAGGTTTTCTCGTCAGGCGCGATGAGGCCGGCGCGCGCGCCCGCTTCGATCGTCATGTTGCAGACCGTCATGCGGCCCGCCATGTCGAGATTGCGCACCGCTTCGCCGGCGTATTCGACGACGCAGCCGGTACCGCCGGCCGTGCCGATCTTGCCGATGATGGCAAGGATCATGTCCTTCGCGGTGATGCCGACGGGCAATGCGCCGTCGACCGAAATGCGCATGTTTTTCGCCTTGGTTTGGATCATGGTCTGGCTCGCCAGAACATGCTCCACCTCGGAGGTGCCGATGCCGAAGGCGAGCGAGCCGAAGGCGCCGTGCGTCGCCGTATGCGAATCGCCGCACACCATCGTCGTGCCCGGCAGGGTGAAGCCCTGCTCCGGCCCGATGACATGACAGATGCCCTGGCGGATATCGTCCATGCCGAAGAGCTGGATGCCGAACTCCTTGCAGTTTGTCGTCAGCGCCTCGACCTGGATGCGCGACTCTTCTTCCTCGATGCCCTTATCGCGGTTTTCGGTCGGCACATTGTGATCAGGGACCGCGAGCGTAAGATCGGGGCGGCGCACCTTGCGTCCGGTATTGCGCAATCCCTCGAACGCCTGCGGGCTCGTCACTTCGTGCACGAGATGACGGTCGATGAAAATCAGGCAGGTACCGTCTGCCTGTTGATCGACCAGATGAGCGTCCCAAATCTTATCGAAAAGCGTGCGCGGGCCGGCCATCAGTGGCTACTCCTTGTCGCTGGCCGCTTCGGGGGCGGCTTCGCGCGACGTCGAGGTCGCATGCAGATCGCGTTCGGCGGCCGAGAGCTTGGCCGCGTAACCGTCGGTGCGCTCAGAGATGCGCGCACTCTTGCCTTGGCGACCGCGCAGGTAATAGAGCTTCGCGCGGCGAACGTCGCCGCGACGGATCACTTCGATCTTCGCGACGTTCGGCGAATAGAGCGGAAACACGCGTTCGACACCTTCGCCGTACGAGATCTTGCGGACCGTGAAGTTGGAATTGAGGCCCGAGTTCTTGCGCGCGATGCACAATCCTTCGAAAGCCTGGATGCGCGAGCGCTCGCCTTCGACCACCTTCACGCTGACGCGAATGGTATCGCCCGGCGCGAATTCCGGCGCGGGCTTGCCGGCCGTCAGCTTGTCGATCTGCTGCTGTTCTACTTCTTGCAACGTGTTCATCTCTTCATCCCCGATCCTTGGGCGGCGTACCTTGTCCATAAATCGGGACGCCGTTCTCGTGTGATCCTCTCGGCCTGATCCAAACGCCAAGCGCGAACTTTTTCGTGATGACCGGAAATCAGAACCTCCGGCACCTCCCGATCGCGCCACGTGCGCGGCCGGGTATAGTGAGGGTATTCAAGCAACCCTCCTTCGAAACTCTCTTCCTCGGATGAACCGAGGCCTCCCATCACTCCGGGCAACAGCCGCACGCAGGCGTCGATCAGCGCGATCGCCGCAGGCTCGCCGCCCGACAGAACGAAATCGCCGAGGCTGATTTCTTCCATCGACCAAGCTTCGACAACGCGCTCGTCGATCCCTTCGAACCGACCGCACAACATCACCGCACCCGGGCCTTCGGCCAGCGCGTGAATTCGCGCCTGAGTCAACGGCGTACCGCGTGGGCTGAGGAAAACGACGGGTACTTGATCGTCGCGCGCGCTCACCACACTCGCCAGCGCCTCGTCAACGACGTCGGGGCGCATCACCATGCCAGGCCCGCCGCCGAACGGGGCATCATCGACGACGCGGTGTTTATCGCGCGCAAAGGAGCGAATATCAACCGCATTGAGCCGCCACAACCCGTCCTCGAGGGCGCGTCCGGCCAGCGAATGGGCGAGCGGCCCCGGAAACATTTCCGGGAACAGGGTCAGAACGTCCGCAGTCCAGGGAGCGGCGGACGGGAGGTCACGAGCGTTCATCGCCGTCCCCCTCGTTCGAACGATCGCCCTTGGCCTCGCTCATCGCGGGCGGATCGACGACGACACGGCCTGCGGCAACATCGACCACGGGCACGGCAGCCCGGGTGAAGGGCAATAGAAGCTTGCCGCCCAAATCGAGCGTCACCTCCATCACATCTCCGGCGCCGTAATTGTCCATGCTCGTAACCGTACCCATCGATCGTCCGTCTTTGTCCTCGACCCGCAACCCAATCACATCCGCAACGTAAACCTCGTCCTCGTCCGGCTCGGGCAGAGCGTCCCGCCCAATATATAGTTCGACGCCCTTCAAACCCTCCGCCGCCGTCCGGTCGGCGATGCCGACGATCTTCGCGACCACGCCTTTTGCCGTCACCCGGCGCACCTTCAACGCGAAGCTGCGCTTGGCCTCCGCGTCACCGAGCGCCCCGTAAGCACCGATCGACGCGGGATCCGCGGTGAAGCTGCGGATCAGGACGGCACCATCGAGCCCGTGCGCCCCGGTAATCACGCCAAGGCAGATGCGCCCCAACCCGATGTCCGGCGCGGCCATGGTCCGAGCGCCGTCTTAGGCGCCTTCGGCCGGCTGTTCGGCGGCTTCGGCCGGTGCCGGCTGAGCGGCGGCTTCGGCTGCCTTCGCGGCTGCTTCCTCGCGGGCGCGCGTACGCTCCTGAGCCTTTTCCTTCGGCTGGCTCTTCTTGGTCTGGTCGAAACGCTTCGGTGCTTCGATCAAGCCGGCATTGGCCAGGAAACGGGCCACGCGGTCGGTCGGTTGCGCGCCATTCGACAGCCAGTGCTGAATGCGCTCGGTCTGGAGCTGCAACCGCTCCGGGTGATCTTGCGGAACCATCGGATTATAGGAGCCGACGCGCTCGATGAAACGACCATCACGCGGGCTGCGCGCATCGGCGATCACGATCCGGTAGTAGGGACGTTTCTTGGCGCCACCGCGCGACAGTCTGATTTTCAAAGCCATAAGTTGTTCGTTCCTTAGCTGATAGTTGTTCGGGTTGGATAATTGATCTCTGTGTGTCGACCTTCGGTCTAGCGCATGCCGCCCGGGAAACCCGGCGGCATCATCGGCGGCATGCCGCCGCCGAACATCCCACCGCGGCCGCCTTTGCCCATCTTTTTCATCATGTCGCTCATCTGCTGGAATTGCTTGAGCAGTTTGTTCACGTCCTGCACGGACGTGCCCGAGCCGTTGGCGATGCGGATGCGGCGCTTGGCGTTCAAAACCTTGGGATTGGCGCGTTCGGCCCGGGTCATCGAGCGGATGATCGCCTGTTGGCGCGCGAGCATCTTGTTATCGATGTTGGCACCCTCGATCTGCTTCTTCATCTTGCCGATGCCGGGGATCATGCCGAGCAGACCGCCGAGATCGCCCATGCCGCGGATCTGACCGAGTTGATCGGCGAGATCGTCGAGTGTGAATTGGCCACGCAACGCACGCTTGGCCTGCTGTTCGGCTTGCGCACGATCGATGACCTGCGATGCCTTCTCGACCAGGCCAACCACGTCGCCCATGCCGAGGATACGGCCGGCAACGCGCTGGGCATCGAAGACTTCCAGCGCATCGAGCTTTTCGCCGACGCCCATGAACTTGATCGGACGTCCGGTCACCGCGCGCATACTGAGTGCGGCGCCGCCGCGCGCATCGCCATCGACGCGGGTGAGCACGATGCCGGTAATGCCGACGCGCTCATTGAATTCTTTGGCTGTGTTGACGGCGTCCTGACCCGACAACGCATCGGCGACAAGCAGCACTTCGGCCGGCTTCACGATGCCGCGAATCTCCGCGACCTCCGCCATCAGAGCCATGTCGATCGACAAACGACCGGCGGTATCGAGGATCACCACGTCGTAGCCTTCGCGGCGCGCGGTATCCATGGCGCGACGTGCGATCGCAACCGGCCGCTCGCCCATGATGGGTGTCAGCGACGCGACACCGCCCTGTTCGCCCAGCACGCGGAGCTGCTCCTGCGCGGCGGGACGCGCGACGTCGAGCCCGGCAAGCAGAACCTTCTTGCGGTCACGGCTTGTAAGACGCGCGCCGAGCTTAGCCGAGGTCGTCGTTTTGCCGGAGCCTTGCAGGCCGACCATAAGGATCGCCATCGGCGGCGTGACGTTGAAATTCAGCGCCGCATCGGCGTCGCCACCTTGGCCCAACATTTCGACCAAGCAGTCGTGAACGATTTTGACGACCATTTGGCCTGGCGTGACGCTCCGTAGCACGTCCTGGCCGATCGCGCGTCGGGTCGCGCTGTCAATGAAATCCTTGGCGACCGGCAGCGCGACGTCGGCATCAAGCAGCGCCAGACGCACCTCGCGCATCGCCGCATCGACGTCGGCCTCGCTCAGCGCGCCGCGCCGGGTCAGTCGGTCGAAAACGTCCGATAGTTTTGCGCTCAGGGCGTCGAACACGCTGTAAGACTCCGCCTCTCCAAACGAAAAACGCCAGTGCGCGAACCCTCGCGGACTGGCGGCGCGCGGCATGGCCGGGCGTCAAAGCGACGGTAATCTAGGGATGTGAGTTATTTGAGTCAAGCAACGCACCATTGTAGGTGCCACTGTCGCTGGCGTTTTCGTGACCTATATTCAGTGAGCACGTACCGTGTCACGGAACCATTTTTGCACGAATAAATTGCATACGATCACACAGGTTCATGCGTCTTCAACGTGTAGTTTTTGGCGAATACACCTATGAAGATGTCTAGCGTTCCAGTTGAATTTCCGCAGTTTTCGGAGATAGTTAATCGTGCTATTTATATCTCCGGGACCGAGACCATAATAAAGCCAATAAATTAGTTTATAAAATAACCGACAGAACAATATCCACTTGAGGGAATACGAGGACAGTATCGACTATGAGAAGGCGAACCATAAAAGACGATGGACCGGACCCAATCGACCGTTATGTCGGATCGCGCGTACGTGCCCGACGCGTCGGTATCAGATTGAGCCAGACCAAACTTGGCGAAGCTATCGGCGTTACTTTCCAACAAGTTCAGAAATACGAAAACGGCACCAACCGCATCGGTGCCAGCAATCTTTATAAGATCGGCAAGACTCTTGGTGTCGACGTCGCCTACTTCTTTGAAGGCGTTCAGGAAATCGCCGCTTCGTTGATGCCCGATACGCCTGAAGGACCGCTTGCCGGGATCAAGGAAGATCCGCTGACATCTCGCGACGCCATCGAGATGGTGCACAATTTTTTTCGCGTCAAGGATCCAAATGTGCGCAAGCGGTTGGCCCAGTTCGTGAAAACGCTCGCCCAATCCAGCGACGATGTGTGACCTGACCTACCCAACCAAGCCTAATTTTCATTTGGCTCGCACAACACTCATGCTATACCAAACCGAGTAGATTTTTATAAAAAACTACTACAAGTTGTATTTTGTGCTCGGGGTTGGGGAAAGTTTATGAGTGATGAGACGGGGACACCCGCGAGGGTCTCAGATTCCGACCAATTCGTTGCGGAGATCGGCGCAAAGGTGCGTGATATGTTGTCCAGGGCCGGCATCCTTCCCGAGATTGGCGACACTCCGGTCGCGACAGACGTTGATATCGGCCGGATGCTTCATGCCTTCATCCATATCCGCGACCCGCGCATTCGTACCGAATTCGTTTCGTTGATAGAAGCACTGAAAAGCTTTTCGTCTCGCTGAGGCATGCTCCGTCCACCCTTCGAGATGCGGTCTCAGCGGGCGGAAACTGTGGACTTCCGCGCCTGCGCAGCCTATATCGCCGCACTATGACCGCCTTTCTGAAAATGCATGGGCTTGGGAACGATTTCATTGTGCTCGACGGACGTGCTCGCGCGCCGAAGCTGACCTCGGACGTCGCGCGCAAGCTCGCCGACCGTCACACCGGGATCGGCTGCGACCAATTGATCGTGATTGAGCCGCCGCGCTCGGGCGATGGCGATGCCTTCATGCGCATTCTCAACGCCGACGGCGGCGAGGTTGAAGCGTGCGGCAATGCCGTGCGCTGTATCGGCGCTATCATCATGGACGAGCGCGGACGAGATCGCGCGCGCATCGAGACCCTGGCCGGGCCGGTCGCCATCAGCGCCGGACCCCAGGGCATTACCGCCGATATGGGCCCGGCGCGTCTACTGTGGTCCGAAATTCCGCTCATTCGCGAAATGGACACGCTGTCGCTCGCTATCGAGGATGGACCGCTGCGCCAGCCGGTCGCGGTCGGCATGGGCAATCCGCACGCCGTTTTCTTCGTCGACGATGTCGAACGGATAGCATTGGCCGAAATCGGCCCGCGGATCGAACACCACCCTTTCTATCCGAAACGCACCAACGTCGAGATCGTCGAATTGCGCGGTCCTAAGCAATTGCGCGTACGCGTCTGGGAACGCGGCGCGGGCATCACGCAAGCTTGCGGCACCGGCGCCTGCGCGGCGCTGGTGGGTGCGCACCGGCGTGGGCTGATCGGACGCGCGGCCGATATCGAACTCGACGGCGGCACACTCACTGTCGAATGGCGCGACGACAATCACGTGCTGATGACCGGGCCGACCGCAATCGCCTTCACAGGCGACATCGATCTTGAGGCTTATGCGCAATGAGTGCCCCAGGTCAACGCACAGAGGTTATCACGCTGGGCTGCCGCCTCAACGCGCTCGAATCCGAAATCATCCAAACCCGCGTTGACGAGGCCGGGCTTACCGACACGGTCGTCGTCAACACCTGCGCCGTTACATCCGAAGCCGAGCGCCAAGCGCGCCAGACGATCCGCAAGATCCGCCGCATGCAACCCGACGCGCGCATCATCGTAACCGGATGCGCGGCGCAGATCGCGCCGCAGCGTTTCGCCGACATGCCCGAGGTCGACCGCGTCGTCGGCAACGACGAGAAACTGGCGCGCGAAACCTACGACGGCACGGCGCGCGTAGCTGTCGCCGACATCATGGCATCACGGGTCGCGCCCGATCATACGATCGGTGGGTTCGAGACGCGCACACGCGCCTTCGTGCAAATACAGCAGGGCTGCGATCATCGCTGCACCTTCTGCATCATTCCGTTCGGCCGCGGCAACAGCCGCAGCGTTACCCCCGACGCGATCCTGCGCCAAGTTGAGCGTCTTACAGGCGCCGGATATCGCGAAATCGTTCTGACCGGCGTCGATATTTCATCCTACGGGACCGATCTGAGCGACGCGACGACTCTTGGCGGCCTATGCAGCCTGCTGCTGGCACGCACGCCACGATTAGCACGGTTGCGCCTCTCCTCGCTGGATCCCGCAGTCATCGACGAAACTTTGCTCGCCCTGATCGCACGAGAGCCTCGACTGATGCCGCATTTGCATTTGAGCGTGCAGGCAGGCAGCGACATGATCCTGAAGCGCATGAAGCGCCGTCATCTGCGCGGCGACGTGATCGCGTTGGCGGCACGCCTGCGCGATGCGCGGCCAGATATCATATTGGGCGCCGATCTGATTGCCGGCTTTCCGACCGAGGACGACGCGATGTTCGAGGATTCGCTTCGCATCGTCGAGGAAGCCGATCTCACCTATCTGCATGTTTTCCCGTTCAGCCCGCGCGTCGGTACGCCTGCCGCGCGCATGCCGCAACTCCCCGGCGGACTGCGTCGCGAACGCGCCGCCCGGCTGCGCGCATCTGGCGATGCGCGGCGCGCGCTTTATATGGCAAGCCTCGCTGACAGCGTGGCCGAAATCCTCGCCGAAAAAGACAATCGCGGTTATACCCAGCATTATGCGCCGGCCCGCATCGCAAGCGACGTGAGGCCCGGAGAAATCGTGCGTGTGCGCATCACGGGCGCCGAGGGCGGAATCCTCACCGCGGCCGCTGCGTAATGGCCGATTCGATAGGTTGGATCGACCGCCTCAAAGCGGGGCTCGGCCGCACTTCGCTGGCATTGGGACGCGGCATCGACGGACTGTTCGGCGGCAGCAAGCCAGATGCACAGACGATCCAGAATCTCGAAGATCTGCTGATCATGTCGGATCTCGGCGTAACCACGGCGCATATTTTGGCCGAAAAAGTGTCGCGCGAACGCTTCGAGGAGGCGACCGCTATTACGGTGCGCGATGCGCTCGCGCGCGAAATCGAGACGATCCTCGTCCCGATCGCGCGCCCGTTGGAACCCGACCCGACGCGCAAGCCGCACATCGTCCTGGTGACCGGCGTCAACGGCAGCGGCAAGACGACTACCATCGGCAAGCTCGCGCATTTCTACAAGGCGCGCGGTCTCAACGTCATGCTTGCCGCGGGCGATACATTCCGCGCCGCCGCCATCGAACAGCTAAAGATCTGGGGCGAGCGAACGGGCTGTCCCGTAATCGCCTCGCAGCCCGGCGCCGATGCCGCAAGCCTCGCTTACGACGCCGTAGCGCGCGCCAAAGAAGCGGGCGTCGATCTTCTGTTCATAGACACCGCCGGACGGCTGCAGAACCGCAAGGAATTGATGGCCGAATTGGAAAAGATCGTGCGCGTGCTCAAAAAACTCGATGCCGACGCACCGCACGATTGCCTTCTCGTCCTCGATGCAACGGTCGGGCAGAACGCGCATTCGCAGGTCGAAACCTTCAAGCAAATGATCGGCATAACGGGGCTCGTCGTCACCAAGCTTGACGGATCGGCCAAAGGCGGCGTGATTGTGGCCTTGGCCGAAAAATTCAGCCTTCCGGTCCATGCGATCGGTGTTGGCGAGACGGCCGACGACCTGCGTCCCTTCGCGGCGCGCGACTTCGCGCGTGCCCTGGTCGGCTTGGACTAATTGGAGTCCTCATCCTGAGCCTGTCGAAGGATGGGAGCCGTTCAAGTTGTCATGCCTCGACAAGCTCAGCATGAGGAAAATTTCTAAACGCGTATGTTGAGATAAAAGCCCCGTGGCACGTCGGTGCGCAGCTGCGTGCCGGAATCAAGATTTTTATTGAGTTTGGAGATCGCCCGCTGAAATTCATCGCCGGCCATCGGCTGAGTCACATTGACCTGACGCCTTCTGCCGGCACTGAATCCGTCGACCGCATCGCTGCGATTGGGCGCGTTCGTGCCGCGAAGCGCGGGGGGCAACTGCGAAATGCGAACGTTATCGGCCATGCGCGGCAGTCTAGCCCCCGATTGGTTAATAGAAGGTATTTCGATCGGGAATTTTACCGGGAAATCTCGACCGGGCATTTAGATTGGCAGGGACGTTGCCGCTTCGACACTGGGGGAATAACATAGTCGTCAGAGAGGCTTCATGGCATTGAACGGTACCCGCGACAACGCCTTTCCCGGTCCCCGCGAGGATCCAGCGGAACGCACCTTCCTCGGCGGATCCTCCATGGGTGCGCGGCTAGGCTGGCTCGTGTTTTTCGGTCTGATCGCAACCGCGATCGCCGCCACCACGCTTTATTTGATCGATGAACGCACGGATCGCATCTTCGACGGCTTTGCCTTAAGTGGCGACATTTCCCGGCGAGTCGCCCGGATCGAAAACGCGACAGGCTCGCTGCGCGCCGACGCCCGCAGCTATCTCGCCACTCGCGATGCGCGCACGGCCGAATCCTATCGCCGCACAGGCGAGGGGCTGGGGGCACAGCTGAAGACGCTCAACGACGATCCGTTCGTTGCCGACGCACAGCGCCTGGTCACGACCTTGAACGATGGGCTCACACAACACGCGGAGCAATTCCAGAGCATCGTCCGTATCATCGGACTGCTGGGCGGCCCCAATATCGGGCTGATCGGCAATACGCAAAGCGCCGGAGCCGCGCTCGAGCGTCGTGTCGCCGACGCCTCGTCGGCGTTTGCCCAGCGAATTGTGGCTCTTCGACGTATCGAGACCGCGCTGGTCAACGGCATCGCCGCGCCGGCCGACAAAACGCTGTCAGACGAGATCGACGAAGTACGCCGTGCCATCGCCGATTCAACCTTGACGGCGAATGCCAAGGCGGACATCGACCGTCTTGCCGAGGCCTATGCCGCCGATATCGGACAGCTCGCACGCATCCGCGCCTCGCTGACGACGACGATGAGCCGGCTCGACGAGATCGAAGCCTATATCGCGCCGTCGATCGAGGCGTTGTCGGTCTTCGCGAACGAATCGGCGCAAGGCGCCAGGCGCGAGGCCGCGGCGTTACGCCAGCAATTGCGCATCCTCGTTCCGGCGGGTATCGCCGTGGCCCTCGGGCTGCTGCTGATCGCGGGCTTCGCCCTGCTCCACAGCCTGACACGGCCCGTCCAGCGCCTGGCGGATGCCGCCGCCGAGCTCGCGCACGGCAACCACATGATCGCTATCCCGGCGTTGGGCAACGATGACGCGACGGGCACGATCGCGCGTTCGCTCACCTATTTCCGCGAGAACCTGATTCAGGCTGATCGTCTGCGCAAGGAACTGGAATTGGCGTTGCAACGCGCCGATGCCACGCAAGCCACGCCGATCGCCGTCCCCCCACCCGTCGTGGCGACAGAACCCGTTATTCTCGAACCGTCGCCTACCGAGCCCGAGCCAGAATCCGAATTGCCGCGCTCGCGCGCCCTGGTACCCACCGCATCGGAGCGCGAGCCCGGCACTCAGATATCGATCATCAGTCGCATGCTGGCAGAAACCAGCCAGGCCGCATCGAACGCCGCGAACGAGGCTGAACGTACCGAATCCATGGTCAACGGGCTTAGTGACGCCGCACAAAGAATCGAGGATATTGAAACTCTGCTCGCGAGCATCAGCGATCAGATGAGCCTGCTCGCCGTCCAAACCGCATTGTCCGACGAGGCGGGCGATCATCGCGAGAATCTCGTGGTGCTTGCCGACAAGCGCCACAACGGCAATATCGGCCAGTCGGTCAGCGATCGCATCGATACGATCCAGGCCGGGACCAAGCGCGCCATCAAGAGTGTCCAGCAGATCGGCCGCACGATTTCGGAAGTCAACGAGGTCGCCGTGCAATTCGCCTCGGACGCATCGAGCGAAGCGCTCGACGCGGCGACGGAACTTCTGCGTCAGTCCGAAGATCTGCGCGGCATGCTCGACGATCTCTTGAACAAGATCCGTGCCGAAGGCGGCGGAGCCGCCCCGTTCTTGCCGCGTGGCCGCCAGATCGAAAAAGAATAAGGCGCTAGACCGGGGCGCGCAGCACCGCGACGCCGGGCAATTCGACACCTTCCAGCCATTCGAGAAATGCGCCGCCGGCGAGGCTCACATAGCTGAAACGTTCGCGAACATGCGCGCCGACAAGTGCCGACATGGTATCGCCGCCGCCCGCGACCGACAGGAGCGTGCCAGCCTCCGTCGAGGCGGCAACCGCCTGGGCGACGGCATGGGTGCCGGCATCGAAGGGTTTGGTTTCGAATGCGCCAAGCGGACCGTTCCAGACCAAGGTGTGCGAATTGCGGACCAGCGCGATCATGGCCGCAACCGATTTCGGCCCGATATCGAGCGCCATCAGATCGTCCGGGATCGCGTTCGCCGCGACGATCTTCGTGATTTGATCCGGCGCAAGCTTGGCCGCCGCGACCGCGTCGGCCGGCAGCAGGATGTGACAGCCAAGTCCGGTCGCACGCGAGCGCACGCGGCGCGCCGTATCGAGCATATCGGCCTCGACCAGCGATTTGCCGATATGGCCATCCTCGGCCAAAAGGAAGGTATTGGCCATCGCACCCGCGATGGCCAATGTATCGACCTTGGTGATCAAATTTTCCAGCAGCGCCAACTTGGTCGAAATCTTGTTGCCGCCGACGATGGCTGTAACCGGGCGCTTGGGACGATCGAGTGCTTCGGTCAGTGCCGCCAATTCCTTTTCCATCAATCGGCCCGCCGCCGCCGGCATCAGACGCGCCACCGCGTCGATCGAGGCATGGGCGCGATGCGCGCAGCTGAACGCATCGTCGACGTAAACATCGGCCAGACCGGCGAGGCGTTTCGCCAGCTCAACGTCGTTCTCCTCTTCACCCGGCAGGAAGCGCAGATTTTCGAGAACCAGCACTTCGCCCTGTCCCAAAGCGGATGCGGCCTTCTCGACCGCGCCTTCTGACCAGTCGGCGACGAAACGTACCTTGATCGGGGCCAGTTCGCTCGCCAACACATCGACGATAGGTTTCAGCGACAAGTCCGGCACGGCTTTACCGTCGGGACGTCCAAGATGGCTCATAACGATCACGCCGCGAGCCTTTTTCAGCAACTCCTGGATAGTCGGCACGACTTCGCGCACCCGTGAGGTGTCCAATATCTTGCCGCCCTTCAGCGGCACATTGAGATCGGCACGCAACAACACGCGGCGACCCGAAACATTGAGAGTATCAAGCGTTCTAAATGGCAACATGATCCGAGAATTCGTCTGAAGGGGATACTGGTATCGTTTTCGCGGGCGCGAAGCAGCGAGTCAACCGTGCCACGGACATTCGGATGCGCACGGTGGCGTGAAAGATAACGAAAGGGCGGCCCGGCATCTCTGCCGGGCCGCCCAAGAATCCCACCTGTCGCTCGGTCGGGAGACAACTAACCGGCGGGATTCTGAACAGAAACGAAGGGTTGCCGCGGACCTAGAAATCCTACGCGGAACGTGTCGAATGCCGGTATGGGAGCGATTTTAGCCGACCCGCCCCAGCCCAGCAATCACGGTCCCCTAAACGGCGGATTTCAGCCGACTTTGCCCATAAGAAAGCCCGGGATGGCAGCGCCATCCCGGGCTTGATCCGAGAATCGGAATATCGGCTGTTTAGGCTGCTCTCAGCTTACGCAAAACGTAATGCAGGATACCGCCATGGCGGTAATATTCCACCTCGTCGGCTGTATCGATCCGGCACCATAACGTGATCTTTTGCGTCGAGCCGTCCTTGCGCGTGATTGTACACGGAACATCCATACGCGGCTTGATGCCATCCTTAAGACCCGTGATATCGAAGATCTCGGTGCCGTCGAGCTTCAGATCCTTCGCGTTCATGCCGTCCTTGAAGGTCAAGGGCAGCACGCCCATGCCGACCAGATTGGAGCGATGGATGCGCTCGAAGCTTTCGACGATCACTGCCTTGGCGCCCAGCAGGCGCGTCCCTTTGGCCGCCCAATCGCGCGACGAACCGGTGCCGTATTCCTGCCCGGCCACGATGACGAGCGGAACGTTCTCGGCCGCATAGCGCATCGCGGCATCATAGATCGACATCTTCTCGCCCGACGGCTGGTGCAGGGTGAGCCCGCCCTCGGTTCCCGGTGCCATGCGGTTCTTGATGCGGATATTGGCGAAAGTGCCGCGCATCATCACTTCATGGTTGCCGCGGCGCGAGCCGTAAGAGTTGTAGTCCTGCTTGCGCACCTGATGTTCGGAGAGGTACGTGCCGGCCGGCCCGACCTCTTCGATCTCACCCGCGGGCGAAATATGGTCAGTCGTCACCGAATCGCCGAGAATGGCGAGCGGACGCGCCTTCAAGATATCGAAGAACCCACCGGCATCCGCCGTCATGCCCTCGAAGAAGGTCGGATATTTGACGTAGGTCGAATTGCCGCGCCAGTTAAATGTACTGCTCTTCTCGGTCTTGATGGCGCGCCATTGTTCAGGGCCGTTCCAAACATCCTCGCCGTAACGCTGCGAGAACATCTCAGGCGTCACGAAGCTCGTAATGCTGTCCGCGACTTCCTTGTTCGACGGCCAAATATCCTTGAGATACACCGGCTTGCCGTCCAATCCCTCGCCGAGCGGATCATTGTAGAGATCGACCTTGAGTGAGCCCGCTAGCGCGTAGGCGACGACCAGAGGAGGCGAGGCGAGATAATTCGCCTTCACCTGCTGATGCACGCGACCTTCGAAGTTGCGGTTACCGGACAGAACCGAGGCAACGGTGAGGTCGCCTGCGTCCACCGCATCGGAGACGGCTTGCGGCAGCGGACCCGAATTGCCGATGCAGGTCGTGCAGCCGAAGCCGACGATGTTGAAGCCCAAGGCATCGAGATCGCCCTGCAGATTTGCGTTCTCGAGATAGTCCTGGACCACCTTACTGCCCGGTGCGAGCGAGGTTTTCACCCATGGCTTCACCCGCAGGCCTTTCTTCACCGCATTGCGCGCAACCAAGCCCGCGGCCATCAGCACCGAAGGGTTGGAGGTGTTGGTGCAACTCGTGATCGCCGCAATCACGACATGGCCGTCCTCGACCGAATAGTTGGCGCCGGGGACCTTGATCGGACCCTTGCCCTGGCCGAGTTCCGTAAGCGCCTTTTCATAGGACGCCTTGATACCCGACAGCGGTACGCGGTCCTGCGGACGCTTCGGTCCGGCCATCGACGGCTCAACCGTGCTGATATCGAGTTCCAACGTATCGCTGAACACCGGATCCGGCGTCTTCGCGTCGCGCCACATGCCCTGCGCCTTGGCATAGGCCTCGACCAGCGCGATCTGCGCGGCCGGGCGCGAGGTGAACTTCATGTAGTTGATGGTTTCGGCATCGATCGGGAAGATGCCGCACGTAGCGCCATATTCCGGCGCCATGTTGCCGATGGTTGCGCGGTCGGGCAGCGACAGGTTATCGAGCGCCGGTCCGTAGAATTCGACGAACTTGTTGACTACGCCCTTCTTGCGCAGCATCTGCACGACGGTAAGCACGAGATCGGTGGCGGTCGTGCCTTCTTTCATCGCACCCGTCATCTTGAAGCCGACAACTTCGGGAATGAGCATGGAGACCGGTTGGCCGAGCATCGCCGCTTCCGCCTCGATGCCGCCCACACCCCAGCCCAGCACGCCCAGGCCATTGACCATCGTGGTGTGGCTGTCGGTGCCGACCAGAGTATCGGGATAGGCGTAGGTCACGCCGTCGATCTTGTTGGTCCAGATCCCGCGCGACAGGAACTCCAAGTTGACCTGGTGGCAGATGCCGGTGCCCGGCGGAACGACGCGGAAATTGTCGAATGCGCCGGCACCCCAGCGCAGGAATTCATAGCGTTCGAGATTGCGTTCGAATTCAAAATCGACGTTGGTCTTGAAGGCGCTCGCCGTGCCGAAGGCATCGATCATGACTGAGTGGTCAATCACCAGATCGACAGGCGACAGCGGATTGATCTTGCGCGGATCACCGCCGAGCTTGGTCATCGCTTCGCGCATCGCCGCCAGATCGACGACAGCGGGAACGCCTGTAAAATCCTGCATCAGCACGCGCGCCGGACGATAGGCGATTTCGCGGTCGCTGCTCTGCGTCTTCATCCATTCACCGAGTGCCTTCACATCGTCGACGGTGACGGTCGAACCGTCCTCGTAGCGCAGAAGGTTCTCCAGCAGGATCTTGAGTGAGAAGGGAAGCCGCGACAGATCACCGAGGGTCTCGGCAGCGGTCGCGAGGCTGTAATAATCGTAACTTGCGCTGCCGACCTTAAGCGTGCGGCGCGTCTTCAGCGTATCTTGGCCATAAGCGGCCATGGCTGATCCCTCCCAAAATTGGTAACTTTCCCCGTGGGGCCCTGAACTGTGTGGGTACACCATGTTCAAGCACCCCGTAAAGCCCCATCATCCTTAGGTTTATACGCCGTAAGGTACTGATTTTTGGCGGTTTTGGCCGCCTGCGCGGTCACGAAATGGCTAAGTTCCAAGCATATTTTCGCCACATTTAAAGTCTCTAATCATCCTCGATCAGGCCTCCTGATTGAGAGAGACATCTCTCTCACCCCCTATAGGCAGGTTTTTCTGCCACACTTAACGGCCGGGAAGCCCCCCCTGACTTCCCGGCCGAATTTTTTGTAGGGTGCCCGGATCAGGGCATTGAGCTCTTCGGTGGGGATATTTCAACCATGGCGGTGTTCAGCGGAACCGATCTGCGCTGTGTGCGCGGCGAACGCCCCGTGTTCGACGGTGTAAGCTTTCGCCTCAACAGCGGCGCGGTGCTCGAACTACGCGGCGCCAACGGTACCGGTAAGTCGTCGCTTCTGCGCATGATGACCGGCTTGCTGCCATCCGCTGGTGGCACCCTGAGTTGGAACGACGAGCCGATCGCGGCCGACGCCGACGCGCATCGTACCCGCATCAATTATATTGGCCATCTCGACGGCGTTAAGGGAATGCTGAGCGTCGCCGAGAACTTGCGCTTCTGGATGTCGTTGCGTGCGGGCGCCGAAGCCGACGAAGAGCGCTATCACATGGCGCTCGCGACTTTCGGCATCGAGGCGCTGGCCGACACGCCGGCGCGTTACCTGTCCGCCGGGCAGCGCCGCCGCGTGGCGCTTGCCCGCCTTGTCGCCTGCCCCGCATCCTTATGGCTGCTGGACGAACCCGCGACTGCGCTCGATACGGCGGCGGCGGCGGCGCTCGATCATACGATGGGCTCCCATCTGGGAGCCGGCGGCATGGTGGTGATGTCCACACATGAGCCCGCGCGTCATCCGACTCCGCGCGTCGATCTCAACGACTATGCGCGCCGTGCCAGGGGTGCGGTCCGAACTGCGGCAGGCATGACGGCGTGAACAGTTTTTCCGCTCTCATTGCGCGCGATTTGCGCCTCGCCTGTCGCCAAGCGAGCGACAGCCTGACCGTACTCGCGTTCTTCATTCTCGTCACAGTGCTCTTTCCCCTCGCCGTCGGACCGGAACCCGGGATCCTCGCGCGCATCGGCGCCGGCGTGGTCTGGGTCGCTGCCCTGCTCGCCGCCATGCTATCGATGGATCGCATGTTCCAGTCCGATTACGACGACGGCACGCTCGAACTGTTGGTTGCCGCACCGATACCGCTCGAAATCGTGGTCCTGGCCAAGGCCAGCGCCCACTGGCTGACCACAGGCGTACCGCTGATCGCCGCCGCCCCCTTGATGGGGGTCCTCTTAAACCTGGAGCCTGAAGGCTATGGAGCCTTGCTGTTGGCCCTCGCCCTCGGCACGCCAAGCCTGAGCCTCATCGGCGCTGTGGGCGCCGCTCTCATACTCGGTTCGCGCCGGGGCGGAGCGCTGCTGTCGCTGCTGATCCTGCCTCTTTTCGTGCCGGTTCTGATTTTCGGGGTCGCGGCGGTCGAAGCGTCCCTGACCGACGTCTCTGCGCGACCCCAGCTTCTGATTTTGGCCGCGTTGGCCCTGGCCGCGCTGGCGCTGACCCCATGGCCAGCCGCAGCCGCCTTAAGGCAAGCGGTGGAATAATCCGCCGCCAATCGTGTTGACCTGTCGAGGCAAGCTCAACCGCGCGCCAAACCCTTGTCGAACCCTGGCAATTCAGCCCCCCACGCAGTACAACACCGGCCATGCATCGTTTCGCAAACCCGACCCGGTTCGTGGCACTTGTCCGCGCGGTGCAACCGTGGGCGGCCGGCATAGCGCTGGTGACCCTCGCAGCCGGACTTTGGTTCAGCCTGATCGCGTCTCCGGCCGATTATCAGCAGGGTGAAACAGTACGCATAATGTATGTGCACGTGCCGGCGGCCTGGATGGCGATGTTTTGCTATAGCTCCATGGCAGGCGCCTCGGCCGTGACACTCGTGTGGCGGCATGCCGTGGCCCACGTCGTGGCGCGCGCAACCGCCCCAATCGGTGCCTCCTTCACCTTTCTAGCGCTGGCCACCGGTTCGCTGTGGGGCAAGCCAATGTGGGGCACATGGTGGGTGTGGGATGCACGGCTCACCTCCGTGCTTATCTTGTTGTTTCTCTATCTCGGCTATATGGCAATCGAGAATGCCTTCGATGATCGCGCGCGCGGCAGCCGTGCCGCCGCCATTCTTGCCATCGTCGGCGCGGTCAATGTACCGATCATCAAGTTCAGCGTCGATTGGTGGAACACGCTGCATCAGCCGGCGAGCGTCGTTCGCCTCGACGGCCCGGCCATCCATCCCAGCATGTTGACGCCCCTGGTCCTGATGGCCGTCGGCTACACCGCGCTGTATCTCTGGATCTTGGCATTGCGTGTGCGCGCAGACATCAATATGAGCAAGGTGCGCGCCCTCACATTGCGAGGAGCGTGATCGCGCAATGGACATGATCCGCGATTATTTCGCCATGGGCGGCTACGCATCCTTCGTCTGGCCCGCCTTCGGGTTGTCGGCTGTCGTGGTGGTCGCTTTGTTAGTCGTCAGCCTGCGCAATCTCCGCCTATCCGAAGCCGCGTTGGCCGAGCTACGCCACGTAACGCTGCTGTCCGAGGAAGAAACGCACCCATGAAACCCAAGCATCAACGTCTTGCACTGTTGGGCTTGGGTGCGCTGGGTTTAGCCGGCGCAGCGGCGCTTGTCCTGACCGCGTTCGAAGACAATCTTGTCTTCTTTCAGACCCCGACCGAACTTGCGACCAAGTCCGTGGCGCCCAACCAACGGCTGCGCATCGGCGGACTGGTGCAGGAAGGCAGCCTCGTCAAGCAAGGCAGCGACGTGCGCTTCGTCGTCACCGATCTTTCGCACTCCATTCCCGTGACCTATCGGGGACTGCTGCCCGATCTGTTCCGCGAAGGCCAAGGCGTGGTCGCCGAAGGACGCTTCCAGGACGGCACTTTCGCGGCGAGCGAAGTGCTCGCCAAGCACGATGAAAATTACATGCCGCCAGAAGTCGTCGAGGCACTGAAAAAATCGGGCGAGTGGCAAAGGACTACAGGCAAATGAGGCCCTCATGCTGAGCCCGTCGAAGCATCGGGGCCGCATCTTTCGACAGGCTCAAGATGAGGTCATCAAACGATGATCGCCGAATTCGGACATTTCGCACTGACGTTGGCGCTGGCCGTCGCTGTAGTGCAGTCGACACTTCCCTTGATCGGCGCGGCGCGTGGCGACGCGGGCCTGATGGCGCTGGCCCCAGCCGGCGCGATGGCGCAGTTTGGCCTTGTCGCGCTGGCCTTCGGCGCATTGATGCATGCCTATATCGTGTCGGACTTTTCGCTGGCTGCGGTCGCGCAGAATTCGCATACCGCGAAACCGATGCTCTATAAAATTGCCGGCACTTGGGGCAACCACGAAGGGTCGATGTTGTTGTGGGCGCTGATCCTGGCGCTCTACGGCGCGGCGGTCGCGGCCTTCGGCGGCAATCTGCGCGACACCTTGAAGGCGCGTGTGATCGCGGTGCAAGGCGCGATCGGCTTTGGCATACTTGCCTTCATCCTCTTCACCTCCAATCCGTTTGCGCGACTGGAATCTGCCCCGTTCGACGGGCAGAGTCTAAATCCGCTGCTCCAGGATCCCGGTCTGGCCTTCCATCCGCCGTTGCTCTATCTCGGCTATGTCGGGCTTTCGACGACATTCTCCTTTGCCGTCGCGGCCCTGATCGAAGGCAAGGTCGATGCCGCCTGGGCACGCTGGGTACGCCCGTGGACCTTGGCAGCGTGGGGGTTTCTCACCGCCGGCATCACCCTCGGCTCGTGGTGGGCCTATTACGAGCTTGGTTGGGGCGGCTGGTGGTTTTGGGATCCGGTCGAGAATGCGTCCTTCATGCCGTGGCTCGCCGCGACCGCGCTGTTGCATTCGGCCATCGTCGCCGAGAAACGCGACGCGCTCAAAGCCTGGACCGTGTTCCTCGCCATCGTCGCCTTCGCATTGTCGCTGCTCGGCACCTTCCTCGTGCGTTCGGGCGTGCTCACCTCGGTCCACGCTTTCGCCTCCGATCCCACGCGCGGCGTCTACATTCTTTTGTTCCTCGTCGTGACGGTCGGTGCCGCCTTCGTGCTGTTCGCCTGGCGCGGGCCAACGCTGGCCGGTACCGGACGGTTCGATCCGGTCAGCCGCGAAGGCGCGCTTCTGATTAATAATTTCGGCCTCACCGTCGCCGCCGCTTCGATCCTGCTCGGCACCCTCTATCCCCTGTTCCTCGATGTGCTGGGTGCCGGCAAAGTGTCGGTGGGCGCGCCCTACTTCCAACGCGTCTTCATTCCGATGATGGTGCCAATGCTGTTGATCATGGCGGTCGCACCCATGCTGAGCTGGCGCAGCGCCAATGCAGGCCGCGCCGTAGCGTCTCTCAAATGGGCGGGGGTTATTGCCTTCGCTGTCGGATTTGGTGTTTGGCTGTCGATCGATCGCGCCAGCGCGCTCGCCTCCTTCGGCATGGCGCTGGCCGCATGGGTCTTTGCCGCGACCGTCTATGAGCTCGCCACGCGCTCGCGAACCTGGCGCGGGCTTTTGCGTCAGCCACGCGTGAGTTGGGGCATGACGCTCGCTCACGCGGGTATCGCCATCGCGGTTGCCGGAATGACGGCGTCCTCGGCCTGGAAGGTCGAAGACATCCGCGTGATGAAGCCGGGCGAGACGACCGAGATCAGCGGCTACCAGATCACGTTCACCAACGTCGTCGATCTGCGCGGCCCCAACTACACGGCCATGCGCGGAACCTTCGAGGTGCGAAGCGGGGGGGCTGCGGTCACCACACTCCAGCCGGAGAAACGCATCTACGATGTCGGCCGGATGCCCACGACCGAAGCCGCGATCCGCCCGACGGTGTTGGGCGATCTTTATGCCGTGATCGGCGATCCCGACGGCCAGGGCGGTTATGTCGTGCGGCTGTATTTCAATCCATTGGTCGCCTGGATGTGGACAGGCGCGTTGATCATGGTGCTCGGCGCCGGCCTCAGTCTCAGCGACCGTCGCGCGCGCGCCACGCGGCCGCTCGATGCGTCGGCACAGGCCGCCGCCTAGGATGCGCCGACTTCTCTATCTATTGCCGATCGCGCTGCTCGCGGCGTTGGGCATTGCTTTCACGGTCGGTTTGGGGCGCGATCCGCAGAAATTGCCCTCGGTCCTGCTCGGCAAGCCGGCGCCGAGCTTCGCGCTTCCGTCCATCGACGGGAGTGCCGGCGGCTTCGCCAGCACCGAGCTCAAAGGCAAAGTCTCTCTGATCAACGTCTGGGCTTCGTGGTGCCCGCCCTGCCGGGTCGAGCATCCGATCCTAATGGATATCGCGAAATCGGGTATTCCGATCTACGGCATCAACTATAAGGACAAGCCGGAGGACGCCACGCGTTTCCTGGCAAACCTCGGCAATCCATATGTCGGAATCGGCGCGGATCGCGATGGCAAGGTCGCCATAGATTTCGGCGTTTACGGTTATCCCGAAACGTTCATCACGGATCGCGACGGCATCATTCGCTACAAACATGTCGGCCCGATCAATAAACTCGATTGGGAACGCACCTTGGCGCCGATCGTCCAGGAGCTGATGCGCAAGTGAAACAGATTCTTGCCGTCGCCGTGCTGATCTGCGCGATAACGCTTCCGGCGTTTGCCGTCGATCCGCGCGAACGACTGCCCGATACGAAATTGGAAACGCGGGCCCGCGCCCTTTCCGCGGAATTGCGCTGCGTCGTCTGTCAGAACCAGTCCATCGACGAATCCGATGCCGACCTCGCCAGGGATCTGCGTCAGGTCATCCGTGTGCGCATTGCCGTCGGAGATTCCGATCAGGAAGTTCTCGATTATGTCGTCGCGCGCTACGGCGAATTCGTGCTGCTTCGACCGCCGTTCAAAGGGGCCACGGTCGTCCTGTGGCTTGGGCCGATCCTATTCGTGCTAGCCGGCCTCGCCGGCATCGTCCTCTACTATCGCCGCCGCCCGCAAGACGAGCGGAGTGCCGCGATGGACGATCGGACATGATCTTCTGGATCGCAGCCGGCCTGCTCGCGCTGACCTCCGTCGCGGGGCTAATGTTGGCGGTGCGCCGCGC
This sequence comes from Caenispirillum bisanense, assembly GCA_945877815.1. Taxonomy (GTDB): domain Bacteria; phylum Pseudomonadota; class Alphaproteobacteria; order Rhodospirillales; family UBA2165; genus CANIGJ01. The sequence continues at coordinate 57,248 of CAMDWJ010000017.1, forward strand.
GGGCGGACGCGGTCCGGTCGCGATCTTCGTCGCCCTCGCGGTTCCAGGCATCGCGCTTGCGGCCTATGGATTTCTCGGCGCCCCCGACATGCCCGACCAGCCCCACGCCGCGCGCGGCGACATCGCGGCACGCGCAGAGATGCAGGGATTGCTCGGCGAGCTCGCGCGCCGTCTCGAAGCAGACCCGACGCGGATCGACGGCTGGCTTTTGCTCGCGCGCGCACGACTCAAGGTCGGCGACTACCGCGAAGCCGCCGAGGCTTTCGCGCGTGCCCGCACTCTCGCGCCCGACAATGGCGAGATCGCGGGAGAACTCGGCGAAGCCCTCATCCAAGCCGCGAACGGAACTGTCGATGAGGCGGCACGCGCGGCCCTCCACTTCGCCAATGCCAAGGATCCGCGCGACGCCAAGGCGCTGTTCTATCTCGGCCACGATGCGGCGACACGCAGCGACTATGCCACCGCCATCCAATATTGGGCCAACCTGATCGCGATCTCCCCCGAAGGTGCTCCATGGATTCCCGACCTGCAGGCCCGCATCGTCGCGGCGGCGGCAGCCGGCAAGATCGACCTCGCCACTGTGAAACCAACCCTGGAGCCTATCGAAGCACTACCGCCAGGCCCAAGCCGCGAAGATATCCGTGCGATGGTCCAAGGGCTTGCCGCACGGCTGGAAGAGAACCCTGACGATCTCGCGGGCTGGCGCATGCTGGCGCGGTCGTGGCGCGTGCTGGGCGAAGCCCAGAAAGCCGACGAAGCCGACGTTCGCGTGAAAACGCTTGAGGCGAAGCAGTAGCGATCTCTACGGGGCGAGCTTCTTCATCCAAGCGACGGCCGGATCGATCGCATTCATCATCGCCGAATTGTGATCGCCGTCGATATCCATATAAACGCTCGCGGAATTGCCCGGCATGAGATCGAAGGATGGTTTTTTTCCTATAACGATTGGATCCTGCCTGCCCGCGGCCCTAAAAACCGGAAGCTTGGTCGCCACAAGTCCGGCGCGGTTACTCGGATAGTGCTTTATATCGCGAGAAGTCGTCGAGGATTGTCGACAGACTCCACCGTGAATTGTTTGCTGTCCACGCCTTTAATCCCACTCAAGGTTTCACAAATTTGACTATGAAACCGTCCTTGTTCATGGGCGGATACGGTACGTTACGGTCGCGCGGGTCGTCGGGATTGCGCAGATAATCCGCCTCGCCCGCCATTTTGAATCCGGCGGCCTCGACCTCGCGGATCAAAAACGACTTTTCGATCCGGTGCAGGGTATTCGATTCCGAAATGCCGGTGTCGGGCCGACCCGCATGATCGGCGATTATGTAGAGCCCCCCCGGTTTGAGCGCGGCCAGGACTGAAGCGTTCATAGCCGCGCGGTCCACGCCCATATGACCGAAATCGTGGTAATTGAACATCAAGGTCACGAGATCGAACGCGCCCGCCGCCAGATCGAGCGGCGCCGGAGCCTCGTAGGGGCGCGCAAGCACCGCCAGCGGCGCGGCGCGCACGCCAGCATTTTGCATGGAATGTTCGCGCCGGGCGAAGGACTCGGCGGATTTTCCGGCGACGCGCGGCGTGCTGGTACCGGCGGGGCCGTCGGCAGCACCGCTGGGTTCTCCGCCCTTGGGTCCGCCGCCCTTGGCCGCCGCTCCAGTGGCTGCTCCTTTGGCGCCTTTCGGCGCGCCTCCCTGGACATTGCCCTGGGCAGAGCCTTGCGGCAGGCCATTGCGCCCGGGCCAGGCCTGGCCATAGACGATGCCGCCGGAGCCAATGGCGCGCGCCAGCAATTCGGTGGTGTAACCGCCGGAAGCGCTGATATCGAGCGCGGTCATGCCGCGCCGAACGCCGATGAAGGCAAGCATCAGTTCGGGCTTGCGGCGTTCGTCGGTAGCGCGGTCAGTGGCGCTGCGATCGGGCGCTGCGACGATCGCCTGAATATCAGAAGGGGTGAGCGGTGATTGCGCGTGGAGCTGCGGCGCGAGGCCGATGACGAGGGCGGCAGCGAGAAGAGCAGCTTTCATTATTTTGATGTCCTGTTCTATTCGGCGGCTTTATCGAGCGGTAATCCGTCGGTCTGCACCACCCTAGATGTTTAGTCCCATTCTTAGCGGCGAGATCGACGAGCGCATCGACGATTGAGACGGCATCGTCCACGGTACCATCTCAGCGCCGGCTCCATGGCATCAGCGGCAGATAGACAGTAATGCCGGCGCGTCCGATCCGTTCCGCGAAAGCTTTCATATTTGGAGCGGTATTAATGCCGTTTTTACCATGCATGAAAACCAACGCCTCCCGGCCGCCCCCCCCGCATAGACATCATAGCTCAGGCGTAACCGCTTGACGTCGTCAATTGCTCCGCATTGGTCGCCAAATTCCACCATACGGCGACGAGAATCGTGAAGATAAACCCGATCCGACGATGCATTTGCCCCTCTCTTCAATCCAGTCTAGCAGAAAGCCGCCTTAGCCTGATATTCTTCGACAAAAGCATAAGGAGGATTTCATGGCTGGCGCAATCCTTGCCCCTTCAATCACCATTCCGTCGATCATCGACAGTCCGTCCGTCTGGCGCGGCGCCGATATGTCGAAGCGCTCCGATTGGATCTATCGCCTGAACGCCGAGGAGATCGCAGAGATCGATGCCGCCTATCGGCAACTCGTCGCGCGCGGTATCGCGCTGAACGACATCGAGCGCGAGAATTTTCCCCTACCCCGTTTCGCCAAAATCGCCGCGCGGGCGCAGGAGGCGATTGAAAACGGGCCGGGCATATTTCTAATCCGCGGGTTTCCGACCCAGAATTATGAAATGCTGGCGCTACGCATGATCTATTGGGGTATGGGGAAATATCTGGGGACTGCGGTCACGCAAAGCTCGGACGGCGACTTGCTGGGCGACGTGCGTGACGCGAGCTTCGACATCAACACTAAGACCGGTCGCGGTTATCGCTCGGCCCAAGAATTGACGTTCCATTGCGACAGCGCCGACGTCACCGCGCTGTTCGTCCTTCGCACAGCCATGACCGGCGGCGTGAGCGGATTCGCAAGCTCCATCGCTGTCCACAATGAAGTCGTGCGCCGCGATCCGAACTTGGCGGCGATCCTCTATCAGCCCTTCTATTGGAGTTTACAGGGACAGGAGGCGCCGGGCGAAGCGCCCTATTACCAACAGCCGGTCTTTCATATGCACGACGGCTATTTCGCCCTGCGCTTCGTGCGCGCGCAGATATACGGCGCGGAAAAATTCGCGGGCGCACCGCCGTTGAGTCCCGAGCAGCGCGCCGCGCTCGATCTGCTGAGCGAGGTGGCCGACGGGGACGAATTCAGCTTCCGCATGATGCTGGCGCCCGGCGATCTCGAAATCCTCAACAATCACATTGCCATGCACGCGCGTACCGAATTCAAAGACAATTCGGTGCCCGACACCAATCGCCATTTGCTTCGGCTCTGGCTGTCGATGCCGAACAGCCGGCCGCTCAGCCCGCTCATGTCCTATATCTATCGCGATCAGAGACCGGGCGTGGTGCGCGGCGGCTTTCGTGCCTATACGGGAGCGCGCGTCCACGAGACACCAAGGTGAAACCTGCGCTTTTGCTTGTTCAGCGAGCGGCGTTGGGCGGCAGAACCTGCGCAACGGTCCAACTTACCGGCCGCTCCGTGGTCTTTCCCCGGAAAAGCGAGATATATTTGGCGTGGCAACCTAAATCCGGCGCGTACCAGAAGGTATACAAACCTTCATAGGGGTCGCCGTCCGCCGGATCGGCCTTCGCCACGCGTCGTTCGACGACATAGGTCGCGATGTCCTTGCCTTCGACCTTGATCGTTTCGGTTCGCAGCACCTTGATCGTGTTCTTCCAGGTCGTTTTTTCGCCACCTGGGCCATCGCCGGAATGGTCAAACTCGATGGTTTTACCGACCTGCAACGGCCAGATGGATTCGGCCGTCTGCTCGACCGGCGAGGCGCCGATCCGGGCACCTCGCCCGAAGAAGAGCCCGGCCCAACGATAAGCTGCGTCGGACCCATTGATCGTATGGACGGTCGCCCCTTCGACCCGCTCGACCTTGAGCCGGCCGCCATTGTTCGCGAGGACGAAAGTTGTTCCTTCGGCCACCGGCCTGAACGCAACCGAGATCGGCGGTGACGGCTTCGCGCCGGGTCGTCCCGGCGCCTCGGGCGCAGCCTTGGCGATGGGCTTGGGTTTTTCCTTGACTTGGGGGGCCGCCACTTGTGGCGGAGGTTCCACCTTGGCGACCGGCGGAGGCGCGCGCTGCGCGAGTTTGGTTTTTTCGATCGCAGCCAGCAGAGCAAGTGCGTCGGGATCCTTCAACGCGAGCGCTTTTTGGGTCCAGCGTTCGGCCTCGTCGAAATTTTGCTCGACCCCGAGCCCACGAAAATAAGCAAGGCCCAGCCACGCATGTTCTGCGGGCGTCTTTGCCGCCACCGGCTGCTTCGCCAGTTGCTCGCAATAAGGATGGGGAGCGGATCGGCTGAGATCGATGACGTCGACATTCCCCTCGTCGATCAAACGCTGATGCATGAGGCGGCAGATTAGCGGCAGGGCAAACACGCGTGGCGTGCCGACCGGAAGTTTCGGATCGTAGAGTACGCGCGCGAAAAACAAATCCCAATCCGACAACGAATTACGTGTGTTTTGCAGGCTCATCGCGCTATCGAAGACCTGGGCATGTCCGTGAAAGCCGAGCGCATGCATCATTTCATGCGGCAAGGTGCGGTAGATGCGATAAGGGTCGCCGCGATACCAATCCGGAATGATCTTGATCGTCGCGTTCCGCATTTCCCCGGCCAGGCGCCCGAAAATCGAATTGGTTTGGCCAACCGTGAAACGCGAGACATCCGGCTGCACCATGACGTCCTTGCTCGTCTCGACAAGGAAATGCGGCTTCTCAGCCTCGTCGTTGCGAACGATTTTGAGTTTCGCGCTTTCGCCGAGAACGGCAACGGCCGATTCCAGAACCGAGTTTTCTTTCTCGCCGAATTTCGCGGTGACCTTAAGCGTCAAGGAACCGCTACCGGGAACCCATTTATTGATTCGGCCGTTATCGCGCAAAGCCATCTGGTCGAAGACGGTCATCAGCGTTGCGAGATCGGCGCGCTCAGCGGCGACGGCCGGCGTGCATAAGGGCAGCGCCATGCCGATAATTCCTAAACACAACGCGGTGTATCGGGACATTTCGCCCCTCCCCGTTCCCCCGAGGATTATTCCCGAGACAGCGGCGAAGATACAAGCGGAGCGTGTGCTGTTAGGGGTTGCCTCGCGACGCCGAGCCTATCTCTTGCAGGACATAGGCTGCATCCGGGTCACCGTTTTGGGCGGCGAGACGGGCCCATTTCTCGGCCTCGGGAATACTTCGCGCCGTACCGAGTCCCTTTAGATAGGCCCAGGCAAGCCGTAGCGCATCGCGCGAGTTGAGCGAATTGACGGGTTGGTCGACAAGCTGACGACAATAGGGATGCGGCCCGCTCCGGTTGAGATCGGCAACGTCAATATTGCCTTCGGCGATCAAACGCTCGCGCAAAAGCGTGCATACCACCGGCAATGCGAAAATCCGCGGCGTGCCGACCGGCAGACGTGGATCGTAAAGAACGCGCAGGAACAGCTCATCCCATCGCGAGGTGCCGTAACCCACTCCGCCCAGAGTCATGACGGAATCGAACGATTCGGAATGACCGTGGAAGCCGACCGCGTGCAGCATCTCATGCGGCAAGGTGCGATCGATACGGTGCGCATCGCCCCGGTTCCAGTCTCGCAGGATTAAAATGTGTGCGCCCGAGAGTTCGCCTTCGAGCACCGTGAAACTGGACCGGGTCCTGCCGACATTATGCGCGCCGGCAAACGGCGAACCTAAATCCGAGCTCCACTCGATCAGGAAATCGGGATGCTCGGCCGTGTCGTCGCGTCCAATCGAAAGATCGGTATTGGCCGTAATCGTCGCCAGCGAAGCCTGGAGAGCGTTCAGCTCGGCCGTACCGAAGGATGCGCCAAGCTTAAGCGACAGCGGCACGGTCCCACGCGTCCATTTGGCAACGCGCCCTTGCTCGCGCAGCACGATCTGATCGAAGGCGGTCACCAGCGCCGCCATGTCGATTTGCCCGGCGGCAACGGCGGGCATTGCGGTGATACTCGCCAGAACGAAACCCACGCAAAGGACGATGACAAAACGCATTACAGCCATCACAGTTTTTTGCCGAGAACGAGGCCGGAGACAAGTGTCGTCATCCGAACATTCGGCAAAATCGTGAATTTAACTCGGCCTCGTTGTAGCCCAATATCAGAACGCACCTTGGACGGGCGAGCCCCGCTCAAATAAGGCACTGAACTTCCCGTCGGAACGAATCGGATTCGCCATCTATCCTACCATTGCCCATGATGGTGCGAATTCATCCACGGTGGTGCGCCGCATGTCGCGCTTGAATTTCGTATCGTCGAAAGGCGTCGCGCGATGCAAGGTGCAGCGATTGTCCCAGATCACGAGATCGCCCTGTCGCCAGATGTGGCTATAGACGAATTCCGGCTGAGTGACGTGATCGGTCAATTCTTCCAGCAGCTTGCGGCCCCCGTCCACCGGCATGCCCGGGATGCGGCCGGCATGCGCGCCGACCATCAATGCCTTGCGGGCCGAGCGCGGGATCGTGCGTACGATGGGCTGATAGACCGGCGGCAAAACCTGCAGTTGCTCCTCGCCGATCATCTCGGCGGGCATGCCGCCTTTCACCCGCGAATGCCAGATGCTGTGTTCGGCCACCAGCCCTTCGAGCCGCACCTTCATGGCATCGGGCAGCGCATCGTAGCCGGCGCGTGCATCGGCGAAATCGGTATTGCCGCCCTCGGGCGGGATCACGCGACCCGACAGCATCGACCATTTGGTCGGTAGCGGATTAAATGAAGAATCGGAATGCCAGAGCCGGTCACCCAAACGCATTTGGCGGCGCGCATTGTCGAGCGGCAGGATTTCACCGTCGCGCCCGATATTGCTGGCGTCGAACAAGTACATCGGCAATCGATTTTCCGACCCTTTGCCATAAGTCGTGGCGCCGAACGGTGTCTCGCGCGGGCCGAAGAATTTCGCGAAGGCAACCTGCTCGTCGTCGGTGCAATTTTGATCGCGGAGCACAAGAATGGCGTATTTCGCCATCAGATCCTCGATCTCCTCGACCGTCTCCGGCGAAATATTCGAACCAATCTTGACGCCGGTCGCCTCGGCCGCAAAGACCGGATGCAATTCCTGAATTGTCAGCGGCATGTTTTAAATCCCCGTCACGAGCCCTCGTGGGCTTTTGACGCGAGTTTAGGGCGCTAACTTAGATGTAGTAAAGGACTGCGCCGATGCAAGCTGCGGCCCCCAAAACCAACATCACGTTGATATGGAAGCGCAGCATGGCGACGACTGCTGCCGCAGCGAGCACGGCGATGTTCCAATCCAGGCTCGCCCAATCCGGGACCAGCACCCGAAGGACGCCCACGTGGATTTCGTCCACCTTGGCGAACAGCACGTGGAAAGCAAACCAGACAACGAGATTGAGAATCACGCCGACCACGGCGGCGGTGATGGCGCCCAGCGCACCGCTCAGCGCCCTATTCCCGCGCAGGGATTCGATAAAGGGCGCGCCGAGAAAAATCCACAGGAAGCACGGCACGAATGTCACATAGGTCGTGATCGCGGCACCGATGACGCCGGCCGTCATGGGATCGAGCGAACCCGGATTGCGATAGGCGGCGATGAAACCCACGAATTGCAGAACCAGGATCAAGGGCCCGGGCGTGGTTTCGGCAAGACCGAGCCCGTCCAGCATCTCGCCGGTCTCAAGCCAACGATGCGTCTCGACCGCCTGTTGCGCGACATAGGCAAGCACCGCGTAAGCGCCGCCGAAGGTAACGACCGCCATCTTGCTGAAGAAAATTCCCTCCTGCACGAAGACGTGCGAGGTGCCGAGACAGGCGGCGAGCGCGATCAACGGCGCAAACCAAAGCGTTCCCCAAATGAGCAGCACCTTGATCGCGCGCGCGGCCGAAGGCCGCGTATGCTCCAACGTTCCGGCCGCGAAGGCCGCATCGACCGTCGCCGCCTCGTTCATCCCACTCCCGGTCACGGGCAGGAAAAGAGCTGGAGCCATGCGCGCGCCCGCGAAACCAACGGCAGCGGCGGCGACAATGATCAGCGGGAAAGGTGCTTCGAGAAAAAATATCAACCCGAACGCCACCGCGGCCAGGGCATACATGACCGCGTTTTTGAGCGCGCGGCGTGCGATGCGCGCCAAGGCTTCGATGACAACCGCGAGCACGGCCGCCTTGATGCCGTAGAAAATCGCCGTGACAAGCGTGACATCCTGGAAACCCGCATAGAGGATCGACAGGCCGAGCATGACGATCGCGCCCGGCAGGACGAATAGAATGCCCGCGACAAGCCCGCCTTTGGTCTTATGCAGCAGCCAGCCGATATAGGTCGCCAATTGCTGCGCCTCCGGCCCCGGCAGCAACATGCAGTAGTTGAGCATATGCAGGAACCGGCTCTCGCTGACCAATTGGCGCTCTTCGACCAGAATGCGATGCATCGTTGCGATCTGCCCAGCCGGCCCGCCGAAGCTCAGCAGGCCGATTTTGATCCAGATGCGGATGGCCTCGCCGAATGGAATCGAATGGGGGGCGAGGACGGGGACGGCCGGCTCTTTCATCGGGCTATCGTCCCTTCACGTTACGCACGGAAATGGCGGATGGCTTCAGGACTCAGCCGCATTAACGCCAATAACTTATGGGAAGGACTGGTGGAGCAGAGGGGGATCGAACCCCTGACCTCGACATTGCGAACGTCGCGCTCTCCCAACTGAGCTACTGCCCCTTCGCCGCGCCCTTTTCGGGCGGGCGGAATATGTGGCGGGGGCCCAATCAAGTCAAGCGGGCTGGACGATTTCCGGCCCCGCCTTGCCTCCATGCGGTACTCCGGTTAGGGTCCGCCGACCCGCGCCGCAACGGATTCCCGAAGCCCATGCACTCCCTTCTGACCGTCATCGACATCATCCTCGAACTCTATATGTGGTGCATCATTATCGCCGCCATCATGAGTTGGCTGTCGATCGGTGGGGTGCTCAACACCAGCAACCGCTTCGTCTATATGGTCTCGGATTTCCTATACCGGATCACCGAACCGGCATTGCGCCAGCTTCGCCGTTTCATTCCTGCGGTCGGCGGGATCGATCTGTCTTCGGTAGCGCTCATCTTGCTCATCTATCTCGTGCGATCCCTACTTCGCGAATATGGCGGCGCGCTTGTTTAATGCGGTCGCGGCGGGGCTCGCCGTGTCGCTGCGTGTCACGCCGAATGCCGCACGCGCGCGCATCGACGGCATCGCCGCCGAAGCCGATGGCACGGAATTTCTGAAAGTCGCCGTCACCGCGACGCCGGAAGACGGCAAGGCCAATGCGGCCGTCATCAAATTGTTGGCCAAGGAATGGCGTTTGCCGAAAACGAGCTTGTCCATCGCCAGCGGCGCGCGCGCCCGGCGCAAGACGCTCGTCATTGCGGGCGATGTGCGCGAGTTGGAAACGAAATTGATCGGTTGGCTGAAACTTCACGAAGCCGCCTGACGCGAGTTTATCTGTAGGGGACTGAGGTATGACCGAAGCGGTACGGATCGATGGCAAGGCCTTCGCCGATAAACTGCGCGCACGCGTCGCCGAACAAGTGCGCGAACTCAAGAGCGCGCACGGACTGACTCCGGGACTCGCCGTGGTCATCGTCGGCGACGATCCGGCAAGCCACGTCTATGTGCGCAACAAGAACAAGTCGACCCTCGAAGCGGGCATGAAATCCTTCGAGCACCAGCTGCCGATCGATACGTCGCAAAAAGAGCTTTTAACCCTGATCGATGGCTTGAACAGCGATCCCGCAGTGCACGGGATACTCGTGCAGTTGCCTCTGCCGAAACAGATCGACGAGCAGGCCGTACTCGCAAAGATCGACCCCAACAAGGATGTCGACGGCTTCCACGTCATCAATGCCGGCCGCCTTGCGACCGGCATGCCCGGCCTTGTGCCGTGTACGCCGCTCGGTTGTCTTTTGCTGATCAAGGATACGCTCGGCAAGGATCTGTCGGGACTGCGCGCCGTCGTGCTCGGCCGCTCCAATATCGTCGGCAAGCCGATGGCGCAATTGCTGCTGCGCGAAAGCTGCACGGTGACGATCGCCCATTCGCGCACTAAGGATTTGGCCGAGGAATGCCGCCGCGCCGATATCCTGGTCGCTGCCGTAGGCCGCGCCCAGATGGTGAAGGGCGATTGGATCAAACCGGGTGCAGTGGTCATCGATGTCGGAATCAACCGTATTCCTCCGGCGGAAGTGGGCGGCAAGGATCGGCTCGTCGGCGACGTCGATTACGCCGAATGCGCGAAGGTCGCAGGCGCGATCACCCCGGTGCCGGGCGGCGTTGGCCCGATGACCATTGCCTGCCTGCTCGCCAATACGGTGACGGCGGCCTGCGCGCTCAAAGGTATCGCGGTTCCCGATGTCGGATAAGCCCACCCCTGCACCCATCGCCAATCCCGGGCCAGATATGATCTATCAGCAGGCCCTCGCCGCCGGCATGTTCAAGATCCAGCACTGCGCCGGGTGCAACGCCTACGTCTTCTATCCGCGCCATCTGTGCCCGGAATGCGGCTCGGCCAAACTCGAATGGGTTCAGGCATCGGGCAAAGGCACGGTCTACACGACGACCATGGTTCGCCAACGCCCCGAGGCCGGCGGCAACAAGAATCTCTGCGTCGTTGAGTTGGCCGAAGGTCCTCGCCTGATGAGCCGTGTCGAAGGCATCGCAGCCGACGAGGTCAAGATCGACATGGCCGTGACCGCCGAGATCGTGGGCAGCGGCGAGGAGCCGAAATTCATCGTGTTCCGCGCCGAGGCGAAACAATGAGTACCCAGGGCATCCGCGGAAAGGCCGCGATCGTCGGCGTCGGCATTTCCGAACACGGCGAGGTTCCGGGCTGGTCCCATTTCGAGCTGATGGCCCAGGCGGTCGAGCGCGCCTGCGCCGATGCCGGCATCAAATCCAAGGATATCGACGGTGTCTTCGCCGCGATCACACCTTCGGGCTTGCCGGTCTCGATGGTCAGCGAATATCTCGGCCTGCAACCCAAGGTGCTGGAAGGCACCATGTTGGGCGGCTCGTCCTTCGTGAATTTCCTGTCGTGGGCGGCGCTCGCCCTCGATGCCGGATTGTGCGAGGTGGCGCTTATCACCTACGGCAGCAATGCGCGCTCGAGCAAGCGACGCCCGGGCGGCGACCTGGTGCCCTACGAGTCGCCCTTTGGCCCGCGTCTGGTCGATGGCTATGCCATGGCCGCCGCTCGTCACATGTATCAATATGGGACCAAACGCGAGCACCTGGCCGAGGTCGCGGTCGCGGCGCGCGCCTGGGCGCGTCTCAACCCCAAGGCGATGATGCGTGACCCTCTTACAATCGAAGATGCGCTCAAATCGCGCATGATCGCAGATCCCCTGACCCTGCTCGATTGCTGCCTGATCACCGACGGCGCCGGCGCGATCATAATGACCCGCGCCGAACGCGCCAAGGATTACCCAAACAAACCGGTCTATATACTGGGCGCGGCGGCCGAACATTCGCACATGCAGATCGCGCAGATGCGCGACTTGACCGTGACGGCGGCAGCCCGATCGGGGCCCCGCGCGTTTGCTATGGCCGGACTGAAGCCCACCGATATGAGCCTGGCCATGCTCTATGACGCCTTCACCATCAATACGATCCTGTTCCTCGAAGATCTGGGGTTTTGCAAGAAGGGCGAGGGCGGGGCGTTTGTATCGGGCGGCACTATCGCGCCGGGCGGGCGGCTCGCGGTCAATACCAACGGCGGCGGACTTTCCTGTCTTCATCCCGGCATGTACGGCATCTTCCTGATCGCCGAAGCCGCGATCCAATTGCGGGGACTGGCGGGCGAGCGTCAGGTGGCCGGCGCTGCGACCGCCGTGGTGCACGGCAATGGCGGCACCTTGTCGACCCAGGTCACCGCCGTGCTTGGGACCGCCGAGACTCTCTAGCCGGTTTCGCCATGATTTCGGCTGGCCCCATCTATTGTGAAGGGGCCGAATCGGCTTCAATATTGTCGGCCGTCCAAAAGTAAAGATATGTCGCAGCGGCCCAGGATAACGCCATCGACATGCCCGACCCGATCAGCCTGCAAGACATAGCCGCGATTGTTGCCTCGGTGCCAAAGGGCGCTGACAGGGGAACGCTGACCGGCGCCATCGACAAGGCAGTGGATGGGGTCACCGGAAATCTGCAGGCCGCAACCACGGCGCTGTCACCCGACCTCCTCAAGATCACGAAATTCACACTCGAATTTCTCGAAGCCTGCGGCAAAATGGGCGATCCCAGCTTCCGCACCCATATCAAGGCGCGGGCCAGCGAACTCCATAACGAACTTTCGATAGCCGCTGCAAAAGCCGCAGCAAACGCACCCAAGCCGCCCGCCATCGATCCCAATGCAAAGACCTATGATTCATTTGAGCCGGCCTTCGCGGACTATTTTTGCGAATTCATCGGCCTGCGCCTGCGCGCTTTTCAAATCGATTCCGATCCGCCGCCCTTCGCCTATGTTCTCAATAAAAATTTCGAGGCCGTCTTCCTCGGCACCGTGCGGACACAGGTCTTGCCGGAAATCCTCAAGGGCCGGCGCATCCGCAATATGGCCGACAGCGTCGTGGTCACCGATCTCACGCGCAATTTCTTCTTCGAAGAATTTCTGAAGGATCCGAGCGAAAACCCGACGCACATGCTGTGGACCGGATTGATGGACGATTTCCGCCTAACCCTCACCCCGCCGCCTGAACCGAAGAAGAAGAAGGATGCGAAGGGCGGCATTGCCGGCATGTTCGCAAAAAAGGCGGCGGCGCCGGCGCCCAAAAAGACGGCCACGGGCGATCGCTTCGCCATGGCCGAGAAATTCCTCAAGGCCTTGCAGAAGGGCGCGCAAGACAACGGATTCGATCCGCCCCGCGTTGAGGATATCCGCTTCTTCCGCGCGCTGATCGATTACAAGATGGGCGACATCGAAGCCAATAAGAAGGCGCTTGGGCAATTGCTCGCCCAGGAAAATCTGCAAGACGAGGATTTGAAGGCCCGCGAAGGTGCTACCCGCGATTGGCTCTATCGCACCGTCGAACGCCTACCGCCTCATTGCGGCGAACTGCTGGCACTCTGGGCCTATCATACGCATGGCGAATTGTTCTCCCAGCAGATGCTGCGTTCCTTCATGATGGGACAGGGCACCACCGAAAAAGCGCGCGAACGCGCAGTGCCGATGTTCTCGCGCTGGATGAAGGATGTTATCGGCGTACAGGCACCGGCGCAGGCCGCAGAGGAATAAGTTCAGGCACCCGGCGAACGGTCATTTTTCGGGTCGTCTTCGATCAAGATCCGGTGCGCGGCTCCCTCGATATCCTCGAATTGTCCGCTTCGAAGCGCCCAGATGAACGCCACAAGCCCGAGGATTCCAAGAAAAAGGGCGGCCGGCATCAGATAGACGAGAACATCCACCGTCGCCTCCTACAGTTTGATCCGCCGCAATCGGACTGCGTTCAACGTGACCAGAATCGACGAGGTCGACATCGCAATTGCCGCGACCAGCGGCGTCACTAAACCTGCTACGGCGATCGGCACCGCAAACGCGTTATAGGCTATCGAAAGCGCGATATTCTCGCGCACGCGTGCCTGGGCACCCTGACCAACCCGCACCATCCAAACGACGGGAGCCAGGAACTTGCCCTGAAACACGATGTCCGCCGCCGTGCGGCTTATATCGGCGCCGGAGGCCGGCGATGCCGAAACGAATCCCGCCGCCAAGGCAGGTGCATCATTCAAGCCGTCGCCGACCATCAGCACCCGATGCCCGGCGAGAGCGAATTCATGGACCGCATCGACCTTTTCATTTGGACGGCACCCGGCCTGCCAGTCTGCGATGCCGAGCTTGTTCGCGACAGCCGCGACGGAAGCCGTGTGATCGCCGGACAGAATCGCGACATGTATCCCAAGCGCCTGAAGTGCCGCGACGGTTTCCACGGCGTCCTCCTTGAGAGAGTCACGGAACCGGAAACGATGATAGGTTCCGCCGGACGCACTGTACCAAAGTTCCGGGCCATCGAACGGCGTTTCCAGTGCACCGGGAGCCGCCCAGGCGCGACGCCCAAGCCGCACAACTTCACCCCCAATCGTTCCCTCGACGCCGGAACCTGCGACCTCGACCACATTCACGGCGCACGGTTTCGGCAAATGCGCACCGGCATCGGCTACGGCACGCGACAGCGGATGGCGGCTGGCACCGGCAAGCGCCGCCGCCTCGGCCAGAATTCCGTCGCCGGGACGTTCGACCAGTTCCAACTCGCCGCGCGTCAGCGTTCCCGTCTTGTCGAAGATCACGGTATCGACCTGGGCCAGCCGTTCCAAAGCATCCGGGGTCTTCACCAAAACACCACGCGTGAACAAAAGTCCATGCGCAACGACGCGTACTACCGGGACTGCGAGCCCCAAGGCGCACGGGCAGGTGATGATCAGAACAGCTACGGCGTTGAGAAGACCGTCATGGACGCCCGCCCCCAACATCCACCACAAAACGAACGTGCCAAAGGCCAAGGCGTGCACCGCCGGGGAATAAAAGCGGGCGATACGATCGACCAACACGACGTATGCGGATCGTCCGCGCTCGGCCGTCTCCATCAGGCGGACGATGTCGGCGAGCAGCGTGTCGCCCACCGCTGCTTTGACCCGGATCGACAATGGTCCCGTGAGATTGAGGGTCCCGGCATAAACCGCGCCGCCGGGACGAATCGTCTCGGGGACGGCCTCGCCCGTCAATAAGCTCGAATCAATATCGGATACGCCGGTGGCTACAATACCGTCGACTGGAATTTTTTCGCCGGGCGATAAGGCGACCATCATTTCGGGCGCGACATCGCCGAGCGGCACAACTCGTTCGTGCCCATCGGGGTCGATCAGCCGAGCCGTTTCGCCGGACATCGATAGAAGGCTTGCCGCCGCAGACCGGGCACGCGCGCGCGCGCTGTGATCGAGATATCGTCCGATCAGCAAAAAGAACAGTAAGGTGACGGCAGCGTCAAAATAAGCGTGCGGTCCACCGCTGATGGTTTCGGCAAGACTGACTCCGCTCGCGAGAATGACGGCCAGCGAGATCGGAACATCCATATTCATCGAGCCGGACCGCAACACCGACCAGGCCGATCTAAAGAACGGCCGGCCCGCGAACGCGACAGCGGGCAGCGCGATCAGCGCCGAAAGCCAATGGAACAAACCGCGTGTCGCAGCGCCCATATCGTCGAGGGCACCCGCCCAAACCGAAACCGATAGCAGCATGACGTTGCCGGCGGCGAACCCCGCGACGGCCAGGGCCAGTAGCAATGCCCGTTCCTCGGCCGCACCCGCATCGACGGCAAGTGCCGCGCGATAAGGCATTGTTGGATAGCCAAGCGCGGTCACCGTTTGCAGGATGGTTTCCGGTTCCAGAGTTTCCGGAGCGAAATCGACCGAGAGACGATGGGTACTCATGTTGAGCCGAACGCCGACCACGCCGGGCAGTCCGCTCACTGCCCGCTCAATCTTCGACATGCAGCCGGCGCAGTGCACATTTTGCACCAAGAGTTCCAAATGCTCCGCGTCGGCACCGGCCGAATGGGTCGCGAGCGGAGCACTCGACGAAATCATGTTCATGGTTTCACCCGGATTTCGTGGGTCATGCGATAGCGGCGGCTATCGGCATGGACCGCCGCTATTTCGACCGACCACGCGCCCGCGAGCGGCGGAGCCACGCGCGCCCGATAGGCGCCATCGGCCTCACGCGTCAATTCCACCGACACGTCTTCGCCGGCACTTGCCGGCCGCTTTAGATTTACGGTGACGGAAAGTCCCGATAGTGGCGTCCCGCTCATATCCGCGATACGCACGGTCAGCTTGCCGTCGAGACCAAGATCGACTCCGCTGCGCCACCCCATGGCCGCCTGGACGCGCGCCTCGTCCAAGACCCGGTTGTAGCCAACGCCGGCCTTATAGGCGTCTTGCTGACTTAGTCCCGGCCATGTCTCGAGCGCGAAGAAGATAAAGATGGCGTTCACCGCACCGACCACTGCCCAAAATACGAGAAGGGCGATGAGAACCATGCGCCCGGTCAGGGGACGGGGCGAAGTCATGGCGGTCATTTCTCGGCACCCCTAAATATGGTCTCGGCATGCACCGCATCCCCGCCGTTGATATCGTGAAGTGAAAAAGCGATGTCGGTGGAGACCCCCTCGAAACTCTTCGCGGGTGCGGTCACATGGACACGGAAACTGCGCAGCGAATCGGGATCGACCGTGAGAACGGGTACGACCCCGGCAACGCCGGAAACGCCGACGACTGAGACCACGGCGCCCGGAATTCCATCGGCGGCGATGTTAAACGAACGCGTGGCATAACTTTTGTTCAGGATTTTGACTGAATAGGCATTCCGGATCGCCCCATCGGACAGCTTCACAAACAATGGATTGCGATCGTGCAACACGTTTACTTCAATTTCCGGCCGCGTCACGAGCGCATAAAGCATGATCAGACCCGCGAGACTCCATGCCGCGAAGTAGGCCAGTGTGCGCGGTCGAATGGGCCGCACATCGCCACCCTTTCCGATCGCGGCACGGTGTTCGCCCGCGAGCGAGGCATAGCCGATAAGGCGAAGCGGGCGGCCAAGCTTGTCCATCACCTCGTCGCAGGCGTCGATGCACAGGGCGCAAGTGATGCACTCCAACTGCTGCCCGTCTCGGATATCGATGCCCATCGGGCAGGCGGCGACGCAAGCATTGCAATCGACGCAATCGCCCAGCTTGGCATCGGCCGCAATCGATTTGACCGACCCGCGCGGCTCGCCGCGATTGGGGCGATAGGCGACGACGAGCGACTCCTCGTCCATCATTGCCCCCATAATGCGCGGCCAGGGGCACATATAGGTGCAGACCTGCTCGCGCATGTGACCGCCCAGAACATAGGTCGTGAACGTCAAAGCCGCGACGGTCATATAGGCGATTCCCGGCGCCTCCAACGTTACGAAACCTTGCGCGAGCGTCGGTGCATCGGCGAAATAGAAAATCCAGGCGCCGCCGGTCAGCATCGCAATGACGAGCCAAACCGTATGCTTCGCAGTGCGCCGCCAGAGCTTGTCGAAACTCATCGGAGCCTTGTCGAGGCGGATGCGCGCGTTGCGATCACCTTCGATCTGACGTTCCACGAAAATGAACAGATCGGTCCAAACCGTCTGCGGACAAAAATATCCACACCACAGACGTCCTGCGACGCTTGTGGTTAAAAACAGTCCGATACCGGCCATGATCAGAAGGCCTGCGACGAAAAAGAATTCCTGCGGCCAGATCTCGATGAAAAAGAAATAAAAGCGGCGACCCGGAAAATCGATCAGCACAGCTTGGTCGGGCACACCGGGACCACGATCCCAGCGCAACCAGGGTGTGACGTAATAAACCAGTAAGGTCGCCGCCATGATCCACCATTTCAGGCGGCGGTAGGTCCCATGCACCAGACGCGGTTGAATCTTGACCCGCGCCTGATAAAGCGACCGGTTTTCACGCTTATTGGTCGGCGCGACGTCGATCCGCTCGATCTCGGTCGGATGGACCTCAGGATCCAGCGGGACGACCATGACTCATTTGCCTCCGCCCAGACTGTGAATATAGACGGCAAGCTGCTTGACGGTAACCTCATCGAGGATGCGACCCCAGGCCGGCATCACGCCGCGGCGGCTTTCTGAGATGGTCCGCAAGATCGCATCGCGATCGCCGCCATAAAGCCATATATCGTTGTTGAGCGCAGGCGAACCCTGCTCGATCAGACCTTGGCCGTTATCGCCATGGCAGACGACGCAATTCTCGCGGAACACGACGGCACCCGGAAGAGACCCGGCCGAGCCATCGCGGCGTGACAAGGCCAATACGTAGTCGGCGACATTGTTCACTTGAACGCGAGTCAGCAAGCCGTCCTTGAGGAATGCCGGCATCTGAGAATTGTGCGCTTGCTCGTCGAGATCGTTACGGGCGCCGTGACGGATCGTGAAGGCGATCTGTTCCAGCGTCCCACCCCATAACCATTCGTCGTCGTTGAGATTGGGATAGCCGACAGCACCCGCCGCACCCGATCCATGACAGGTCGCGCAGTTCACGGAATAGGCAGAACGTCCGCCGGCCAAGGCGAATTCGAGCAAATTAGCATCGTTGCGAATTTCGCTGAGCGACGACGCAGCCAGGAATTTCTCTCGTAAACCCGACTGGGCCGCGCGGGCTTCGTTCACATCCTCGGCAACCGACGCGCGGCTCGAATAGCCCAATATCCCCTTGGTGTAGCCATTGAGCGTCGGCCAGGCCGGCATCGCGATCCAATAGCCGATCGACCATACGATGCAGGCATAGAATATCCACAGCCACCAGCGCGGCAGCGGGGTATCGAGTTCGCGGATACCGTCCCATTCATGCCCGGTCGTTTCGGTCTTGGTGACGTCGTCGAAACCGCGTTGGCTGGACTGCTGGCTCATATCAATCCTCCCTGAACGGGATTCGCGCAGCATCGTCGAACTTCGCGCGCGATTTCGGCCGCAGCGCATAGATCAAGACGCAGGCGAAGATGGCCATGAAGTAGATTAAGCCCCAGGTCTGGGCGAAATGAGAAATATTTTCGTAGGTCATGCCGCGATCCTCATCGGAAATTCTCTGCTGCCTTGAAGACCGAAAAATCGACCAAGGTGCCGAGCATCTGGAGATAGGCGATCAATGCATCCAACTCGCTCACCGCGTTCGGATTGCCGTCGAAGTCGCGCACCTGAACCTTGCCGTATCTTTTGGCCAGCGCCTCGATCCCGTCGCTGTCCGGATTGGCCTGCGCCAGCGCATCTGCCGTTGCATTGGCGATCATCTCGTCGCTATACGGAACGCCGACCATGCGATTGGCACCGAGATGCTCGCCGATCCGCTTGAAATCGATGGGTTGCTTGGCCAGGAACGGATAGCCGGGCATGACCGATTCCGGAACCAGGCTGCGCGGCGCCTCCAGATGCGCGCGATGTCATTCGTCGGAGTATTTTCCGCCGACCCGGGCGAGATCCGGCCCCGTACGTTTCGAACCCCATTGGAAGGGGTGGTCGTACATGCTCTCGGCCGCGAGGCTGTAATGGCCATAGCGTTCTAGCTCGTCGCGAAACGGGCGAACCATCTGGCTATGGCAATTATAACAACCTTCGCGGATATAGATGTTGCGGCCGGCGAGTTCGAGCGGCGTATAGGGCCGCATGCCCTCGACCTTCTCGATCGTGCTTTCGAGGCGGAACAGCGGCGCGATCTCGATGATGCCGCCGATCGACACGACGACCAGAATACCAACGAGCAGCAGCATCGAATTGCGCTCGAACCAACCATGATCGAACATGATGCTTATCCCCCTTAGATGGCGGCGCGAAGCGCAGGCGCGGCTTCGATACCCATGGGTTTTTCATTGCGCACGCGGCCGAGCGCCGTCATCCAGATGTTGTAGGCCATGATCAGTGCCCCGAAGACGTAAAGCGCGCCGCCACCGGCGCGGATGATGTAGAAGGGATGCATGGCGGCCACCGTCTCGGCGAAGGAATATTCAAGGAAGCCGAGCTTGTCGTAGGCGCGCCACATTAAACCTTGCAGAATGCCGCTGACCCACATGGCCGAGATGTAGAGAACGATCCCAAGCGTCGCGACCCAAAAGTGGAGCGAGACGAGGCGCAGCGAATAGAGCTGCTTGCGGCCCCAAGCCACCGGCGCCAGGAAATAGAGAGCGCCGAAAGACACGAAGCCTACCCAACCGAGTGCTCCGGAATGGACGTGACCGATCGTCCAGTCGGTATAGTGGCTGAGCGCATTGACTGCCTTGATCGACATGAGCGGCCCTTCGAACGTGCTCATGCCGTAGAAGGCGACCGAAATCACCAGCATGCGCAGGATCGGATCGGTACGCAGCTTGTCCCAGGCGCCGCGCAGCGTCATCAGGCCGTTGATCATGCCGCCCCAGGACGGCATCCACAGCATGATCGAAAAGGTCATACCGAGCGTCTGCGCCCAATCGGGTAGCGCTGTGTAGTGCAGATGATGCGGACCGGCCCAGATATAGATGAAGATCAAGGACCAGAAATGGATGATCGACAGCCGGTAGGAATAGATCGGCCGGTCGGCCTGCTTTGGCACGAAATAATACATGATGCCGAGGAAGCCCGCGGTCAGGAAGAAGCCGACCGCATTGTGCGCATACCACCATTCGGTCAGCGCGTCCTGCACGCCGGCGAACAGCGAATAGCTCTTGGAGCCATAAATATTGGCGGGCACCGACAGGTTGTTGACGAGGTGCAACATCGCGACCGTGGCGATGAAAGCGAGAAAGAACCAGTTGGCGACGTAAATATGCGGCTCGCGTCGTTTGGCGAGCGTAAACAGGAAGACGAGCAGATAGGTGACCCAGACAATTGTCAGCCATAGATCGATATACCATTCGGGTTCGGCATATTCCTTGGACTGGGTAACGCCAAAGACATAACCGGTCGCGGCAAGCACGATGAACAGCTGATAGCCCCAGAGCACAAACCAAGGCGCCCAGAGGCCGGCAAGCCGCGCGCGGCAGGTACGCTGCACGACATGGAAGGACGTCGTGATCAAGACGGTGCCACCGAAGGCGAAGATCACGGCGGAAGTATGAAGCGGACGCAGACGGCCGAAATTGGTCCAGGGCAGATCGAAATTCAGCGCCGGGTAGGCAAGCTGCAGAGCGATCGTCAATCCGACCAGAAAACCGACAACGCCCCAGAATGTGGAGGCGATGACACCGACCCGGATGATCGCATTGTTGTAGTTGGGCACACCGCCGACTTCGGGCGCACGCGCATCGACAATGACGGAGTCGCGGAAACGGATTATCGCGAAAACGGCGACGACGGCCGCTGCGAACAGCATCCAGCCATGCATTTCGAAACCTGGATCTACGGCGCGCGACGCCGCTATAAGACCCAGTACTGCGGTGGCACCTGCCGACGCCAAAATCAATCCGCTCACGCTCTCACCTCCCCAACCCTGAGGAGTGCAGGCTAGCGGACAGCACCCGTCGATCGCTTGATCCGCGTCAAGCCAACCGAACGAAGAGCCTAAGTATCAATACCTAAAGCAAAAGGGCCGGCACAGGGCCGGCCCTTTCAGAACATCCAAACCCGCAACTATTCAGCCGGAACAGGTTCTTTCTTTACGGGCGCCTTGGCCTCGCGGTCGGCGCGGGTCTCGGCCTTGTCGAAGCCATGAACCGATAGATCGAACATATTGCCGTCCGGATCGCAGCCGCGGAATTCGGCATAGGGGCGATTCGACGGCCGCATTTTCGGATCCTCGACCCCGTTGTTCACGAGCGTCATGCTGATCTCCGGCATGCTGTCGACCTGCCAGCCGAAGTGATTGAGGCCCGGAGGGGCTTCGCCCTGCAGCGCGCACGGCAGAACCGCAAGATTGAGATAGCCGTCAGTCAGGTAGATGGCGGGAATGCCATGCTGACCCTTGGAGCGATTCACCTCCTCCATCTCGAAGGTGTCCTTATAGAACTGCGCGAGCTTTTCGGTATCGCGCGACATGACAGCAAGATGTTTGATCTTCGGTCGAGCCATCGGGTGCCTCCTCTTGGAATCGGGGAATTCGATAAACCACGTAACGGTATGATGAACATTCGCATACCAGCCCCCTCAGTTAAAGCCCTCCCCGGCTCCCGGTTGAGGTGATACAAGCGCCCGAGATGTTAGATTCAGTGCTCCCACCACATCTGGTTCCGGACGGCTGGACGTCGGCCACCCTGGCCCTGGCGATGGCCGTTTTCTTGCTGGCCGGGCTGATCAAGGGCATCGCCGGGGCCGGCCTGCCCACCGTCGCACTTGCCCTGCTCGCCCTCGCCATCGACATCAAGGCCGCGATTGCCTTGCTGATCGTCCCCGCACTCGTCACCAATATCTGGCAGGGCCTGACGGGCGGCGCCTTCGCCCCGATCGCCCGACGCCTCGCCCCGATGTTGCTGGCCTCGGTGATTGGCATCTGGCTCGGCGTGGAAATCCTGGCGGTTGGCGACGCCAAGGTGCTAGCCGGCATACTCGGCGTCATCTTGCTCTTCTATGCGGCCTACAGCCTCGCCACCCCCCAAATCCCGCCGCCCAGCCCGCGCCTGGAGCTTTGGCTCTCCGCGCCCGTCGGCCTTACGACCGGCATCCTATTCGGCTTCACCGGATCGTTCCTGGTGCCCGGCGTCCTTTACATGCAAGCGCTCGGATTCAAGCGCGATCATTTCGTCCAGGCCATGGGCATCGCCTTTTCCTTTTCCACCTTCGTGTTGTGGATGTTCCTCGCCGGCAACGGCCTATTTTCTGTGCAACTCGGGGCAGTCTCGGCTTCCGTCTGCGTGCCGGCCCTGATCGGCATGGTGATCGGACAAAAACTTCGTAAGGGCATGAGCGAAGCCTTGTTCCGCCGTGCCTTCTTCATCACCCTGCTCGGGCTGTCGCTGTATATCGTAGCCCGCGCGTTCTTGTAGACACGGGTGCGGACGACGAATCACGAGAAACGACCGGATAGATTTAGGAGAATCGAACATGAGCGAGTCGAAAAACGTCGTCGAACGCCTGGACGCCGTCGTCAACGATTTCAGCAGCCGCGTGCGCTTTTTCAACGAACCAATGACGGTGAGCCGCGCCAAGATGTTCGTGCTCCAGCATCGCCAGAATACGCGTTACCGCAATTCGGTTCTGAAACTGCGCGTCGCCACCAATACGCCGGACTGGGACACGCGCCTGCGCATTCTCGGCGCCTGCGCCGAGGAAATCATCGCCGACAACGAATTCGGCGGCGGACGTCCGCATTGGGCGATCCTGCAGGCGTTGGGGCGGCGTATCGGACTCACCGATATTGAAATGGAAGGTGCGACGCCGCTGGTCTCCACGCGCATCGCCTGGCTCGCCTGGGAAGCGCTGATGAGCAACCGACATTGGATCGAAGGGCTGATCGCCAATACCTGCGCCGAGCGCGCCAATGTTCCGGGCTATGGGACCGGCATCATCCGCGCGCACGGCTGGTTCGGTCTCGAGCGCCATCGCTGGAAACAGGTGTTCGGCCTTTCCGACGAAGAACTCGAATTCTTCGGTCTGCATGAAGAAGCCGATATCGTGCATTCGAATCTCGGCTGGCAAAAAGCCGCCGATCAAGCAGCGCTGCTGCACATGGAAGATCAGCTGGTTACGGCCTGCCGCACCAATCTGCTGGTGTGGGAAAGCTATCTCAACGGCATCGCCGATGGCGGCGACGCGCTCGATCGCGGCGAAGTGCCGATGGCTGCCTAATACCGGATGTCCGAACGGCGGGCATCGCGCCTGCGTAGCCGCAGGACAAATGGTGCCTTGAGAAGTTCGTAGACGATCAGGCCCAATATGATTCCCGTGCCGGCATAGATAAGCCCCGTGAGATCGAACGGCAGCGCCGGACGAAAGGTTTCGAACGTGCGCGCCGCGATGCCCGTATCCATGTTCGCGAAAAACGAGAAGGGTCGGTGCAGGATGTCGCTCTCGGCGATGCTGCGGAACGCGGAATCGAGTTCGTC
The DNA here is from genome assembly GCA_945877815.1 of Caenispirillum bisanense. GTDB lineage: Bacteria > Pseudomonadota > Alphaproteobacteria > Rhodospirillales > UBA2165 > CANIGJ01. The sequence continues at coordinate 80,945 of CAMDWJ010000017.1, forward strand.
CGCTCGGCTGCGTGCTTCGGCCAGCAACATCGCCCGCACTTCGGTCGCCATATCGCGATAGTGGTCGGGGTCCAGCGCCAGTTTGTAACTGCGCTGCGCCTCGTCCATATGGCCGCCAAGACGTTGCAGATATTGCAGGACGAAGGCATCGAACTGCGAAGCAAGCGCGCCGCCGACGCCGCCGAAGACGGCGCCGATCAAGCTATCGAGTTTGCGCGTCAGCCAGGACAATGCCTTCAATCCCTGAAAAGTTTCACCGCGATGGTGCCGGACCGAAGATCGAGCTTCTCAAAACGATATCCACCCAAAAAATCATAAAAGGCCTGCGGCGTCCATATTTGGTGATCGTAGGGGCCCGGCGTCTCGCCGGTGCCATCAGGCGTCGTGATGATGGCAAAATTGCGAACCGCGCGATGGATCTTGGCGAGCAGCACAGCCGGCTCGGCGACATGTTCGATGACCTCGACGCAGATCGCACAATCGAATGCGCCGTCTTCCGTCAGATCGAAGGCGGAGCGACAGGCAAATACCAGTTCGCCGGCGGCGGCTCGCGCGCTCTTCCGCGCCTGCGCGTCAGGCGACAGTGCATCGTCGCCGACCGCCTGAAACGCGGCCTCGAATTTCCCGGCAACGGCATCGGCGCACACGATCTCAGCAAGCCCGATCGCCAGTTCATTATTGTCGATGCCGAAGACTGAGAGCCCGCGACGGAACGAGGCGAAACTCATCAGCCCGTCGCCACAGCCGATATCGAGGACGCGGCCCGCGTTCGGCAATTCAGCCATGATGTTTCTCACGAATGTCCGGTATCCCAGATAGTCCGCGAGATACCACTTCCAGTGATAGGCGCCGCCGATCTCGTATTTCCGGAACTCGTCGTTGTCCGTCACGGGGTCGGAGTCCGCGCCTCATTGATCGCACGCCAGACCTTTTCCGGAGTGCATGGCATATCGATGTGGCGGATGCCGAGCGGCGCCAGTGCGTCGTTGATGGCGTTCATCACGGCCGCGAGACCGCCAACAGTGCCGCATTCGCCGGCCCCTTTGACACCCATCGGATTGGTTTTGGTCGGCACCGGATGGCTGCCGGTATCGAACATGCAGAAATCCGAGGCGCGCGGCATCGCGTAATCCATGAAGGAGCCGCTCAGTAATTGGCCGCTGGCCGGATCATAGACGATGTTTTCCATCATCGCCTGGCCGGCGGCTTGCGCGATGCCGCCCTGCATCTGGCCGCGCACCAAAGCGGGATTCAATTCGACGCCGACATCGTGTACGGCGGTGTAGCGTTTCATTTCGATCTTGCCGGTCTCGGGATCCACCTCGACCTCGCAGACATGCGCGGCGTTCGGGATGTTCTGCACGTCGGGCGACCAAGTCGCGGTCTCGAACAATCCGATCTCAATCTCGGGCGGTAATTTGTTCGGCTGAAAGGCAGTCTTCGCCACATCCTTGAAGCCGACGGCGCGGTCGGTCCCGGCGACGCGGTAGCTGCCGTCGGCGAATTCGATATCGGCCGTCGCCGTCTCCAGCATGTGCGCCGCGATCCGCTTGCCCTTCTCGACGATCTTATCGACCGCCTTGAAAACCGACGTGCCGCCGATGGTCGCGGTGCGCGCGGCCCCCGTGCCGGTGCCCCACGACAGCTTGCCGGTATCGCCCTCGATCACCTTGATGGTTTCAGCCTCGATCCCCAACCGATCGGAGACGATCTGGGTATAGATCGTCTCATGGCTTTGGCCGCCCGCGGTCGAACCGACCAGCACCGTCACCGTGCCGCCGGGATCGAAACGCAACTCGGCGGTTTCGGGTGACGGTCCGGCCGAGGGATCGACCGACGAGGAAACGCCGACGCCATAGAGCTTGCCGCGCGCCTTAGCCGCCGCACGGCGCGCGGGTGCACCGGCGTAATCGGCCTGCGCCAAACATTTATCGAGGACTGCTTCGAATTCGCCGCAATCGTAGGCGCCGCCCGAAGCGACCCGATACGGCATGGCATGGGCGGGGATCAGATTGCGTCGGCGCAACTCGGCCGGATCGATTTTCATTTCAAACGCCGCGATATCGATGATGCGTTCCAGCGCGTAGGTGCCGGGCGCACCGCCAGGGGCGCGATAATTGGACACCGGCAAGGTATTGGTCAGCACCGAGGCTGCGCGGCCATGGACGGCAGGCATCGCATAGGTGCCGACGACATTACGCGCGATGCCGAGCGTCGAATTGAAACCGAGCCAGGAAACATAAGCGCCGATATTGTTGTTGGAATTGCGGCGCATGGCGAGGAACTTGCCGTTTTCATCCAAGGCCAACTCGTCCTCGACGACCATGTCGCGGGCTTGGTCGTCCGACATCAGGGCCTCGCCGCGCTCGCACACCCATTTGACGGAGCGGCCGAGTTTCTTCGCGGCCCAAGCGACCAGCACGACCTCGGGGTAAAGTCCGCCCTTCATGCCGTAGGAGCCGCCGACATCGCCCGCGATCAAGGTGATCTGATGTTCGGGGATGTGAAACAATTCATCGGCAAGCAGCGAACGCCACACATAGGGGCGTTGGTGGCACGCATAGATGGTGGTGTGGTTCTGGCCGCGATCGTAGTGTGCTACGACCGCACGCGGCTCCATGGAACTGGCGGCGACGCGATTGACGCGCATGGTGGCGCGCACAACCTTGGCCGCCTTTTTGAAAGCCTCTTCGACCGCAGCCGCATTGCCGGCTTCCGTATACATGGGCTCGTTATCGGAGCATCCGTCCCATAGCGCCTGGGTGCCCGGCGCATTAGCGCTCGCCGTATCGAGATGGACGGGAAGGACCGCGTAATCCACCATGATCGCTTCAGCCGCATCTTTCGCTTCGTTCACGCTGTCGGCGATCACGAGCGCCACCGCCTGGCCGATATGACGCACGCGATCCCCGATCAACGCGGGACGCGGCGGGCGGAAGGTCGGCGCTCCATTGCGCCGCTTGGACGGCGACGGGCCGATGATCTGGCCAAGATTGTCGGCTTGGTAATCCTTCGCGGTCAGGATCGCCACCACGCCCGGCATCTCGGCCGCCGCGCGCGTATCGATGCTTTTAATTTCGGCATGGGCGTGGGGCGAGCGCAACACGATCGCATGGGCCTGACGCGGCAATTCAACGTCGGCGGCGAAACGGCCCTGCCCGGTTAGAAGCCTCGGCGCCTCGACCTGAGTGACCGACTGATTGATCGCGTAGCGGGTCATGCTTTTTGTCCCCCGGCTCGTCATGCCCGGACTTGATCCGGGCATCCATCTTTGATTGCACCGTCCGGGAAGATGGATTGCCGGGTCAAGCCCGGCAATGACGACTAATCTGTTCAGTTCCGTATCGACAGAGACTCTACATTTGCTCTACCGAATTTCGAGAGTCTTCTACACGGACTCTACATTTCCTCTACATCTTCTCTACACGAACTCTACATTTTCTAGACAGAAACTCGTCCATTTCACCGGCGATTCTCTACATCAGGAGAGCATTTTTCCCGGAAAACCGCCGTTTCTTTGTCGCCGACCCCGGCGTGAGCGCCATCCGAGACGCTGTAACAGAGACCGCGATTCAAGGTAGGTAGACAGGGCTCCGAAGTCAATAAATTAATTCCAATTATGAGGAATTAATTATGTGACGCTCAAGCTCGGCCGCTGCCTTGAATCGCCCGCCAGACTTTTTCGGGCGTCGCCGGCATATCGATATGGGTGATGCCGAGCGGCGACAATGCATCGACCACAGCATTCATAATGGCGCCGAGCCCGCCGACATTGCCGGCCTCGCCCGCCCCCTTGATGCCCAGCGGATTGACCTTGGTCGGCACCGGATTGTTGGCGCATGCGAATTGCACCATATCGTCGGCGCGCGGCATGCCGTAATCCATGAAAGAGCCAGTGATGAGCTGACCGGCCTCGTCATAGACGATGCCCTCGCTCAGGGCCTGACCCACCGCCTGGCCGATGCCGCCGTGGATCTGGCCTTCGAGCGTGAGTTTGTTGATGACCACACCAACATCGTCGACCACCGAATATTTGAGGATTTCGGTGCGTCCGGTCTGCGGATCGATCTCGACCTCGCAGATATGGCAGCCGTTCGGGAAGGTCGGGATATTGGGCGAAAAGGTCGCGGTGTCCGATAGACCCGGCTCGAACCCTTTGGGCAGCTTGGCCGGTTCGTAGGCCGCGCGCGCGATGGCCTGCAGGCCGATGGAGCGATCGGTGCCGGCGACGCGGAACGAGCCGTTCGCAAATTCGATATCGCCGGTGCCCGCCTCCAACAGATGTGCTGCGAGCACGCGGCCCCTGGCGATCACCTTGTCGGCGGCATTGGCGGCGGCCGAACTACCGAGCACCGCCGTGCGCGACGCAAACGTGCCGCCGCCATGCGGCGCCATATCGGTATCGCCCCACAGGATGCGGATATGATCGGCGTCGAGCCCGAGGCGATCGGACAGCACGACCTTATACATGGTCTCGTGTCCCTGGCCGTGGCTGATCGAGCCCGCGATGACGGTGAGCGTGCCGGACGCATCGAAGTTGAGGCGCACCGTCTCGCCCTCGGCATTGGCGGTCTGCTCGACAAAATTGCAGATGCCGATGCCCAGCAATTTTCCACGTGCTTTCGCCTCAGCGCGGCGTTTCTCGAAACCCGCGACGTCGCCCATCTCGAGCGCCATATCCATGTTCTTCTCGAACTCGCCGCAATCGTAGGTAAAGGTGAGCCCGGTCTTGAAGGGCATAGCGGCCGGCGCGATGAGATTGCGCCGGCGGATCTCGGCGCGATCGATTTTCATTTCGCGCGCGGCGGTATCGATGAGACGTTCGAGGATATAAGTCGTCTCGGGCCGACCCGCGCCACGGAACGGGCCGGTCGGCGCAGTATTGGTGAAAACGACAGACGCCTCGACATAGATCGCCGGCGTACGATAAAGCCCGGCGAAGCCGCCGAGATGCGCGGACGGCGTGATCAATCCCCCCGATTCGAGCCAGGCGCCGACGCTGCAAGTGTTGGAGACGCGAAGTCCGAGAAAGGTTCCCTCCGCATCAAGCGCCAGTTCGGCTTCGCTGATCTGGTCGCGGTCGTGATAATCGGAGAGATGCCCTTCGGCACGCTCACAAATCCATTTGACCGGGCGGCCGACCTTGGACGAAACCCACAGGCAGGCATGGTGTTCCGGATATTGACCGGACTTCATCCCAAAACTGCCGCCGACATCGCCCGCGACAACACGTACGTTGGTTTCGGGAATCTTGAAGATATGTTTCGCGATGCCGTGGCGCACGCTGTAGGGGCGCTGGCTTGCGGCATAAAGAGTATAGCGGCCTGATCCCTGGTCGTAATCGCCGATGCAGGCGCGCGGCTCCATCGTATTCGCGGTGACGCGATTGACCTTCACCTTCAGCTTGGTGACATGGACCGCCCGGGCGAACGCCGCCTCCACCTTCGCCTTGTCGCCCTCGATAAACAAAAAGGCTTCGTTGTCGGGGCAACCCGCATGAATGACGGGGGTGTCGAGCAAACGCGCTTTGAGCGGATCCGTCAACGCCGGCAGGGGCGCATAATCGATGCGCACGCGCTCGGCCGCGTCACGCGCTTCGTCCAATGTTTCAGCGACGACAATGCAGACCGCCTCGCCGGCGACGCGAACCTTATCGAACGCCAGGGCCGGACGGACGGGGCGGAACATTGGCGAGCCGTCGCGCCGCTTGCGCGGGAATGCCGGCGGATGATCGCCGAAATCACCGGCCGCCCAATCCGCGCCTGTGAGGATCGCAAGCACACCCGGCATTTGCTGGGCCGCGCGCACATCGATGGACGTGATCGTCGCGTGACCGTGCGGCGAACGCACGAAGAAAGCATGCGCCATCGCGGGCAGGACGAAATCGTCGATATATTTGCCTTCGCCCCGCAAAAGGCGCGGATCTTCGGTGCGCGGCACCGATTGGCTGAGCGCGAATTGGCCCATTGTTTTTGTTTCTCCCTGTGACCCTCATGCTGAGCCTGGTCATGCGTTTCGCATGCGAGCATGCCTGAGCATGAGGGAAGCCGCCATCCTTCGACAAGCTCAGGATGAGGTTTTATTTTCCCGGCTTGTAACCTTTGATCCCAAGGTTCTCCGCCGTCTTCACGCGCCAATCGTCGAAGGGCTCGAATTTCGGATCGGCGCGCACATAGGCCTCGGTCTGACGGATGATCTCGTCGTCGCTTTTCGTGAAATCGATATCGAGACCGGCGGGCTGCGGAATATGCCAGGGCGTATCGGTATAGATTTCGATCCGGTTGTCTTCCGGATCCCAAAAATACAGGCTCCACGCATTGCCGTGCGTAGTCGTATAGATGCGCGTCATCTTTGGGTCGCTGCTCACCGCTTTCCAATAACCGCGCACATCGTCCAGCGTGTCGGCATAGAAGGAGAGTTGCTGGATCGTGCTGGCGCTGCCGGGTGCGCGACCCGACGAGATGACGAAGGTATGATGCGCGGCTGGATCGTTGGTGAGGAACGCCGTTTGGCGCTCGACCGATTGGACCTGGTCTGAAATCTGAAATCCGAACAACTTCACGTAGAAGTCGAGCATCAGTGGAAAATCGGTCACGAAAATCCCGGCATGTTTCAAACTGACTCGGGGCAGAGATGCCATGTCCTACCTATGCTCGCAGCGGCTAATTTTCGATGCTAAACTTAATGATCGACGTCTTAAAAATTCGGGGGAAGGATGACATGAAACCCTTTACGCTGACAATGCTCGCCGGCGTGGCCGCGAGCGCGCTCGCCTTCGGGACCGTGCCCGCGCAAGCACAAAAAGACAAAGACACGTTGCGCTACGCGTTCCAACGCTCGACCCAGGCGCTGGATATGTATCTCGATCCCGGCTTGCATACGACCTTCACCCAGGAAATCGTGTTCGACACCTTGATCAGCTACAACGACGCCACTATGAAGTTCGAGCCGCTGCTCGCCAAGTCATGGACCCGCGTGTCGCCCACCGTGATCGAGTTGGATCTGCGCGACGACGTCAAATGGCATGACGGTCAGGCCTTCGGCGCGGACGACGTGGTTTATACGTTCGAATGGCTACTCGATCCGAAATCCAAGGTCTTCTTCAAGCCGCAATGGTCGTGGATCGACAAGGTCGAGAAGGTCGGGCCTTACAAGGTCCGCCTGACCGCGAAACAGCCCACACCGTTCGATCTGCTGAACCTTGCGGTTCTCACACCGATCATGCCGAAACACGCGCACGGCCCGCTCGCCAACAAGGCCGACTTCGTTCCGAAAACGACGGGCACAGGGCCCTATCGCGCGGTGTCGGTCGATACCAGCCGCGGCGCGGTGCTCGAACGCAACGACACCTTCAAGCATGGCAACACGTGGAAGACGCCGGCCAAGATCAAGCGCATCGAGATCATGCTGATCCCAGATTTCGGCACGCAGGTCGCGCAATTGCTGGCGGGCGGCGTCGATCTCGCCACCATGCCATGGGCCGAGGCGCAGGCGCTCGCGCAAAGCCCGAACCACTACACCTACGCACATGAGAACTTCAGCTACGTCTATATGATGATCGATTCCACGGGCCGCAGCGGCATCAAGGAGCTGCAAGATCCGCGCGTGCGGCGCGCCCTCATGATGGCGGTCAATCCGGCCGAGATCATCCAGGTCGTCGCGGGCGACACCAAGGTGCAGATCCCCGAACATGTCTGCTGGAAAAACCAGTTCGGCTGCGCCTATACCAAGCTGCCACCGAAATACGACCCAGACGGTGCGAAGAAGCTGCTGGCCGAAGCGGGCTATCCCAACGGCTTCGACATCGACGTCTATTCGGTGGACGGCATCTACAAGGATACCAATCAGGTGATCGCCGGCCAGCTCCGCAAGATCGGCGTGCGCGCCTCCACCAAGGCGCTGACCCGCGCCGCCTTCCGCCAGGAAATCGACAAGAGCAAGATGGGCATCGTCGCGACCGTGTGGAACGGCGGCGGCATGGCCGATGTCGCCTCCTCGCTCGATTATTTCCTGTTCGCCGATCTCAAGGATTATATCGAGGGATCGGACCTGCGTGATCTGGCGACCCAAAGTGCGGCCGAGATGGACGATGCGAAGCGCAAGCTGCTCGTCGGCCGCATCATGGATCGTTTGACCGACAGCTACGCCGTGCGCCAGCTCATTCCAGCGCCGACCGTGTATGTCGCAAATAAGACCGTACAGATCGGCCGCAGCACCCACATGGCGGGCGGCCTGCTCGGCTACGATTTCAGCTGGAAGTAAGTCTCACCAAAAAATGTCGTCATGGTCGGGCCCAGACCCGGCCATCCATCTTCACAGCGGTCGAAAGCTAAAAGATGGATGCCCGGATCAAGTACACTACTGTCCGGTTTAAATTCAGCCGTCATGCCCGTACTTGTTACGGGCATCCACGGACGAAAGCGCAATAGCGCGAAAAGACCATAGAAGCGCGGATACGCAGTTTTGCCCTGCATGATCCGATGGCCGATTCGTGGATGGCCGTAACAAATACGGCCATGACGAACCTATTTTTGGAGTTTGAGTCTCAGACGGTTCGATCATGCAAAAATATAAGAAGAGGAAGGCTTTGTACCGATTCGAAACATTTTAAACCGGACGGCAATGGATCAAGTCCGGCATGACGGCTTCTTTCTTTTGCGGATTCTCAGTCCTGGCCCGTGTGGATGAAGGGCCAGGGACTGACCTCTTCATCGGGATCGATTAAAATTTCGATGATGGTCGGAACATTCTTCTCGATCGCCCGCGCCAATGCGGGCCTGAGTTCTGTCGGACTGGCTACGCGATAGAAATCGGCGCCAAAGGCATCCGCCAATTTCTGAAAATCCGGATTGCGGAATTCGGCCCCGAGCGCGCTGCCTTTATAAAGGCGGCGCAGGTCGCGGCGTACATTGCCGAACCCTGAATTGTTGAACACCACCGCGATAACGCCGAGACCCTGCCCCACCGCGCTCGCCAAATCCTGCACCCCAAACATAAAGCCGCCGTCGCCGTTGATCGAGACCACCGCACGGTCGGGATGGGCGGCCTTGACCCCGAGCGCGGTCGAAAAACCGAAGCCGAGGGTGCCTTGGAAACCGGGCGTCACATAAGTGCGCGGCTCGAACACCGGAAACGCGAAATAGGATGTGAATCCGGCCTGACACAATTCCTCGACGAAAAAACCATCGCGCGGCAGAACGTCACGGATCGCTCGCAAATATTCGACATGCGGCTTCACGACCTCGACACGGCGCGCCGCCTCGGCCGTTGCGCG
>CAMDWJ010000018.1 GCA_945877815.1 Caenispirillum bisanense
ATGGCTCTATTTATGGTCCCTTGGTGGCGGTCGGGATGACCGCTACTGCGTCGATGAAGACATCCACGATTTGACCGGGCCGCAAGGTGATGGAATGTCCATCCGCCGCATAGATCACCTGCAGCACTCGGGTGTCGACCCGCTCACCTGAGTTCCCCGACAGTGTGCTCTTGGGCGCGACGAAGGGCTCCGATCGGACAAAACGCAGGGCGATCCTGGAGTTTGGTGCGCCGCGTTGCAAAGCAACAGCGTTTGCACCATCGCGGAAACGTGGCAGGTCCGCCTCGTCGATATCGACGCGCACATGCAGCGGGTCGAGTTGGCCGATCACGACGGGTGCCGTTGCGCTACCCTGCGAAGCGAACTCCCCCGGCTTGACGTTGACCGAGAGGACCATACCATCGCTTAGCGCGCGCACGGACAGTCGGGTCAATTCTGCCTCGGCCAGAGCGAGTGCGGCCGCAGCCTGAGTGACTATGGCCTCATCAATCTTCAATGTCTGGCCGCCTTGTGCTGGGTCGAGCAGGGCAACCTCGGCCCGGGCCCGTACCAACTTAGACTTGGCTTCCGCCAGTTTGGCCTCGGCAACGCGCTGAAGATTTCGTCGACGGTTCAGCTCGCGTTGGGAGGTAGCAGCAGTCCCTGCGAGCTCCGTGGCGACCCGCACGAGATCGCGAGCCTCGTCACGATCGGCTTCGGCGCCCGCCACGGAGTCCCGCGCCGCAACAACATCTGCATCGAGCGAGGCTGCGCGGGCTGCGGTCTCGTGGGCGCGGGTCTCGGCAACGCTCAGATCGCGCTTGCGCTGCTCAACCGTGGCCGCAGCGATCTGTGCATCGATCTTGAACAGCACATCGCCCACCTTGACCCGGTCGCCCGGGCTGACTCTGACCTCGTCGACGACGCCTGCCACACGTGTTGCAATGCTGACCTCGCCTCCCGCAGGTTCGACCAATCCCAGTCCTGCAATGACGGCGCGGTTAGCCTCCCCGATCGCAGTTGCGCTCGGCGGTGTGCTGGCTGTGGCCTGGGGCGGCTTTGCGGAGTTGGAACTTCCGATCGATAGCAACGCCCAGCCGAGCGTCAACGCAGCCAGTGCCGGCAGGCCGATCATGAACAGACGAGAGCTGCTAGTCATCGGTGGGGCTCCAGAGCAATAACATGGGGACGTGTCTTGTCTTCGGTTCGAACGACGCGGCCGTCTTCCATGAAGGCGATGCGGTCTGCGAAGTGATAGATGCGGTCGTCATGGGTGACGACGATGGCCGCCCGATCCGGCCTGACCGCTAGCGACGAGAACAGCTCCATCACGGTTTTACCGGACGCGGCATCCAGCGATGACGTCGGCTCATCGCAGACGATGAGCTTGGGTTCGTGGACCAGCGCGCGGGCGATCGCCACGCGCTGCTGCTGGCCGCCAGAGAGTTGCGATGGAAGCTTGGATAGGCTTGCACCAAGCCCGAGCAAGGCGAGCAGATCGCATGCCTTGCTGCGCGCTTTCGCGGAGGACATGCCCTGTACGATCAGAGGCACGGCGGCATTCTCCGCGGCATCCAGCGACGGCAAGAGATTGAACTGCTGGAACACGAAGCCGACTGTTTCGCCCCGAAAGCGCACGACCTCGCGCGGCTTAAGTATCAGGGGATTGGTGCCGAACACGTTGACCGCGCCGGAATCCACAGAGAGCATGGCGGCGATCACCGAGATCAGCGTGGTCTTGCCGCAACCGGACGGGCCAACAAGGAAGGTCATCTTGCCCGCCTCTGCGCTGAAATCCGTACCGTTCAACACGGTCACTCGGGCGTCGCCCGCGCCGAAACTCTTGACCAGATTGGTGACGATTACCCCACTCATCGCCTCACCCCCTGAACACGACGGCGGGATCGAGCACGAGTACGCGGCGCAGGCTGACGACGGACGCCAGCAGCACGATCACGAGCGTGGCGACGGCGACCATGGCCGCGACCTGCCACGGCAACCAGAAGCCCTTAAGTTCGGACAAGGGCTGATTGACGCCTTCAAAGAACCCCGATGCCAGTCCAAGGCCGAAGCCATATCCGATAAAAGCTACCACCACGGCCTGGCTCGCCACCATACCGAGGATGCGCCAGTTGGACGTGCCGACGGCCTTCAAGACCGCGAACTGACGGATGTTATCGCTGATGAACAGCGTGAAAGTGAGCCCAGACACGAGGATCCCGACAAGTGCGCCAAGGCCGATTACCACGCCGAAGGAGAACGCGATGCCGGTGTTGCGGATCACATAGTCGATGGTCGCCCGCGTGAAGTCTCCTGACGTGAGCGCTTTGAGACCAGTCTGTGCCGTGACCACTTTACCAACGTCCGCAGGGTTGGTGCCCGGTGCATGGGACGCAAGCACGAACGAGAGCCTGTTGCGTCCGCCCGGTGTGTAGTCAAGCGCCTGCGAGAGCCGCGTGTAGACGACAACCGGTGCCGAGAACCCGGGCGCGGCGTCGGTAATGGCCACCACAACGGCGCGCCGTTCATTAATCTCGATGACCTTGCCCGGCCGGATCGGCTCACCGGGCCACAGGCGCGCAAACCCGAGTTGATCGATAGCGATGGCGTCGGGTCCGCGCAAATCTTCGGGCGAGCCCGCGACAAAAGCTCTGTTGATGCCGACTAGGCTCACATTGTCCAAGCCTAGGATCGCGGCGTTGGTTGAGCGTCCTTCGTTGGTCCGTAGCGTCGCGGTTGCCTGGATCAGCGGTACGGCCCAGAGTATTCCCGGCACACCACGTACACGGTTGAGTTCCGTGTCACGCATGGCGCGTGGGCCTTCCGCTGTCTCCGTCAACGGGTCCATGACCCAAATACTGACGTCGCGCGCGTCGAGAACAAAGTTGGCCGACCGCGAGATCAGGCCAATAAAGAAACCGCCTTGTTGCGCCATCAAAAGCGTCGAGAATGCGATGCCCGCGACGAGCCCGAGCAGTTTCACCTTGTCGCCGAACAACATTTTGAGAGCGATGGATAGCATACTTGATTTTCTATTTCATGTTAGCACTGATGCGCGGTTGCCACTGTGATGGGTGAAGTCCTGCGCATGTGGGGCAGCTCTGACAATAGCGTCGCGTTGGCCCTTGTACGCAGTGTGACTACATTCACGGGTCTCTTTGCCGTGCAGAACGTCGTCGATCACCTTGCCATCACGCGCATTAGCCGCTGTCGCCGCCACCGAGTGAACGATCTTGACCCTATTGTCCACGACGACGTGTGCCTTCATGCCAAAGTACCACTGAATACCTTTCTTGTTCTGATACATCTCAGGGTCCCGCTTGCCGTCTTCGTTCTTGGTCAAACACGGAGCAGCAGTGATTGTAGCGTCCACGATGCGGCCCGTGCCAACCTTGATGCCCTTCGCGGAAAGATTTGCGTTGACGGCACAGACCAGTTTCTCTCCCAGTCCTTTGGCCTCGATGGCTCCCTAAGTCCGATCTGCTATCCAGCTCGCCGCAAAATATCCGGCGACGCTTGCCGCGCCAGTCACGAAGGCTCCCCACGCTATATCCGCAAGCGTGATGTGCGTTTCCCAGATTTTCAACGTCGCATGGTTGGTCAGATCGTAGGTCGCGTAGGCAAAGAATCCAAACAATGCGCCGTTGAGCAACGCAACGGTCCATTGCTGGGCTGTAAGTCCTGGAATGATTCCAAAATAGACGATCCCCGCGACGTAGACCAAATAGAAGACGATTGCGGGTGCCAACCGCACCTGATCCGCCAAAATAGGACCGAGAACAGGACGGTAAAGTATCGCGCCCATCGTGCTCAACCAGATCATGTCTAAAATAAGAAAGGTCAGCGCAGCGGAACCATAAGCGGCGGCAAATTTAATCATGGCGGAATCCATTGAGTTGCGGCTTCGATACACATACGTAAGCGAAAGGAAATTGGATCACCGAACCGTATTCGTGTTACGATTACATCCGGGATTTTGGCGCTCCACCCGGCACGTCGGCCGACCTCGCGCTCCCACTTCCGAAATCGAGCGCGGGCCGGAATAAATGGCCCTCATACGGGAGTTCATTTTCATGGAAAAGCCGCTACAAATAGCCTTCAAAGATACCGCCAGTTCCGAATTTCTCGACAAGCTCATTCGCCAGCGCGCATCGCGCTTGGAAAGAATGCACCCCCACATCATCGGTTGTCGCGTCGTCGTCGACGTACCGCATCGCTCGCCCGAAAGCGGCAAGCCGCCGCTCTGCGTCTCCGTCGAGGTGGATATCGCCGGGCGCAAAACAATCGTCGGCCGCAACGAGCAGGAACGACGCGAAATGAAGAACGACCACTACGCCGTGGTCAACCGCGCCTTCGATGCCGTGCAGCGCCAATTGAAATCCTCCGCCGCGATCAAGCGACATGAAGTGAAGCATCACGCCGGCGGTGGCGAAACCGGCCTCGTCGTGCGCGTGTTCACCGATCAGAATTACGGTTTCATCGAGGTCGCCGGATCGTCGGATCTCTATTTCGCCCGGACTGCGGTGAGCGGCGGCAATTTCGACGATCTCAAGGTGGGAACCATGGTTGAAGTCACGCGCGCCTCTGTCGACGGACCGATGGGACCGCAGGCGAGCTCGGTGAAGCTGCATGACGGGCGGCGCGGACCGGAATAGACGTAGGTAGCGTTAGCCTTCCTGCTTCGAGAGCCGACCTCTTTTCTCGTCCGCCGAACGGTGCGCATCGCCGAGCAGACCGTCCAACGACGGCCGCGCGCGTAGGGTCAGCATGATCTGATAGGAAAAGAGACCACGCGCGAACCAAATGGCCGCGCGGTTGGCAGACAACAAAACCTGTGCGAGCGTCGTATTGCCTAAAGCCAGAGGGAACGGCGCCGGAATCCCGGCAGCGGACAGCACCTCGAAACCTCGTTCTTCGAATAGCCGGCGTAGCGTCGAAAACGTAAACAGGCGGCGATGCGTCAGATCGAGAATCCCTCGTGGCCCGTAGTTGAAGCTGCCGAACAGTAGAGCCAGGCGCACCAAGAGAAATGCGACGTTACCGGTTGTAACCACGATTTGCGTGTGCGGCGCATGATCGACGCTCGCGCCGAGCCGGACCACGAAACCTTCCGGATCGGCCAAGTGCTCGATTACATCCAGCATCAAGATCCGGTCGAACGTCTCGCGGCCCTTCGGCAATGTGTCCGCGTCCAAATCGACAACGTGGAAGGCGGCGAATGCGGTGCTGTCGTGCGGGGCTTCCTGATCGAGGCCAACGACGGCGCACCCTTTCGCTTGTAGGGCCGATGCAACATGTCCCGCGGACGCGCCGATATCCAGGACGCGGCTACCGGAGGGCACCGCGTCGATCGCCATCGAATGCGAACTGATAAAACCGATCTTGGATTCGTAGCGCTGTGCTTCAGCCGCCCGCGCGCGCAAATCGTATCGGAATTGATAGGCCAGACCGTAACGTTGCATCCAGGCGATCATGGTCTCACGCATCACGTTCTTGGCATATTTGATTCCGTCGACATTGCAGATTTCGTCTCCGTAGTAAGTCGGGATCGGCAGTTCCTCGATACGCATCCGCGCCAAAACGAGCTGAATGATGATCTCGGTGTCGAAGTGGAAGTCGTTGGCATTGAGGCGGAAGGGAATCGCTTTCAAGGCTGCCACCGAATAAATCCGATAGCCGGAATGAAATTCGCTCAGCCGCGTTCCCAAAAGGCGGTTCTGTAGGTAGGTAAGAATTTTGTTCCCGACGAATTTGTAGAACGGCATGCCGCCGCGCAACGCGCCGTATCGCGTCAGCATGCGCGATCCAAAGACCGCATCCGCCCGCCCGTCCAGAATCGGCTTTAGAAGCCGCGGCAGTTCCTCCGGCGCGTATTGCCCATCGCCATGCACCAGAGCGACCGCGTCGAACCCGTTACGGATGGCATATTGATAGCCGATCTTCTGATTTCCGCCGTAGCCCTGATTGACCGGATTGAACAGGATTGTCAGTTTCGGCCGGCCGGGCTGCTCAAGATAGTCAGACGTCCGTTCGAAGGTTTTATCCGACGACGAATCGTCGATTACGAGAATTTCGACTTCGTCGGCGCCGAGATCGGGCGGGATCCGCGACAAGACGTCCTGGATCGTCTTCTCGTGATTATAGGCTACGATAAAGATTAGGACCTTGCGGTTCATGCTGGAGCACGCTCGGCGGACGGCAGCACGCGTGCAAGCACGCCATCCAAAGCGGTCCGCCAATCCGGCGGTTCAATCGCATAAATATCGCGCAATCGCTTTGTTGCCAGGCGCGAATCGGACGGACGGGCAGCCGGCAGGGGATATTCGGCCGTCGCGATGGGCCGGATGTGACGGACCCGCGGCGTTGCGCCGGCTGCCAAGATGCGCTTCAGGATCTCGGCCGCGACCTCGAAGCGGCTGGCTTGCCCGCCGTTCGCGACATGGAGTAGCCGGGTCTCCGTTCCAAAAACGTCCGGCGCCCGCAGCAGGCGTCCGACAACCTCCGCGAGGAAGCCCGCCTCGGTCGGCGTTCCAATCTGGTCCTCGACCATCGAGAGCGCATCGCGTTCATGCAGCAGCGCGAAAACCCGAGTGACAAAATTTCCGGGACATTCAGAAAACAGCCAACTTGTTCGCACAATCAGATGCTTGGCGCCGGACGCGGCGAGCGCCCGCTCACCTGCCAGCTTGCTGGCGCCATAGGCATTGACCGGATTGGTCGCGGAAGCCTCGTCGTAAGGCGCACCCCCACGACCATCGAAAACGAAATCGGTGGAAACGTGCAAAAGCGAAGCGCCGCAGGCGCGGGCGGCCTCGGCCAACGCGCCGACGCCATCGCGATTCACGGCAAAGGCTTCGCGCGAATCGCGCTCCGCTCCGTCGACATCCGTATATGCGGCGGCATTGATGATAACGTCGGGCGCGGCTGCCCCGATCAAATCAGCTACGGCGCGCCGGTCGGCAATGTCGAGTGCGCTTCGCCCGACCGCGATCACACGGCAACTGTTGGACAATTGCCGGACCAGTAAACGCCCCAACTGACCGTCCTTGCCCGTAACGAGCACCGTTGGATGCGAATCTATTCCGGAAGATGCGATGACAATTTCTCCAACAACGGCGCCGCGGCGTCCTTGGGCGATATGATCGGATCGGCGATCGGCCAGGCAACTCCGATTTGAGGATCGTCCCAGCGAATCGTGCGCTCGGCATCGACATGCCAATAGTCGGTGACCTTGTAATGCACTGTGACGATGTCCGACAACGCCTGGAATCCGTGCGCGAAGCCCGCCGGGATCCAAAATGAACGGCCATCGCCTTCGGCGAGTTCGACCGCCGCCCATCGACCGAAGCTCGGAGAGCTGCGGCGCAGATCGACCGCAACGTCGAAGATACTGCCCTGAGAGACACCGATTAGCTTGCCTTGAGGATGCGGGTTTTGGAAATGCAGGCCCCGAATGGTTCCTCGCCGAGAACGGCTGACGTTGTCCTGGACGAAATCGGCCTCGATGCCGAGACCGGCAAATTTCCGCTTTTCGAAATGTTCAAAAAAATGTCCGCGAAGATCGGCATAGACCGGCGCTTCGATCACAATAAGACCGGGCAAAGGTTCATCGAACTTTTTCATCGGATGCCATCGCAGACATCGAGAATATAGCGGCCATATTCGGACGGACGCAGAGATTCGCCAAGACGCCTAAATTTTCCCGTGGAAATCCAATTCATGCGCCAAGCGATCTCTTCGATGCAGCCGATCTTCAGATTTTGCCGCTTCTCGATAGCACCGACGAGGTTCGCAGCATCCAAGAGCGAATCCGCCGTGCCCGCATCGAACCACGCATAACCGCGTCCCAACCGTTCCACCGACAATCGATTTTGCGCGAGATAGGCTGCGTTCAGGTCGGTGATTTCCAATTCGCCGCGCGCCGACGGCGTCAGATGGCGCGCCAGATCGATCGCATCGTTCGGATAAAAATAGAGGCCGATGACCGCATGATTAGAGAGCGGCTTCGCCGGCTTTTCAACGATCGCCGTAGGGTGCCCTTCTCTATTGAATTCGACAATCCCGTAACGTTCGGGATCGCGAACCTGATAGGCAAAAATCGTGGCGTTCCGACCTTCACCCAGCGATTGCAGGCGGCGCGATATGCCGTCGCCGAACAGAATATTATCGCCAAGTACCAGGGCGAACGAATCGGAGCCGATAAATTCGGCACCGATCAAAATTGCCTCTGCGATACCGCGTGGCGCGGATTGCGGCTCGTAGCTCAGCCTGAGTCCGAGCTGAGCGCCGTCGCCGAGGACCGTTTCGAATCTCGGCAATTCTTCCGGCGTCGAGATCACAAGTATGTCGCGAATGCCCGCCAGCATCAGGACCGATAGCGGATAATAAATCATCGGCTTGTCGTAAACCGGCAGCAATTGCTTGCTGACGCCCGCAGTCAATGGGCGCAAACGCGACCCCGTCCCTCCCGCCAGAATGATTCCTTTTTTCATTTCGCGGCCTCGTCGATTAGACCGAGACGTTCGAGCGAATAGCGGCCTTCTAGAATAGGTTGCCACCAATCCGCATGGTCCAAATACCAATCGACGGTGGCCGCCAGTCCCTTGGATAGAATATACGAAGGCCGCCAATCGAGTTCGGACGCCGCCTTTCGGCAATCGAGGGCGTAGCGCCGATCGTGGCCGGGCCTATCGGCGGTGAAAGCAATCGAGTCCCGATAAGAGCCGCCGCCCGCACGCGGGCGGACTCGATCGAGCGTCGCGCAAAGCGCCCGCACGAGTTCTATATTGGTCAGCCCGCTGCCCGCGCCAAGATTATATATTTCGCCGCAACGTCCGCGCTCGGCCGCCGCCACGATTCCGCCAACATGATCGTCCACATGCATCCAATCGCGTTCATGGGCTCCGTCGCCATAGACCGGCAAAGTGCGCCCATCAAGTGCGGACAGAATCATCCGCGGGATCAGTTTTTCCGGAAACTGGCGCGGCCCGAACGTGTTGGAGCCTCGCGTTACGACTGCAGGCAGGCCGTAGGTACGTTGGAACGACCGCACGGCCATATCGCCGCCCGCCTTGGAGGCGGCATAGGGTGAGTTGGGCAGCAACGGGGCAGCCTCGTCGGCCTGGCCTTGGCTCACCGATCCATAAACTTCGTCGGTCGAGACATGGACAACGCGGAAACGGCCCGCCGTCTGCGCATCCAATCCGCGCCAATAGATGCGGCACATATCGAGAAAGGCCACCGTCTGCACGACATTGGTCGCGAAGAAATCCTCGGGCGCATCGATAGACCGATCGACGTGGGTTTCGGCGGCAAGATTGAAGATCAGATCGGGGCGGCAGCTCGCAAGAACATCGGCGACCAGCGCGCGGTCGCCGATCGATCCGGCAACCAGGCTGCACGACGCATCGCCAATCACGCCCGCCAGATTTTCTTCGCAAGCGGCATAGGTGAAAGCGTCGATGACGACGACATTCCAACCGCGCTCCTTAAGACGGCGGACCAAGGAAGATCCAATGAAACCGGCTCCTCCGGTCACCACTGCGTTCGTCATCGGATACCGTCGCTCCCTACTGGTGCACCCGCCGAAAATAACATATTTGCCCCCTTCGGCTGGATTTACTTCGAGCCGGGCTGAGTCTCTAATGGCATATGAAACGAACCGGACCCGCCATGGCAAAAATTCTCAGCGACGAAGACTTAGCCTCCTTGCCCGTTACTGTCTATCAGCGCGATGGCCGAACGTTCGCCGTCATACACGAACTATATGCCGTTGGGGAAGGGAGCAATGCCGACGAGGCCATTGCGCACGTGAGATCGGACGTGCAGGCGCGCCGAGCTTTGTTCGAGCGCGCCGCTGCACCGATATCCGTCTCGAACGACAATCGTGTCATGTCCTTTTGCATAAAGACCGCGGCGGTCGTCCTGGCATTTGTCGTCGTGATAGTCACCGCCGATATCGTCGCGCAACGCACGCTCGCGGATTTGCCACGCCGTCTCGCGGCCACGGGTTTTGCGACAATCGACGAGATCGGACAACTTTCACAATGGATTTCGGACGAGCGCAAGCGGGAGCTCGGGAGAAGTGTGCGTACCATGCTGGAAAATCTCGGGCCGCTGATCGACGAGATCAGGCCGGCCCTGGTTGGAAATCAGGGAAGCGGCCGAATGAACGGCGAACCAGGACAATAGTGATCCCAATAATCACGGATTCGGTGCAGATAGGCGTAGGCTTGACCACACGACTCCTCGGCACCGACCGGCGCAAATTGCGGTGTCAAGTTTCCGACCTGCATTCCGATCGCGAACAAAATCGCCATGAGACATCCTAGACCGACGACAGAGGGAGCCGGATCGACGCGACGCATCAGCGTGTCGATGCCAAGCGCCAGCGCGATAACAGTCCAGCAATAAAAATAGATTCCATAGAGCGGATTGCTGCGCAATCCGAATATCGCTGCCGTGCCGAAATCGAGACCAATGAGAAGCAGCATCTGAATTGCCGCACGATATTGCCTCAGCACCATTAATATGCCGGCGAGGCCGATCGCCAAGAGGTAAATAACGCCGAATACGAAGTCCCCGTGCATCAAATTTCTCACTCGAGCGATCAGCATATCCAACACGCCGGATACGAGACCGCTTCCAGCCAAGTCCGAATCCGGCGGCACGAATTTCATGACGTGATCGACCATATAGAGCATGGCGCGGATATTGGCGGCATCGTAAGACAGCGCATTGAGCAGATAGGCGGCACCAAATCCAATCACCAGCCATGCCAACGCATCGGCGAAATCGCGCAGTCCACGCAGCCCCCCCAAGGGCCATCGCACCGTCCCGGCCATCCCGACGGCAAAGGCAAACAGAACCCCGAGTTGATACAAACGCGGCCCTTCCCAGAGCCGGATCACATCGCTCGCAAAGGGTAGGATCATCGCGAGCGCGGCAAGATGTAGGAGCCACCGCGCATCGCGCCGCAGCGGTGGACTATCGGCGCGGGACACGCGAGCAAAGAACGGCGCTATTAGAAATATGCCGCAAAGCGGCACTAGCGCGATGACCTTGGTTTCAACGGAAACTACGCCCGCGAATCCTGCTAGTGCGATGAAGATGCCGCGCCGAAGGGGTCGTGTTTCATGGACAGCGAAGATCAAGGCGAAGAAAGCCGCCAACAATGCCGTCGCGGACAGCAATTCGGAGCGGATCATCAATTGGTGGAGAGCAAGCCCGGGTGCGGCCAATACAAGCATGGCGGAGAGCGTCGCCAACCAGATCCGGCCGGTCAATGCGCGCATCCCGAAAAGGAAAACGCCCGCCAAAATCGCTGTTTCGATCAGCGTCAGTACCCGCGCGGCATAAACCAGGCGCGCATAGGCGGGCTCGAACGCGTCGCGCCCTGGCAGGGCGAACAAATCGGCGGCCGGGAGGATGCCGACGGCCTTCAAGGCTGCAAACCACTTCGCCAGCATGACGATGAAGAAGTAGGCCGGATGATCGTACCAGCCCTGCACAAGCCCCGCATTCATCAGCAGAGCCCAATAGGGAAAGGTGATATCGGCGTCCGGATACTGAAGATAGAAGCGGTCGATTCCGAACGCGAACCCCGGAATCGTCCCGAATACGGCCAGACCAAAGGCGATGGCAATCCAGCCCGAACATCCCACGCTCCGGCCGGTCCGGTCCATGCTCGCCCCCCCTATTCGCGCTACACGAAGCCACGTCTACAGACTTCTATCGCGTGCCATCGCGCGCAACAATGAGGTTGCGCGGGCGCGGATTGCGGACCGGTAAGCGTCAGTGCACGACGTGCGATTGCGGAGGACGCGGACCTTTTCTTGAACGCAGGGCCAGTTCTTCGGATTCTATGGCCTGTCCGTCGATCACAAGTCCGTCCTTGTCGGCACTGATCGTCACCGTCTGTCCATCCTTGATGCGGTCTTCGAGCAACATTGAGGCTAGCGGATTTTCCAAGCTCCGCTGGATCACGCGTTTGAGCGGGCGCGCGCCATAAACCGGATCGTACCCAGCCTCGGCGAGCCAGACCTTCGTCTTTTTGTCGATATCGAGCACGATCTTGCGATCGGCAAGGCGCTTGGCAAGCCGGTTAAGCTGGATTTCGACGATGCCCGTCATATGTTCGCGGAACAGGCGGTGGAACAGGATGATCTCGTCCAACCGGTTCAGGAATTCCGGACGGAAGGACGCGCGGACGACATCCATCACCTGATCCTTGGCGTCGTCCGAATCCTCGCCCTCCGGCTGGTTGGCGAGAATGTCGGAGCCCAGATTCGAGGTCAAGATGATGAGCGTGTTGCGAAAATCGACGGTGCGGCCCTGCCCGTCCGTCAAGCGTCCGTCATCCAACACCTGCAAGAGGATATTGAAGACGTCGGGATGCGCCTTCTCAACCTCGTCGAACAGGATCACCTGATAGGGGCGCCGACGCACCGCTTCGGTGAGCGCGCCGCCTTCGTCATAGCCGACATACCCGGGCGGAGCGCCGATCAGCCGCGCGACCGAATGCTTCTCCATATATTCGGACATATCGATGCGCTGCATCGCCGTCTCATCGTCGAACAGGAAGTGGGCTAGCGCCTTGGTCAATTCGGTCTTGCCGACGCCGGTCGGTCCGATGAACAGGAACGAGCCCAGTGGGCGCGCGGAATCCTGCAGACCGGCGCGCGCGCGCCGCACCGCGTTGGAGACGGCGGTGATCGCCTCGGCCTGGCCGATGACGCGCATCGCCAGACGCTGCTCCATCTGCACCAGCTTCTCGCGTTCGCCTTCCAACATCTTGTCGACGGGTATGCCTGTCCAGCGTGAGACGATGGATGCAATGTGCGCCTCGGTCACCATTTCCTCGACCATCGAATGGCGTTCCTTGCCGTCGGCTTTGGCGAGCTTTTGCTCAAGGTCGGGAATCGAGCCGTACTGCAACTCGCCGGCCTTCTCGTAACGTCCCTCGCGCAACGCCTTTTCAAGTTCGCCGCGTGCCTGGTCGAGCTGCTCCTTCAGCTTTTGCGTATCGGCGATATCGGCCTTTTCCGATTGCCACCGCGCAGTCACATCGGCACTCTCGGCTTCGAGCTCGCTCAATTCATCTTCCAGCCGCTCCAACCGATCCCTCGAACCCGCATCATGCTCCTTCTTCAGAGCCTCGCGCTCGATCTTGAGCTGGATGATGCGGCGATCGAGCTCGTCGAGCTCTTCCGGCTTCGAATCCACCTCCATGCGCAGGCGCGACGCGGCTTCGTCGATCAGGTCGATCGCCTTGTCAGGTAGAAACCGATCAGTGATGTAGCGGTGCGACAAGGTCGCGGCCGCGACGAGCGCCGAATCCGTGATCCGCACGCCGTGATGCAGATCGTATTTTTCCTTGATACCGCGCAAGATCGAGATCGTATCCTCGACCGACGGTTCGTTCACGAAGACGGGCTGGAAACGCCGCGCCAAGGCGGCATCCTTCTCGATATGCTTGCGGTATTCGTTGAGCGTGGTGGCACCGACGCAGTGAAGCTCGCCGCGCGCCAGCGCCGGCTTGATCATGTTGGAGGCATCCATGGCGCCCTCGGCGGCGCCGGCGCCGACCAAGGTATGCAACTCGTCAATGAACAGGACGATTTCGCCGGCCGCCGCGGTCACTTCCGACAGCACCGCCTTCAACCGCTCCTCGAATTCGCCACGGAACTTGGCGCCCGCGAGCATGGAGCCCAGATCGAGCGCCATGAGTTTCTTGTTTTTCAACGCCTCGGGCACATCGCCGTTGACGATGCGCTGGGCCAGGCCCTCGACGATGGCCGTCTTGCCGACGCCGGGCTCGCCGATCAGAACGGGATTGTTCTTGGTGCGCCGCGCGAGTACCTGGATGGTGCGGCGGACCTCTTCCTCGCGTCCGATGACGGGATCGAGTTTGCCCTCGCGCGCGGCAGCGGTCAGATCGCGCGCGTATTTCTTGAGCGCGTCATATTGATCCTCGGCGGTCGGCGATTGCGCCGTACGCCCTTTGCGAATTTCCTCGATCGCCGCATTCAAACCCTGCGGCGTCACGCCGGCATCGCTCAGCACCTTTTGGGCGGCGGTGCCCGGAACAAGGCTGAGCGCCAACAGCAGGCGTTCGGCGGTCACGAACCCGTCACCCGCCTTTTTCGCGGCCTGCTCGGCCTGCTCGAATACTTTGCCGGTTTCACCGGAGAGATAGACCTGCCCGGCGCCCTGGCCTTCGACTTTCGGAAGCTTCTTGAGGGCAGCCTCGACATCGGCCGCGACCCGTTTCGGGTCGCCACCCGCATTGCGCACGAGGCCCGCAGCCAAGCCTTCGGAATCCTCAATCAGAACCTTGAGAATATGTTCCGGCGTCAGTTGCTGATGGCCGGAGCGCTGTGCCAGCGTCTGGGCCGATTGCACGAAACCACGCGAACGTTCGGTATATTTTTCGAAATCCATCGATCTATAGTCCTTTCCAGCGACCGGTTCCCAAGGCCCCGCGATGGCAGCAACCCTAAGACCCTCGACAGTTTGGGGAATTCCCCGTCGCTAATATGGTCGGTTTCCAAAAGGCCGCAAGTTACCTAGAATCCTATGATCCTACTCCTATTCGGCGTCCGCCATGACCTCCGTCAATGCCATCCTCCGCTATCCGGTCAAAGGCCTTTCCGCCGAGCCGATGGCGCGCGTCAAGATGGCACCCCGCCAAAGCCTGCCGGGCGACCGCGCCCTGGCCTTCGCGCGTGCAACCGCCCCGTTCGATCCAGCCGAGCCCCAGCATCTGCCGAAAGCCCATTTCCTGATGCTGATGCGCGACGAGGAACTGGCCAAGCTGTCGACCCGGTTCGAACCTGTGCGCAGACACCTGACCATCACTGAAGGCGGCGTCACGGTCATGGATGGTTCGATCGCCCAGGCTGCCGATCGCGTCCGGCTGGAGAACTTCTTTCAGGAATATCTCGATCTCCAGGAACGGCCGCGCCTGGTGGAGGCCCCCGGCCACATGTTCTCCGACCGGGCGGAAAAGGTCGTCTCGATCCTCAATCTTGGGTCCGTGCGCGAACTCGGCCGCCGGATGGGTGCCGAGGTCGATCCCATTCGCTTTCGTGCCAATTTCCATATTGACGAGCTTACAGACTGGGAAGAATTCACCTGGCCCGGCCGCCAAATCAAGATCGGCACCGCGACCGTGGAGGTCATCGATCCGATACGGCGCTGCGCGGCGACAACGGTCAATCCGGCGACAGCGGAACGCGATTTGAAAATTCCGACCTTCCTGATGGAAAATTACGGCCATATGAATATGGGCATCTATGCCCGCGTCGTCGCGGCGGGCGAAGTCGCGACCGGCGACGATGTGACGCCCGTGTCGTGAAAGTGGCGCTGATCGGGGCGAGCGGTCAGGCGGGATCGCCTATCCTGGGCGAGTTGGCGGCACGCGGCCATAGCGTCACGGCGATTGCTCGCAATCCGGACAAGATCGCCGAGTTGCCTCGCTTGACGCGGCGCGCGTTCGACGTCCACGACCCAGACGGACTCTCGGCGCTGCTGAAAGGTCACGACGTGGCGATCAAGTGCGGTCCGCTTCACCAGCAGCGCACATGCGATCCTGACCGACGCGGTGAAAAAATCAGGCGTCGCGCGCTATCTGGTCGTCGCCGGCACCGGTAGCTTGGAAACCGATACCGGGCAATTGGTCCTGAAGTCCCCTGGCTTTCCCCAAGGCGCATTGCCGGAGACGCTCAAGGGCCTCGCGTTTCTCACCGCGCTGCGCAGCGAACACGATCTGAACTGGACGTTTCTATCGCCACCGATGCAATTCGTTGCGGGCGAGCGCACGGGCAATTACCGACTCGGCGGCGACCGGCTTTTGGTCGATGCACACCGAGACTGCAAGGTCACGTTCGAAGATTATGCCGTGGCACTTGTCGACGAATTGGAACGTCCAGCGCATCAACGCAGGCATTTCACCGTCGGCTCCTGAAACGACGTTTCCGCCTTAGAGCACGCCAAGCTTAGATCGCGATGATGCGGCGCAAACCGTCGTCATCGGGAATGTCGTGATCGTCGTCGGACGCCTTGGGTTCGGCTGCACGCTGGCTTCCCTGATCGGTTGACTTTTCGATCGGTACCCGGCGCCCATTGCCCGATCCCTCGCGGCCGCCACGTTCACGGGGGGCTTCACGCCCGCCTTCCCGTGCGCCATCCGGACCGTCGGCCCGTGTTTCCTCGCCCTGAGGCGCGCGCGGCTGGTTGTTGTGCTGACGCGGCTCACGGGGTTCACGCGGCGGACGGCCCTCACCTTGAGACCGGCTTTCGCGCTGCCCGTCACGTTGGCCTTCCCTCTGACCGTCGCGCTGGCCCTCTCTTTGGCCATCGCGTTGATCGTCACGCGGGGGCCGCGCTTCGTTTTGAAAACGGCCTTCGTTGCGGTTATCGCTGCGATTTTCGTTACGGTTTCGGCCTTCGTTTTGGCCGCGACCCTCATTTTGATTGCGGCCTTCGTTTTGAGCCCGCTCGCCCTGGTAATTGCGTTCGCCCGGGGGTGCCCGGTTGCCGGATACATCCGAGGAACGCTCGTCGTCGCCATCCCCGTCGCCGCCCTCTTCGAATTCATCCTCGCCGAAGAGACCGGAGCGCTGGCGCTGGCGGAAGGCATCGACCCGGCCGTCGCTGTTGTCCTGCGCCATCAAGACACGCAGGTAATGTTCCGCGTGCTGGAAATAGTTCTCCGTGGCGATACGATCGCCCGCAGTCATCGCGTCACGCGCCATGGCCAGATATTTCTCATAGACCTGCTGCGCATTGCCACGGACTCGACCCTCGGGCCCGGCACTATCGAAATTATAATTTTTTTGCGGTCGTTTCCCATTGCCCCGGCCACGCGAGCGGCGGGAATTGGAGCCTTGCTTCATGGTATCCTGCTTCGTTCTTGTAAACAGATTCGTCCCTATTTGACGCAAACCTTGCATGCCGTTCGAGGCAGCGGGCTAAGCCCAGGAATGTCGTCTTCTCGTGGGAATCGAGTGTTTTCCGCTAAGCGGTGCAGACCAATTCGTCCGCTAAACCCCCGCTCGTTAAGTTAGTATCTAATCGCAAGATTTCAAACATTTAGTTTTGCCCCCCGGTCATTTTCCGCACCTGTTGCCAAAAGGCAACGTTCGATTCCGGCAAGATCGCGCTTCAGATCGATCACATTCAGGCCCACCGTTTGGGCGGCATCCACGACGCCCGGCCCTTGTCCCGCCCCGAATTCGCCCGCAAAGAGGCCACCCGGCGCCAACAATCGCACGACATGAGGCAGTAGCGCACGATAGGCGTCGAGCCCGTCTATGCCGGCCAGCAGGGCGGTTTGCGGCTCAAAGAACCGCACATCGTCGTCCAAGCGCGCCCAGTCCCCCGTGGCGATATAGGGCGGGTTGGCGAGGATGACGTCGAAATGTTCGTTCAGCGATGCCCCCCAATCGTCTTCCACGAACGCCGTTCGGCCCGCAAATCCCAGGGCCTGTGCATTGGCAGTGGCGAGTGCGAGCGCGTCGGGGCTCGCATCGATGCCGATCCCGGTGGCGTTCGGAAATTCGCTCAACAGCGCCAACAGCAAACATCCCGACCCCGTCCCAAGATCAAGCACACGATTTCGTTCCATACGATCCGGACAACGTTCCAGCACCGCCTCGATCAGGGTTTCGCTGTCGGGACGAGGAATCAGGGTGGCGCGGCTCACCTGGAATTCAAGGCTCCAGAATTCGCGCTGCCCGGTGATCAGAGCGACCGGTTCGTGTGCGACCCGGCGCGTTGTGAGTTCGGTGATACGGGCAAGCTGTTCGGGTTCAAGCGTCGCGGCCGCCGGCACCACCAATAGGTCGCGCGCGATGCCGGTCGCGTGGGATACGAGAATGCGGCTGTCGGATCGAGCCGAATCGATTCCTGCATCGGCGAGGCGTCGCTCGCTATCGCGCAGGGCCTCGATCAGCCCCGTCATACCGCTTCGGCAAGCCGCGTTGCCTGATCGTCGGCGATCAGCGCATCGACCAATTCGTCGAGTTCGCCATCCATGACCCGGTCAAGCTTGTAGAGCGTCAAGTTGATGCGATGGTCCGTGACGCGCCCTTGCGGGAAATTGTAGGTGCGGATGCGTTCGGACCGGTCGCCGCTGCCGACCTGGCTTTTGCGCGAGGCCGAACGTTCGGAATCGAGCTGCTCGCGCTGCGCCTCGTACAGCCGCGCCCGCAGCACCTTCATCGCGGTTGCGCGGTTCTTGTGCTGCGATTTATCGTCCTGACAGGTGACGACGATGTTAGTGGGAAGATGGGTGATGCGGACGGCACTTTCGGTCTTGTTGACGTGCTGTCCGCCGGCACCTTGCGCGCGATAGACGTCGATACGCAGATCCTTGGTGTCGATTTGAATATCGACCTCTTCGGCTTCGGGCAACACTGCGATGGTCGCTGCCGATGTATGCACACGTCCCTGATTTTCGGTTTCGGGAACACGCTGCACACGATGGACGCCGGATTCGAATTTGAGACGCGCGAAAACGTCGCGCCCATTCACATTGACGATGGCTTCCTTGATGCCGCCGATGCCGGTGTCGCTGACGCTGATCGGCTCGAATTTCCAGCCGCGTCCTTCGGCATACCGCTGATACATGCGATAGAGATTCGCACCGAACAAGGCGGCTTCCTCGCCGCCGGTTCCCGCCCGGATTTCAAGGATGGCGCTACGCGCGTCCGCCTCGTCCTTCGGCAGCAGCAACACCATGATTACGTGTTCGAGTTTACCGAGGCTATCCTTGAGGACGCGGATCTCGTCCTCGGCGATCGCTTTCATCTCGCTATCGGTATCGGCATCTTCGATAAGCGATTGCAGATCGGCAAGTTCGGCGCCCACGTGACGATAGGTTTCGACCGCGCCGACAATCTCGGTGAGACTCGAAAATTCCTTCGAAGCCTTGGTAAATTCGTCGCGTGGTAAATCGGGGCGATTCAGCGAATCGCGCAATTCGGCATGGCGTTGGACAACGC
Source organism: Caenispirillum bisanense (assembly GCA_945877815.1). Classification (GTDB taxonomy): domain Bacteria; phylum Pseudomonadota; class Alphaproteobacteria; order Rhodospirillales; family UBA2165; genus CANIGJ01. Next base: position 18,987 of record CAMDWJ010000018.1, read on the forward strand.
GATCGAGCTTGTCGTTTATATCCATGCTACGGCCTCAGCGCTCTAATGGTCGCGCTTCAGACGCAAGAGGCGCTCGACCAAAAGCCGCGTCGCCTTATCGGCATCGCCGCCCGCTAGACGCAAAGATTCCCGTCGCAAGGTTTCGACGGCATCGGAATCCTGGGATGGCGTCATGCCGGTACCGCGTTCGGCGAATTCGCCAACGGCTTGCGCGATCATGTCCCAGGCACGTGTTGCGGCCTTTTTATGACCGCGCGCCGACAGCCGGGTTACACGTTCGAGATCGTCGAGCGCGTAAAGAAAGACATCCTCAACTTGAGCAACGGCCGGATCGACATCGCCCGGAACACCCGTATCGATGATCAAAATGGGCTTGTGCCGCCGCGCGGTCACGGCGCGGAGCACGATGTCGCGGTCGAGTACGAAACGGCGGGTATTGACCGCGGCGAGGACAATATCGGCGCCGTGAAGAAGCTTCGCGAGATCGGAGAAATTGCCGGCATGGCAATTGAGGGTTTGCGCCGCAGCTTCGGCGCGTGCGGGCATCGGATGGGTGACGACGAGATGGGCGAGGCCGGCCGCGACGAAAGACGACGCCAGCAATTCACCCATTTCTCCCGTACCGATCATCAATGCACGACAACGTGCGAGATCGCCATGCAAATCACGCGCGACGTGAACCGCCGCGGCGGGGATGGACGACGGGCGTCGCGCGAGTTCGGTTTCGCGGTCAATCCGTTCGGCGAGCGCGAAGGCTTGCTCCATCAACGGCTGAAGCCATGCGCCAACCGCACCGCGGCGCTGCGCAAATCCATAAGCCCAACGCACACTCTGTTGGACTCGCTCATCACCGACGACGAGACAATCGAGCGCGCTTGCCACTGCGAAAATGTGCTTAACAGCTTCGCGTCCTTCGAGGGCGTAAGTCTGCGACTCGATCTCACTGCGCGGCAATCCCGCATGAGCGGCGAGCAATCGGCGAATTTCGCCGGCGGCATCCTCGACGCCGTCTTCCACCGTCACCACGTCTGTGCGATCGCTGGTGGAGATAACCATCGCCTCGGCGAATCCGACGCTGCGCAGCCGATCGTAAAACGGCGGCAGCATTGATTCCCGCATAAACAAGCGGTCACGCGCCATCATGGTCGAAGATTTGTGATCCGCGCCAACAACCAACAGTCGCGCGAAGAGCGCCATTTGCGGCATTAAACTCGTTCCCGGTAACGGGTGAGATGTTGTTCCAACGAATTCAAGGATACGTCCGATTGTACACCGGAATCCATATCGCGAACCGTCGCCGCGCACCGTTGGAGCTCGTTATCGCCGATAATAACCGCAGCCAGTGCCTTGATCTTGTCGGCCCGCTTCATGCGGCTTTTCATATTGCCCGCATAGCCGAGATCGACATTAAACCCCGCATGCCGCAGGGAGTGGGACAGGCGTAAAGTTTCGAGTTCCGCCGCCGCACCCATCGGAATGAGGGCAATCGGGCGCGGCTCGGCCGAAGCAGCATCGATCAGCATGGTCAGCCGTTCGATGCCCGCCGCCCAACCGATACCCGGCGTGGCCGGCCCACCCATCATTTCGAACAATCCGTCGTAGCGGCCGCCGGCCAGAACGGTTCCTTGCGCGCCCAATGCCGTCGTCGTGAATTCGAACGCCGTATGCGAATAATAATCGAGGCCGCGTACGAGTCGCGGATTGAGCTGTGCCGGAATGCCAAGTGCCGCCAATCCCGCGAGGACGGCATCGAAAAAGGCGCGCGATGCATCGTTGAGGCTGTCGCCCAGAAGCGGCGCCTCGGCAACAATGCGCCGGTCACCCTCGTCCTTCGAATCGAGAATGCGCAGCGGATTTTTGTCGAGCCTGATTTTGCTGTCTTCGCTCAATTGATTCGTGAATTGCGACAGATAGGCCACCAACCGTTCACGGTAGGCATGCCGGCTTTCTGTATCGCCCAGACTATTGATTTCGAGCGTAACCTTATCGGCGAGGCCGAGATCGCCCAGAATGTGATGGCCGAGCGCGATGGCCTCCACGTCACCCAAAGGTTCCGCCACGCCCAGCAGTTCCACTCCGATCTGGTGAAACTGACGGCGACGTCCCTTCTGCGGGCGCTCGTACCGGAACATGGGGCCACGATAGAAAAATTTGAGTGGCAAATGCTGGCGCAAGCCGTTGGACATGACGGCGCGCGCGACGCCCGCCGTACCCTCCGGGCGCAATGTCAGCCGGTCGTCGCCTTTTTCGAAGGAATACATCTCCTTGGTGACGATGTCAGACGTTTCACCGAGCGTGCGCTTGAAAACCTCGGAAAATTCGAAGATCGGCGTCGAGATTTCGCCGTAGCCATAGCGCGCCGCAACGGCGCGCGCCGTATCTTCCACCTTGGCAAAGAGCCGGTGCTCGTCGGGCAGAATATCCTGGGTCCCGCGAACGGGATTGAGCGTCGCCATTTCCAACCTTTGGGAAAGAACCGCGTCTTGATATACCGAGACGGGGGCGCGGGAAAGCGGGCATTCGGCAGACCCAATGGGCTGGCCGGCGAGACTATTCGATGATCGCGTTTCCAGCGCGCAGACGTAGCGGATCCAACACCACATTGCGCCGCACGACGCCCAATGGCCCGAGCGTCGGCGTGGCGTCGCCGCCGACCGTGATCTCCAACCCGCCGGCATTTCCAGTAACCAGGGTCAGTCCTTCGCGCGACGGAACAGTGTATTTTTCGCCTTTGCGCAGCAGCCGCGTCAAAACGAGTTTGTTCTCGACGGTGTCGCGAATTTGAATCCAGCTATCGATCGTCGCCGTCAGAACAATCTCGCGTTCCGGATCGACGGCAAGGCCCGGTAGATTAGCAAGTTGTGAACCGACCGCGGGCGCATCTACGCCGCCGCGATCGTCGAGCGAAACGGGCGGGGCTTCCGGTGCCATGGCAGCGCCCGATGGAATTGTTGGGGCCACGCTCGCAGGGCTATTCAATGCCGCCTGCGGACCGGCCGCAGTGGGCGGCGGCGTCCTCTCGACTTCGTCCTCGTCGTCTTCGGATACGGGTTCGGACGCATCGGCCGTCGCCGCGGGAGCGGGCCGTGCTGCAGGACGCGGCGCAGCCGGAACGAGCGGTGTCGATGGTGAAATGGCCACTGACGCAGGCGCGGCCATGGGCGACAGAGGCGCCACCTCGGACGATTTTTGAGTGGACGACTGCGTGGCGGCGGCAGCTGACGATGCGGACGACGACTCGCCGCGCGTCATTTCTCCGACTGATGCAACGCCGGCCCGGCCGGCCTCCAAGGCACGCGCGATCGATTCCGGAACCGGCGGAATCAAATCTGTGACGTAAAGATTTTGCGACGACAGAAAATACCAGCTGCCGTAAGCCAGGAGCAAAATAAGACCGCCAAACGCAACGATGGCGCCGCGCGGAATTCCGTTCTCGGGAACGATCGTCGGAAACGTTAGGATCGGCTTGCGTCCCTGTCCCGAAGAATCGGATTTGAATCGGCTGACGATTTGTTCTCCGTCGAGTCCCAAATGCTCGGCATAAGAGCGAATGAAGCCGAGCGCATAGACAGCGCCCGGAAGATTTTCGTACCGGCTGTCTTCGATCGCCTGCAAATACACGATGCGGATGCGCAGCGCGCGCGCCACGTCCGCAAGTTCCTGCCCATGACGAATACGCGACGCGCGCAGCAGATCCCCGACCTCGCCAGGGCCCATGTCATTATTGATCGATGACGGCGTTTGCGAATTCATCACAATCTCTCATCACGCGTGTGACACGACATGGATGCCGTAGGTTCGGCACGCGCGCCACGCGACTGCTCTAGGCCACCGCGACGGCTAATTAACCCCAAGAATCAATTGTTTCCCCAACGCCCTGAATTTACATATAAACCGGGCAATTCACAAGTCCTTCACTTAAAAAGTGAAAAACTGATTCAGACTGCTACTCCGTGATCCAGCGCGAAGGCGCGCAAGTTTTCGCGCAAACTATGTTCGGGGCCAGTGCCTAGCGCCTTGATGTAACTCGCAAGCTCACCAACCGCCAAGCTACGGATCATCGCCTTAACCGGTCCGAGCGAGGAAGGCGTCATCGATAGGCTGCGAAAACCGAGGCCCACCAGGACCATTGCCTCAAGCGGACGCCCGGCGATCTCTCCGCACAGGCTGATCGGCTTACCCGCCGCGTCGCATTGCTCGACCAATGAACCGAGGAAGGACAACGCCGAGGGAGCCAGGGTGTCATACCTGTCCGCAAGGCGCGGACTTCCGCGATCGCTCGCAAACAGAAACTGAAACAGGTCGTTCGAGCCGACGGAAATGAAATCGGCGCGCGCCAGCAACGACTTGAGCTGGAAGGCAAGGGCCGGAACCTCGAGCATCGTTCCCACGCGCAAGACCTCCGGCAGCTTGCGGTTGCGCGTCTTGGCGAGTTCAAGCTCAAGATCGAGCAATGCCCGCGCGGCCTCGAACTCCGCCACCTCAGTGATCATCGGGAACATGATAGTGAGCGGACGGCCGGCAGCGGCACGGATCAAAGCGCGCATCTGGTGACGCATCAACGATGGGCGATCCAGAGCCACGCGAACGGCGCGCCAACCCAAGGCGGGATTCTCGCCCTCGTCGCTGCGCCAATATGGGAGACTTTTATCGCCGCCGACATCGAGAGTGCGGAACACCACAGGAAGATCGCCGGCCAGATCGAATACGCGGCCGTAAATATCGGCCTGCTGATCGACGTCGGGAAAATCGGAGCGCGCCATGAACGGAATTTCAGTGCGATAGAGGCCGACGCCGTCCGCCCCGGAATCGCCGATATCCTGCAAGTCGGCCAGCAAACCCGCGTTAATGTTGAGCGAGATGCGGATCCCGTCCAGGCTCAGCGCCGGTTCGTTGCGCAGCGAGGCATAGGCCGCGATCTTCACCGCACGGGCGCTCAGGGCCGCAGCATAGACCTGCAGCACTTCCTCGGTCGGGCGGATATGGACCTGGGCATTGTCGCCGTCGACCACGATCCGATCGAGATTTTCAGTCGCATCCAGGGCATCGGCCACGCGGCCCACTACGGGAATGTCGAAGGCCTTGGCGACAATCGCGACATGGGTCGTCGCCGAGCCTTCTTCAAGCACCAATCCCTTGAGCTTGGTGCGATCGTAGTCCAGCAGTTCGGCCGGCCCCATGTTGCGCGCGATCAAAATAATATCGTCAGGCAGCGATTCGGTGTTCGGCTTCACGTCGTGCCCAACCAAATGCTGCAGCAGCCGGTGCGCGAGATCGTCGAAATCGTGCAGCCGCTCGCGCAAATAAGGATCGGTCTGGCTGCGGAAGCGCGCGCGGGTATCGTTACGCACCTTTTCGACGGCGGCCTCTGCGGTCAGGCCCGAACCGATCGCCTCATCGATGCGCGACAGCCATCCCGCATCTTCGGCGAACATACGATAGGCTTCGAGAATGTCGCGATGTTCGCCCCCCTGGGCGACATCGTCGGCCTCGAGCATCTGATCGATGGCGCCGTACATTTCCGCCAAGGCCTTTTCAAGGCGGCGTTTTTCGGCGTCGGGGTTTTCGGCAACCAATTTCTCGATCCGCAGTCGACGTTCGTGGCGCACGGCGCGGCCCATCGCGAGACCACCGCTCAGGCGCACGCCGTCGATGGTAACCGGCAGGAGGGCGACACTTTCGAGCGCGGCTCGATCATCGTCGCCTGCCACTTCGCTGGTCGCGATCATCTCCGCCGTGACCATGGCGATGGTCTCGAGCGTCTCAATTTCCTCGCCGGTATATTGACGGCGCGTCCGGTTCTGGACCGCTAGAACGCCGATGACGCGCCCCGTCCGGATGATCGGCACACCCGCGAGGGAATGATAAATCTCTTCACCCGTTTCCGGGCGGTAAGCAAAGGCGGGATGGCTCTGCGCGTCCGACAGAGCGACCGAGCGTGCCCGCGCCGCGATGATGCCGATCAAGCCTTCGCCCATATTAAGGCGCGTGTGGTGCAAGGCTTCAGGGAGCAAACCGACGTTGGCGAACAGTTCGAGGACGTCACCCGTGCGCAGGATATAGACCGAGCAGACTTCGGCCACGAGATCGTTGGCAATGGCACGGACAATATTGTCCAGCCGCTCCTGAACCCGGCCGCCGCCCGCCATGATGTCGCGCAACCGGGCGAGCAGGCGGCGCGAGCTCGACATGCGCGGAGAGCGAGCCATGTCGTCCTTTCTTTGCCGGCGCGAAAAGCGCCGGCGGTTCTAGCTCTTCAGTACGCGGACGCTCATTCAGCGTCCAACCCATAGGCCGTATGCAACGCTCGTACGGCCAGTTCGGTATAATCTTCGGCGACCAGCACGCTGATCTTGATCTCCGAGGTCGAGATAACCTGGATATTGATCCCCTTCTCGGCGAGCGCCTGGAACATACGCTGGGCGACGCCCGCGTGGCTGCGCATGCCGACGCCGACCACCGAGACCTTGGCGACGGCACGGTCCGACGTCAGTCGTTCATAGCCGATATCGTTGCGATTGTCTGTCAGCACCTTAACGGCCGCATCCAGATCGGCGCGGCCTACGGTAAAGGTGAGATCGGTCGCCTTGCCGTCCTCGGAAACGTTTTGCACGATCATATCGACATTGACGCTGGCGTCCGACAGCGGCCCAAAGATCTTGGCGGCGACACCCGGTCGATCGGCGACGCGCAACAACGTGATTTTGGCCTCGTCCCGGCTATGTGAAATTCCGCTGACAATCTGCTTTTCCACGACTTCGTCCTCGCTGACGATGAATGTTCCGGGTACGTCGCTGAACGACGAGAGCACCTGCACCCGCACCTTATGGTTCATGGCGAGCTCGACCGAACGGGTCTGCAACACCTTGGAGCCGAGGGATGCCATTTCCAGCATCTCCTCATATGTGACCTTATTGAGCTTGCGCGCCTTGGGCACGATCCGCGGGTCGGTCGTATAGACCCCGTCGACGTCCGTATAGATATCGCACCGATCGGCGCCAAGCGCGCCGGCAAGCGCCACCGCGGTCAGGTCCGACCCGCCGCGCCCGAGCGTCGTGATGCGGCTACGCGGGCCCATGCCCTGAAAACCGGCGACGACCGCGACCTCTCCGCCGTTCAGGCGGTGGTCCAATTCCTGAGTGTCGATGCCCGTGATACGAGCCTTGCCGTGCACGCCGTCGGTTTGGATCGCGATTTGCCACCCCATCCACGAGCGGGCTTGGATACCCAGCGCCTGCAGGGCGAGCGCCATGAGGCCGGCATTGACCTGCTCGCCGGTCGACACCACCGCGTCATATTCGCGAGCATCGGGCAACGGCCCCATTTTTTGGGTGAGATCGACAAGCGAATTGGTGACGCCGGCCATCGCCGAGACGACAACCACGACCTGATCGCCGCGGTCGACCGCGGCTTTCACCTTAAGTGCCGCATTCTTGATGCGATCTACGTCGGCGACGGATGTGCCGCCGAATTTCTGAACTATACGGGTCATACGCGCTGACCGCTCCCTCCAACGAATAAGCGTCGCCCCGCGGAAGAACCGATCCCGCGCAAGCCGCGATCCGAGTTGCCGTGGGGCGCGGGCGCATACATACTCTGCCGGTCGGCTCAAAGGCAAGCGAGCGCGGCTCCGTGCCGGCCCCGGCAATATCAGAACGGACGAGTTCATGACCGAGGCCCTATCTCAATCCCAGGCCGAACTATTTGCCGGCCTTGCCCCCACCTGGTGGGATGCCGACGGAGCCTTTGCGCCGCTGCATCGCATCACCCCGGCGCGCATGGCCTTCATGCGCGACCATCTATGCACCCATTTCGGTCGCGATCCCAAGGCACGCGCCCCATTTGCGGGTCTCAGCGCGATCGATATCGGCTGCGGCGGCGGATTGATCTGCGAGCCTATGGCCCGATTGGGAGCCGTCGTGACCGGCATCGATGCGGTGGCGCCAAATATCGCGACGGCACGCATCCATGCCGAGGAGGCTGGGCTCGATATCGCTTATGAGGTTGCGGCCCCCGAAGAAATCGCGGCCCTGGGGCGCCGCTTCGATATCGTTATCAATCTGGAGGTTATCGAGCACGTCTCAGATCCAGGTTCGTTTATGGAGGCTGCCTGCGCCCTGGTCGCCCCGGGCGGCGCCATGGCTGCCTCGACTATTAATCGCACGGTGAAATCCCTGGCCCTTGCCAAGGTCGGCGCGGAATACCTGCTGCGATGGGTTCCCGCAGGAACCCACGATTGGCGAAAATTCGTCAAACCTTCGGAATTCGCCCGCCATATCCGCGACGGCGGATTGTCGCTCAAGGCCTTGAGCGGCCTCGCCTACAATCCGCTCAAGGGGGATTGGAGCCTGGTCGGCGATCTCGACGTCAATTATTTGGTATTCGCCACGCGGTCTTAGTCGCCGGCACGCCCAGGCAGGATGACTAGGACGGTTTGCGCCCCTTGATGCCGAGCAGACGGACGGGAATATCGTCCTCGTAGAGTTCCTTGGCTTCCTGAATAGTCGCTTCGCCGTAGATTCCGCGTTCCTCGGCATCGCCGTCATGGATCGCGCGCGCCTCGTCGGCAAAGCGCTCGCCGACATATTCGCAGGTTTCCTCGGCATGCTTGCGCATCTTGCCCATGGCGACGAGGATCTCGCGCGCGATCTCGCGGGCGCGGGCCTCGGGGGACGGAATTGTATCGGCTAAGTCGCGTGGCTGGCTTTCGCGCGCCTGATTGTCGCGCGATTGGGTCGAGATACGCGGCGCCATCGGCGCCTTGGACACCTTAGTGGACGCGCAAGCCGGGCACGAAACCTGACCACGCTTCTCCTGACGGTCGTAGGTGGCACTATCGCGGAACCAAGCGTCGAAATCGTGTCCGCATGTGCATTTGAGATGATAGAGAATCATGCTGAATCTTTAGGGGCGATTTATTAACAAACGGAGTCCGTACCTAATCATATGAGCGCAGTTCCGCAATCCCCGCAAAATTTCGTACCCGATCCCTGGGTCAGCCGATTTGGGCCACTGGTGAACCCGGGCGGGCACGTTCTCGACCTCGCCAGCGGAGCCGGACGGCACGCGCGGTACTTTTTGGACCGCGGTCATCCGGTGACGGCGCTCGACCGGAGCGTCTCCTTACTCGACCCCCTCAAGGGCCGCCAAGGACTTGAGATCGTGGAGGCCGATATCGAGTCTGGGTCGTGGCCGCTGGAAGGCCGCCATTTCGACGGCATCGTGGTCGTGAACTATTTGCACCGTCCATTGCTGCCGATCTTGAATCGAAGCCTCAACCCGGGCGGCGTTCTGATCTATCGCACCTTCGGAATCGGCAACGAAGGATACGGCAAGCCGAGCAATCCGAATTTCTTGCTGCGTCCGAACGAACTGCTGGAGACGCTTAAGGATTTGGAGGTGATCGCATTCGAATCCGGCGACACCGGGATCGCGGTCGTGCAGCGCATCTGCGCCGTCAAACGCGATATCAGGCGCTCAGACGACGCGCCTTATCCCCTGCCGATTTGACGATCCGAACCTCGCGGTCGTGGGTGAGCGCAGGGATTTTGCGCCGTGCTTCGACGACTTGGGCGGGATCGATCTCGGCCGTCACAACACCGACCTCCTCGCCACCGTCGGCCAGAACCGTGCCCCACGGATCGACGATCAGGGAATGGCCGTAGGTTTGGCGTCCTTCGGCGTGGGTTCCGCATTGGGCGGCGGAGATCACATAGCAGCCGGTCTCGATCGCGCGCGCGCGTTGCAGCACATGCCAATGCACCTCGCCCGAAACCTTGGTGAAGGCCGCGGGCACGGTGAGGAAATCGGCCCCGGCATGGGCGAGGGCGCGATAAAGGTAGGCAAAACGCACGTCGTAACAGATGGACAGGCCAAGGCATCCCCACGGCAGATCGGCGACCACGCCGTAGGCGCCTGGCTCGTAGGTCGCCGATTCGCGATAGGTCTGCCCATCGCCGAGTTCGACGTCGAACATATGGATCTTGTCGTAGGTCGCGACCACCGATCCCGTCGGATCGAACAGATAACTGCGATTGGCGATCTTTCCGCCATCTTGGTTTTTGGGGGGCAGCTTGATTCCAAAGGAACCGACGAGAATCCACGCGCCCTTGTCGCGCGCGAGACCGGCCACCAGCGGCAGGCCCGCATGCTTATCTTCGGTCGGCGTATTGGCGCGGCTGCGTTCCGCGATCGGCTCCATCGCACCCGAGCATTCGGGCAAGGTGATGAAATCGGCGCCCTTGTCGGCGGCCTGCAAGATCAGATCGCGGATGGTCGGCAGATTGTCGGCCAGATCCCGCTTGGAATTGAGCTGGATGCAGGCGGCCGTGAATTTCACGAGGCCACACCCCGCAACATCGGATCGAGCTTGCCCGCGGTGTCGAGCGCATGGAGATCGTCGCAGCCGCCGACATGTTTGCCGTCGATGAATATCTGCGGCACCGAGCGCCCGCCATTGGATCGCTGGATCATTTCCTGGGTGCGGTCCTCGACACCGAGATCGATCTCGGTGAAAGGAGCCCCTTTGGACTCCAGGAGCTTCTTCGCACGGAAGCAATAACCGCACCAAGATTGTGTATATATTTCGATCTTTGCCATGATCCAAATATAAGCCAGTGCGCGTTCAGGTTCCAGAGACCACGCGCGCCAAAGTGAGTACATCGACACGCACGGCTCCTGCCGCCAGTAACACCCGGGCACAGGATGAAACCGTTGCACCTGTGGTCAACACATCGTCGATCAGGACGACGCGGGCACCGCACAAGACTTCCGCCCACCTGGGATGGATGGCGAAGGCGCCAGCCACGTTCCGCAATCGGGCCGAGCGGCCCATATCGACGTGCGGGCGCGTTTTCTTAACCCGCACCAGGGCGTCCGGGGCGACTTCGTGCCCGGTTTCCTTGGCCACGGCATGGGCGAGCAGCGCCGACTGATTGTAGCGCCGCGCGAACAGGCGCCCCCGATGGAGCGGTACCGGAACGATGAAATCGACATCGCCGAGGAGTTCGGCGCCGGCCCGCGCCAGCCACTTGCCGTAGCCGGGCGCCGCGTGGGTCGCATCGGCATGTTTGAAGGACAACACCAGATCGCGCGACACATCGTCATAGATGAAGACCGCGCGCGCCCGGTCGTAATCCGGCGGAGATTGCAGGCAAACGCCGCATAGCGCACCAGCGCCCGCATCGAACGGGAAAGGCAGGCCGCAGCACGTGCACTGGGGTTTGCCGATAAAGCGGACCTGTGGCCAGCAGGCAGCACACAATGCACCCGTCGCCTCCAGTTCCAACCCGCATTTAAGGTAACGCGGCGGGAACAAGATATCGAGCGCGCGGCTCGCCGCGCGGGCGAAATCGTGCAATCGGGGGGCAATAAGCGCCAAATTCACTCCTTTTCATGCGCGCCGTTTGCTACATCTCGCCCATGACTGGGGCCCCGACGATCATAGACCGGACGACCGTTCGGCGGAACCGCGCCCGCGCCGCCGCCGGTTTCGAGGATTTCAATTTTCTCATCGAGAATGCGGCGGACGACATCATGGAACGGCTCGCCGACGTCACGCGGCGCTTTCCGCGCGCCCTCGATCTCGGATGCCATACCGGCGCGCTCGGTCGTCGTCTGATGGAACGCGCCGACATCCAATTGCTCATCTCTGCCGACAGTTCCCGGGCGATGGCGAAGCAAGCTCCCGGTTTGCGCATCGCCGCCGACGAGGAGTTTCTGCCGATCGCCGACGGTGCGCTCGATTTGATCGTGAGTTGCCTCACCCTGCATTGGGTCAACGACCTGCCCGGCTGCCTGATCCAGGCGCGGCGGGCGCTGAAACCCGACGGATTGTTCCTGGCCGCCATGTTCGGCGGCGCCACCTTGCGCGAATTGCGCGAGGCTTTTTTGGCGGCCGAGGACGAGATCGAAGGCGGCGCCAGCCCGCGCGTCTCGCCCTTCGCCGATGTTCGCGATGCCGGCGATCTGCTGTCGCGCGCCGGATTCAAGCTGCCGGTCACCGTGACCGAAACCCTAACGGTATCCTACGAATCGCCCTTCAAACTGATCAGCGATCTGAAAGGCATGGGCGAGGCCAACGCGCATGCCCACCGCCGCAAAACTTTCACCCGGCGCGCGACCCTCCTGCGCGCCCTTGCGATCTATCAAGAACGCTTCGGCGATGCCGAGGGGCGCGTCCCCGCCACCTTCGAGATTGTGACCCTCACCGGCTGGTCGCCGATCGACCCGGCCGCGCGCGCTCGCTAAGGGCTGCGATGAAATTTCCATCTCCCTTGCTGCGCGGCATCTTGATACAGCGCTATAAACGTTTCCTCGCCGATATTCGGCTAGAGGCCCCTCTTCCCGATGGTCGACGCGACATCGTCGCCCATTGCGCCAATTCGGGCTCGATGCTGACCGTCTGCGCGCTGGGTTCCGAGGTCTGGGTTTCGTCCGCCACCAACCCCGAGCGCAAGCTGCAATTCAGCTGGGAGCTGATCCGGGTCGGGCGCAGCCTCGTCGGCATCAACACAATGCATCCGAACAAACTCGCGGCCGAGGCCATCGCCGATGGAACGATCGCTGAGCTTGGCGGTTATGCAACGATCCGGCGCGAGGTGAAATACGGCAAGAATTCGAGGATCGATCTGCTGCTGGAATCGCCCGGACGTCAGCCCTGTTATGTCGAGGTCAAGAACGTCACACTCGTCCGCCCCGATCGAGCCAAGGGATTGGCCGAATTCCCGGATTCGGTCACCGCGCGAGGCGCCAAGCATCTGGACGAATTGATCGATCAGGTGGCCGCGGGCCATCGCGCCGTGATGCTGTATCTCGCGCAACGCGGCGATTGCACCGATTTCGCGCCGGCCGCCGATATCGATCCCGTCTATGCAAAAGGCCTCATAAAGGCCCGCTCAGCCGGGGTGGAGGTTCTCGCTTATGCCTGCCGGGTCACCGCGCGCGATATAAGTGTCGCCAAACCCATGAATTGCGGGAAAATCGCGATAAATTGAAGCTCGGCTTTCCCAAACCGATATGAAATAATCGCCACCCACGCAAAAGAGTGGCGAACAAAGGCGGACGGAACGTGGACGCGGAAACAAGGTCGATCAAGATTCACGGCGCAGCCGACTTCGCCGCCATGCGCCGAGCCGGACGGCTCGCTGCGGAAACGCTCGATTACATCACCCCGTTCGTGGTGCCGGGCGTGACGACCGGCGAGCTTGACCGCCTATGCGCCGAATTCGTCGATCAGCGTGGTGCCCGCTCCGGCCCGCTCAACTATCGCGGCTTCCCGAAATCGATCTGCACCTCGGTCAATCACGTGGTGTGTCACGGCATTCCGGGCGAAAAGATTCTGGTAGAGGGCGACGTCGTGAATATCGACGTCACGCCCGTTCTCGACGGCTGGCACGGCGACACCTCGCGTATGTTTCCGGTGGGCGCAGTCAGCGTCAAAGTCGAACGCCTTGTCGACGTGACCTACGACGCCATGATGTGCGGCATCGCCGCCATCAAGCCGGGGGCCACGGTCGGCGATATCGGCCATGCCATCGAAACTTTCGTGCGCCCGTTCCGCTATTCCGTCGTGCGCGATTTCTGTGGCCACGGCGTCGGACGCATTTTCCACGATGCCCCCAATATCTTGCATTTCGGCCGGCCAGGCGAAGGCCCCGTGCTGCGCGCCGGCATGTTCTTCACCGTGGAGCCGATGATCAATATCGGCCGGCCCGAAGTGAAAATCCTGTCCGACGGCTGGACCGCAGTTACCAAGGATCGCTCGCTGTCGGCGCAGTTCGAACACACCATCGGCGTGACCGAGGACGGCTGCGAGATATTCACCACCTCGCCCGCCGGATTGGACAAGCCGCCCTACGGCGCCAAACCCGCGAGAGATTGACCTCTGCAAGAGGAGAGATCCCCGTCACCTGCCGACACGGTTCAATTGTCGCAAGAAATGATCCGCCCCGCACGTGCCTTCTGTCGAGCGAGAATCCCATCGCGCAATTTCTCGAACAAGGTGCGCGGCAACATGCCGTAATCGTATCGGCTTGGTTCGCCCGGAATGGGCCGCAAATCGTATCCAGGCCAAGCGAGGCGATTGAATTCATCGAGACGGAGCCAATGCCGGCCGCTGTCCAAGCCGAGCGATTTGCACGTCGCGGCCGGAATTTCGATGGATGCCGTCGGATCTTCGGGCGGCCAGCGCGTGATCGGAGCGACGATGGTGTCGATGTCGCCGGATGGATCACGATGCGCAGCGACAACAACGGCGCAGGGGCGATCCTTGGAGCTCTCGCTCGCCCCTTCCGCTTCTTCGTTGCTCCATAAAAAACTGTAACGGATCACCAAGCCCGGTTTCGGGATAGGGAGATTCATTTAGGCTCGGCGCCGTACTCCACCGTCTCAATCGCCGCAACCACGTCGTTCGGAAGATCGCCCACGACGAGCGATTGCCTTTCCCGGCGCTTGAGTAGTTCGTAGTGCGCCGCTTCGCTCGCCGAAAGATAGGCCCCAATCACCCTTCCATGGCTGGTCACACGAATGATCTTCTCCGCTATGGCCTCTTCGCGATAGCGTGCGAAATTCCGGGAAAACTCAGTCGCGGGGACGTCGCGGTTCTGTACCATGCTAGGCTCCTTATGACTGCGTAAAATACGAATTTTACACATTTTATCAAGGATTCGCCCCGCAACCGGGCCTCCCGTCGGATCGGCGCGCGCGAGGCGGGGTACCCTGAACCCGAATGCCGATGCTAAGGTTTAGCAATGGCGAAAAGCGAACCCGACGACAAGGAAAGGCCGGATCATCTCGGCCATCGCGAGCGGCTCCGCGAACGGTTTCTGGCCGGCGGAGCAGACGCTCTTCCCGATTACGAGATGCTCGAATTGCTCCTGTTCATGGCGCAGCCTCGGCGCGACATGAAGCCCGTCGCCAAACGCCTGATGACGCGCTTCGGCACCTACGCCAAGGTCATCAGCGCATCGTCCGACGAACTGCGCACTGTCGAGGGCGTCGGCGAATCCCTCATCGCCACATTGAAGATCGTGCGCGACGCGGCGGTGCGGCTCGCCCGACACGAACTCACCCAACGTAATATCATCTCCTCATGGGAAGACTTAATCGGGTATTGCCGCGCGACCATGGGGCGCGAGAACGTCGAACAATTCCGCATCTTCTTCCTCGACCGCAAAAACGCGCTGATCAAGGACGAGGAGCTGCAGCGCGGCACGGTCGATCAAACGGCCGTCTATCCGCGCGAAGTAATCAAACGCGCGCTTGAATTACACGCCAGCGCGATCATCATGGCGCACAACCATCCGTCGGGCGACACCACGCCGTCGCGCGGCGATATCGAGATGACGCGACTGGTCAAGGAAGCCTGCGAAAAGATCGGCATCGCCTTGCACGATCACGTCATCATATCGGCGGCGGGGGCGACAAGCTTCCGTTCGCTTGGACTTATATAAAGGGGGAACCAGACCATGCCGATGATACTTCGCTCCGCCGTCGCCTCGCCCTATTCGCGCAAGGTGAAGATCGCGGCCTATCATTTGGGGCTGGCCGACAAGATCGAGACCCGCCTGCTCAACAGCACCGACCCCAACGATCCGATCAAGGAGCAAAATCCGCTCGGCAAGATCCCGGCCCTGGTGCTGGAAACCGGCCGCACGATCTACGACAGCCGCGTCATCGTCGAATATCTCGACACACTCGCGGGCGGCGGCAAGATCATCCCGACGGAGACCGACGCGCGCTTCGAAGCACTCACCACGGCGGCGCTGGCCGACGGCATCCTCGATGCCGCCATCCTTATCGTCTACGAGGGCCGCTATCGCCCGGACCAGACGCCCTACGGGCCGTGGCTCGATTTTCAGCGCGGCAAGATCGAACGTGCGCTTGCCGCCCTCGTCGCCGAGCCGACGGCGCTTTGGCCGGTCACGGTCGGCAATATCGGTGTGGCCTGCGCGCTCGGCTATCTCGATTTCCGCAAGCAGGTCGATTGGCGGGCGAAATATCCGGCACTGATCGGCTGGCTCGATTCTTTTCGCGCCGCAGTCCCCGCCTACGACAAGACCCGTCCGGAAGGCTGATCGCTAAACCGGGCTCGGGCCTTTGATCGTCGTGCGGTGCATGTGGCGAATATATTTGGGATCGTAGAGCGTCGCGTGATGCATGGTGCCGCGATTGTCCCAACACAGATAATCGCGGGGCTTCCACGCATGCGTATAGAGCAGCTCCGGTTTCAGGCAATGGGCGAATAGCTCGGCGAGCAGCGCATCGCTCTCCGCCTCCTCGACACTGTCGATACGGAAAGTGAATCCCGGATTAATATAGAGTGCGCGGCGCCCGGTATCCTCGTTGGTGCGCACAATGGGATGGCGCACATCGGGCAGGCGCGCTTTCTGTTCATCCGTCAATTGCGGCCGGATGCCGGGCTTGCTTTCGTTCCGCACGTAATTGCGCACATAGGAATGAAAGGCATGCCGCCCCTCGATGCGCGCCTTGGTCGCGGGCGGTAAACTCTCAAAAGCGCGATACATATCGACGAACAGGGTATCGCCGCCTGCAGGCGGAATGCGCACGGCATACAGCATGGTGCCGAGGGACGGATGGTCCATATAGGACAGATCGGAATGCCAATAGCGCCCGGCATCCTCGAACCCGACGGCGGTGCCGTCGGCGCGTTTTTCGTTCGACAGCAGCAAGACTTCGGGATGGTCCGGCAATTGGAATTGCGCCAGCACATGAATCTGCAAATCGCCGAAGCGGCGGCTGAAGGCGACCTGATCGGCGGGCGGCAAATCCTGATCGCGGATCACCATGACAGCATTTTCAAACCAGGCACGGCGCAGGATCTCGAAATCCTGTGCGGACAAGGGTTCGCGCAGATCGAGCCCCAGCACCTCGATGCCGAAACCGTCGCTCAGGGGGCGAATATCGAACTTCGTTTTTACCGTCATGGAGAGCCTTGAATTAGAGTGCGAATTGCGACCTGATCGAGCTTAAGCCGTCGCATCCGTCCGAACCAGCCGCAACGGAAAACCATGGGGATCGTTGTCACGCTGCGCGTGTTCATGCCGTTCGCGCTCGGCTATTACATGTCCTACGTCTTTCGTGCCATCAACGCGGTGATGGCGCCCGATCTGGTGCGCGATTTCGCGCTCGACGCCAACGATCTCGGCCTGCTGACCAGCACCTATTTCCTGACCTTCGCCGCCGTGCAGTTGCCGCTCGGCGTGATACTCGACCGGGCTGGCCCGCGCCGGACCGAAACCGTTCTGCTGATGGTGGCGGCCATCGGCGCGATTGTTTTCGCCACCGCCACCTCGCTCACCGGGCTCGCGATCGGGCGCGGGCTGATCGGCGTCGGCGTGTCGGCCTGCCTGATGGCGGCGGTGACCGCCTTCGCGCGGGTCTATCCGCCCGAGCGGCTGGCGCTGGTGAACGGCTGGGTCTTCACTGCGGGCGGACTCGGCGCGATCACCGCCACCACGCCGGTGGAAATCGCGCTCGGCTTTACCGATTGGCGCGGGGTGTTTTTGGTCCTGGCCGGCGTCACGGCCCTGGCCGGGGCGGTAATCTATTTCGTCGCCCAAGACCGCGCAGCCGCCGACCGGATCGCAGAGAAACCCGGGTTGGCCACGCAAATCGGCGAGATCCGGCAAATCCTCGCCCATCCCGCCTTCGTGCGCTATATCCCGCTCGCCATCGTCACCCAAAGCGCCAATCTCTCCATGCCGACCCTATGGGCCGGGCCGTGGCTGAGGGATGTCGCCGGGCTCGACAGGGCGACTACCGCAACGACGCTGATGCTGATCGCCTGCGGTCTGATGGCCGGATTTTTCACCTGGGGCCTGCTCGCAGAGCGCCTGGCGCGGCGCGGCATCGATACCGCCACGACGATGGTCGGCGTGTCGATCGTCTACATGATCGTGCAGCTGACCATCATCCTTGGCATCTTCGATTCGCCTCGCGTCCTGTGGGTTCTGTTCTCCTTCACAGGTACCATCGGCTCGCTCGCTTATGCGGCCTTGTCGCAGCAATTTCCGGCGCGGCTTGCGGGCCGGGTCAATACTGTGTTGAACCTTTTCGTCTTCCTGGGCGCCTTCGCCGCGCAATGGGGCATCGGCGCGATCATCGATCTGTGGCCGCACACCGAAACTGGGCAGTTCGCCAAGGATGGCTATGACGCGGCCTTCGCCGCCATGCTGGCCATTGAGGTGGCGGCGGCGCTGTGGCTCGGCTTCATGCGCACCTTTCGGCCATCCAGCCTTTCAAAATAGGCCCCCTGCGTGATATAGGAGCCGCATGATCCCACGTTATTCCAGACCCGACATGGCCGCCATTTGGGAGGCCGCAAACCGATTTCGCATTTGGTTCGAAATCGAGGCCCATGCCTGCGACGCGCAAGCTGCCCTTGGAGTCATTCCCAAGGAAGCCGCGGCCGAGATCTGGGCCAAGGGAACCAAACCCTATACGCCCGAGCGGATCGCGCGCATCGATGAAATCGAGGCCGAGACCAAGCACGACGTCATCGCCTTCACCACCGAATTGGCCGAACAGATCGGCGAGGCCGCGCGCTTCGTGCACCAGGGCATGACGTCATCCGACGTGCTCGATACCTGTTTCTCGGTCCAACTCACCCAGGCCGCCGACATCCTGATCGCCGATGTGGACAAGGTTCTGACCGCGCTCAAGAAACGCGCGTTCGAGTTCAAGGATACGCCCTGCATCGGGCGTAGCCACGGCATCCATGCCGAGCCGACGACCTTCGGGCTGAAGCTCGCCGGGCATTACGCCGAATTCCAGCGCGCCCATGCGCGGCTGATCGCGGCGCGCGCAGAAATCGCCACTTGCGCCATCTCAGGTGCGGTCGGCACCTTCGCCAATATAGATCCCTCGGTCGAAGTCTATGTCGCCGAACAGCTCGGCCTCGAACCCGAGCCGGTCTCCACGCAGGTCATCCCGCGCGACCGCCATGCGATGTTTTTCGCGACCCTCGCCGTGGTCGCGGCCAGCGTCGAACGGCTCGCCACCGAGATTCGCCATCTGCAACGCACCGAAGTGCGCGAAGCCGAAGAGTTTTTCTCGACCGGGCAGAAGGGCTCGTCGGCCATGCCGCACAAGCGCAATCCGGTGCTGACGGAAAATCTGACCGGTCTCGCCCGCACCGTGCGCGCGGCCGTCGTGCCCGCGCTTGAAAACGTGGCGCTGTGGCACGAACGCGATATTTCGCATTCCTCGGTCGAGCGCATGATCGCGCCCGATTCGACGGTGACGCTCGATTTCGCGCTCAACCGCCTGGCCGGCGTGGTGGAAAAACTGCTCGTTTATCCAGAACAGATGCTCGCCAATTTGAACAAGCTCGGCGGTTTGGTGTTTTCGGGCCGCGTGTTGCTGGCGCTGACGCAAGCCGATGTCAGCCGCGAGGATGCCTACCGCATCGTGCAGACCAACGCGATGAAGGTGTGGACAGAGGGAGCAGATTTTCGCACGCTGCTGAATGCCGATCCCAAAGTCACCTCGATCATGAGCAAGGCGCAGCTCGATGAGGTGTTCGAGGTGAGCTATCACACCAAAAACGTGGACACGATTTTCGCCCGCGTGTTCGAACCCCAGGCGATTCGGCGGGCAGCTCAGTAGAACCTGGTCAGTACGGGTGATCGGCCGGTTTGGTCCAAACGCCAACCAAGAGCCATTCGCCCGGCTCGCGCCTGAACAAATAAGACGTTCGTCGGTCGAGCTGTTGGCCGAACGCCTCGCTCATACCCTCCCAGATCGAATGAACAAGGACATGGTTGCCGGGCTTGATCTGCGCGAGATAGGCCTCGACGACCGCAGGCGTCGGCCCGCTGAACGCCGAGAGCCAGCCCATACCGGGCCGATCGAGATAGTAGCGCGTGATCACCGCGGCCTCGCCGTTCCCGGCCGGATCGGCAACGTAGACATTCCCCAAATCGGCCGCGCGCGGTGCGAGCTGCTTCGCCACGGCAATGTAATGCGGCTTCGGCGGTTCGAAATCGAAGCGGATTTTCGTGACGAACCCAAAAGGCAATGCGATCACGAGACAGATCGCGAGCGGCGCCAGCCATTTTGGATAGGTATCGAAGGAGGCACGGCCGCGCCAGAACCAGATCGCTCCGACGGTCAGAAAAATCACCGCGACCATGCCGACATCGATGTTGTAACGCCAGAAGGACACCGCCGTGACCGCCTGATCGCGGCCGAAATGGCCGAGATACGTCACCATCAAGAACGCGAGGTTGATTGCGAAGACCACCGCGACCAGCATACTGATGCGATCCAATCCGGTCCGGCATCGCACCAAGGCGCGCGCCGCCAGGCCGCAAGCAATAAACATCGGAATGAAAAAGGCGAATTTCTTGGAAGCCACCTCGCCCATGGCGGCGAGAATTCGCGGGATCAGCGGGAAGTTCCATTCCGCCAGCGGACGGAGCGAGGCTTCGGCTGACGCGCTGCCGCCAAGGGCCGTCACGATATGCCCGCGCCACAAAACGTAAAGGATCAGAGCCGGGATCAATGCCGCCAGTAGCAGCAGCGCGAACCGTTTGAACCCGATCTCTGGATCGCGCCAGGCAACCAGTGACATCGCGATCGCGACGGCGAGAAATACGATCAGGTTGGTCTGGCGCACATTGATCAGCAGCGCCAGGACAAGTCCCAATTGCCAGGCGCCACCCGGCATGGAGCCGCGCTCGCGACCCGCCAGTCGTTCCAACACGATGAATCCCACAAGAACCGCCACGCCGGTGGCGACCGCGCTGCTAATATCCGAATAGGCGGTCAGCACGATCTTTTGAACGAATGTGGGATTGAAGGCCGTCGCAACCAACGCCGCAGCGGCGGCGAAAGGCCAACCGATCACGCCGCCGCGCGGCTTGCCCCCAACGACATAAGCCGTGCGCAGCGCGAAGACGGCGAAGGTCAGCAACATCAAGAGATTGAGTTGGCCACCCAGATTGTCGAAAAGCCGTCCGCCGATCCTGGCGCCGAGATATGTCAGAAGAGGCCAGCCGTAGGGATAGCCGGCAAATCCGGTGAAGGTTTTGTCGCCGCTCGGGAATTCATCGTTTTCGATCAGGAAGCGCGCGGCCGGAAGCCAATGGGAGAATTCGTCCCACTGTGACGGATCCATCGCGCCCGCGATGAGCAAAAGCGGCAGCGCCAGCACGGCAACGCGCCAGCTGCCCGGTACGAACAAGGAATCGCCGCGACGCCATGCCAAAACGATTCCCACCAGCGCCAGCGTGCCCACGAGTGCCGCAAGAACGGAAAAGGATCCGCGCGCGAAAACGCCGACGACCGTGAACGCGATCGATACGGCAGCCCAGCCGAAGAAGGCGTTGGCTTCGGTGATGCGGTCGCGCCCCGTGACCAGATATCCGAGGCCGGCCAGCCCGATCCACAGGATAAGAGCGACCACAACAGGCACTGCCTGTTGTGGTCCGACATAAAACAGACTGATCAAATTTTCCATGGAAACCGTTTAGGCAAGTTCGACGAAACTGTCGATAACGCGTTTCGTGCCGGACTTATCGAAGGCTATTTCCAGCTTGTTGCCTTCGCTCGCCAACACGCGGCCATAACCGAATTTCTGATGGAAGACGCGCGAACCTTCCTTGAAGCGGCCGTGCGAGGCCTCGTCCGGCACCAGCCAAGCCTCGCCGTCGATGACCAGCCCGTCGCGGCGCGGCGCGTGGGCCGCGCCGGCGCCGCCCTGGGCGCGTGCGAACACCGCCGCCGCCTCGGCAAATCCGCGCGCCGACGGCGATTGAGGTCCGAGGCCACGCCCGGCGCCGCGTTCGACATGGGCATCGGGCAATTCGGACACGAAACGCGACGGCAATGCGTTCTGCCATTGATTATAGATCCGCCGATTGGCGGCATAGGAGATGCGCGCTTCCTGGCGCGCGCGCGTCAATCCCACATAGGCGAGACGGCGTTCCTCTTCGAGACCCTTCAAGCCTTCCTCGTCAAGGCTACGCTGATGCGGAAACAATCCTTCCTCCCAGCCCGGCAGAAAGACGGTCTCGAACTCCAATCCCTTGGCGGCATGCAAGGTCATCAGATTGACCTTCGGATCGGTATTGTTCTGCTCGTTATCCATCACCAGGGCGACATGTTCGAGAAAGCCCTGCAGATTCTCGAACTCGTCGAGTCCCGCGACGAGTTCCTTCAGATTGTCGCGCCGGCCCGGCGCCTCGGGCGAGGAATCGCGCTGCCACATTTCGGTGTAGCCGGATTCGTCGAGAATCAATTCGGTGAGATCGCCGGCCGGCAGATGCCCGAGATTGGCGCGCCATCGCTCGAAATTTTCGATCAGAGTTCGCAGCGCGCCGCGCGGCTTAGGCTTCAGCTCATCCGTTTCCACGATCAGGCGCGCCGCTTCGTAGAGCGAAGCGCGTTGCGCACGGGCAATCTGATGGATCATTTGCAGGCTGGCCTGACCGAACCCGCGCTTGGGAAGATTTACGATGCGCTCGAAGGCGAGATCGTCGTCGGGACTGACGGTGACGCGCAAATAGGCGATGGCGTCGCGGATTTCCTGGCGCTCGTAGAAACGCGGACCGCCGACGACGCGATAGGGAATGCCCAAGGTGATGAGACGCTCTTCGAACTCGCGCGTCTGGAAACCGGCGCGCACCAGGACCGCTATCTTGTCGAGCGATTCGCCGCGCACCTGACGCGCCTCGATCTCGTCTCCGATGACGCGCGCTTCTTCCTCGCCGTCCCACACGCCCTCGACCATGACCTTGCGGCCCTCGCCGACGCCTGTCCACAAAGTCTTGCCGAGCCGGCCTTCGTTATGCGCGATCAGGCCTGAGGCCGCCGCCAGGATATGCGGCGTCGAGCGATAGTTCTGCTCAAGCCGGATGATCGCGGCTCCCGGGAAATCTTTTTCGAAACGCAAGATATTGCCGACCTCGGCGCCGCGCCACGAATAGATCGATTGATCGTCGTCGCCGACGCAACAGATATTGCGGCTGTGCTGAGCCAGCAGTCGCAACCACAGATATTGCGCGACGTTGGTATCTTGGTATTCGTCGACCAGCAGATAACGGAACTTGCGCTGATAGCTCGCGAGTATATCCGGATGCCCGGTGAAGATCGTCAGGCAATGCAGCAGGAGATCGCCGAAATCGGCGGCGTTCAGCGTGCGCAGCCGTTCCTGATAATCCTTGTAGAGATTGAGAATGATGCCGTTGGCGACATCGCCGCCTTCTTCGAGGGTCACCTTTTCGGGCGTCAGGCCGCGATCCTTCCAGCGCTGGATGACACCAAGGATAGCCCGCGACGGCCATTTCTTGTCATCGATCGTGCGACCGTCCATCAATTGCTTGATGAGGCGAATTTGGTCGTCCGCATCGAGGATGGTGAAATTGGTCTTAAGGCCGACCGCCTCGGCATGCTGGCGCAACATGCGCGCGCCGAGTGCGTGGAAGGTGCCGAGCCACCAACCCTCGACCGGACCGCCGACGAGTGCGGCGACGCGTTCGCGCATTTCACGCGCCGCCTTGTTGGTGAAGGTCACCGCCATCATTTCCCAAGCGCGCGCCCGGCCGGTCATGAGGATATGGGCGAGCCGGGTCGTCAGCACGCGCGTCTTGCCGGTCCCGGCACCGGCCAAAACGAGCACCGGCCCGTCCGTCGCCTCGACGGCGGAACGCTGCGCGGGGTTCAGGCCCGCAAAATAGGGTGGCTCGGCGACCAGGCCCGAATGCGGTACGGGATCGTCGGTCAAATCGAAGGGATCAGGCATTGTGGCAATATAGCATGCGATCCAAGGCACAAAAGGTTATGCCGCCGCAGCCCCAAACTGAGGTAGAGTGAGGCATGATCGGAGCTCTCGCAAAACGGGCGGCGGGCCTTGTGCTCACGGCGATTGTCGCCGTCGCCCCCTCGGCCTGGGCAGCAGAAAACGACATCCTGCAGGCGGTCGTCGGCATCGCCGCGACCATCCCGGCGGACACGCGATCGGCCGAATCGCTCGGCACCGAGCGGATCGGCAGCGGGGTGGTGATCGACGGCGAAGGCCTCGTGCTCACCATCGGCTATCTCATCCAGGAAGCGAGCAAGATCGCAATCACGGCGATGGACGGCAAACGATCGAGCGCCAAGCTGGTCGCCTACGATTTCGATACCGGCTTCGCCCTCGTGCGGATCGTCTCCAAGCTCAATATCACGCCGATGCGCCTCGGCGATTCGGCGAGACTCGGCGACCAAGACAGTGTGCTGGTGATCAGTGCGGGCGGCGAACGGCCGGTGACGGCGGCGCTCGTAGTGTCGAGACGCCCCTTCGCCGGCTATTGGGAATATATGCTCGACCAGGCGATCTTCACGGCTCCGCCGCATCCCTTGCATTCCGGCGCGGCACTGATCGGCGAGGACGGTCGGCTGATGGGTATCGGCTCGTTGTTCGTTAGCGATGCGGTGGCGCCGCGCGTGCCGGTTCCCGGCAACATGTTCGTGCCGGTGAATGATCTGAAACCGATCCTGGCTGATTTGTTGGACAAGGGTCGGCTCTCGGCCCCGGCTCGCCCGTGGATCGGCGTGAACACACAAGATGTGAGCGGACGCGTTCTGGTCACGCGAGTAACGCCCGGAAGCCCCGCGGCCAAGGCCGGCTTGGTGCCCGGCGATTTGATCCTGGGCGTCGGCGGCAAACCGGTGGACGGGCTTGTCGAATTCTATCGCGCGCTGTGGGCGCGCGGACCGGCCGGCGCGACCGTGCCGCTCAATGTCCTGCCGAAAGATGCCAGCGATTTCAAAATGCGGGAAAGACCCGTCAAGAGCATGGACCGGGGCGAATGGCTCAAAACCGGGCGATCTTATTAGCTAACCGTCGAGCCGCTGCTCCCACGCCTCGCACAGCGTACGAATGACCTTGAGACGCGCGAAGGGCTTGCTGTTCGCTTCAATCAGCCGCCACGGCGCCGCCGGCGTCGATGTGCGCTTGACCATATCGTTGACGGCGATCTCGTAGTCGTCCCACTTGGCGCGGTTGCGCCAATCTTCCTGCGAAATCTTCCAGCGCTTGAAGGACGTCCGCTCGCGTTCGCGAAACCGCTTTTGCTGTTCGTCGCGGTCGATGTGCAGCCAGAATTTGACGAGCTCGATGCCATGATCGGTCAGATCCCCCTCGAACTCGTTGATCTCGCGGTAAGCCCTTTGCCATTCCGCTACCTGCGCGAATCCTTCGACGCGCTCGACCAGCACGCGGCCGTACCAGCTTCGATCATAGATGGCGATCCGGCCGTCTTTCGGCACTTGGCGCCAGAATCGCCACAGGTAATG
The DNA here is from genome assembly GCA_945877815.1 of Caenispirillum bisanense. GTDB lineage: Bacteria > Pseudomonadota > Alphaproteobacteria > Rhodospirillales > UBA2165 > CANIGJ01. The sequence continues at coordinate 44,289 of CAMDWJ010000018.1, forward strand.
ATGGGCCCGTTCCTCGTCGTTCGGTGCTGCAAATGGAAAAATTTGATAGTCGCGCGCATCGAGTCCGGAGGTGAGACGGCGGATACATCCGCCCTTGCCCGCTGCATCCCACCCTTCGAACACAACGATCGTCGCGATTTTTTCGTCCTTCGTGCGGATATAGAGATCGTGAAGCCGCGCGCGCAGGCGTTCGACCTCTTTGCCGTAATCCTCCTTCGAAATCGCTTCCGTAAGATCGAGCTTCGCAAGACTGTCGGGTGAGGACGCGACGGCGCGCCTCTTCGGCGGCGACTTCGATTTTTTACGCGCCGCCAAACGGCGCGCCTTGAGATGCGCAGAAAGCCGATCGCGCAAATCGGTCAAGATCGTGTGGCACCGGCGACACGGATCGCCGCCGTCGATGATCTTCCAGAGCGCCGACGCCGTGTCCGTGCGCGCGATCAGTGCGTCAGCCGTCGCGATGAACGAATCGTAACGTTTCCAGTCGGCCCAGTCCCGTTTCGTCACTTGCCAATGACGGAGCGAATTCCTCTCGAGCGACTTCAGGCGCTTCTTCTGTATGGCTTTGCCGAGATGGAACCAATATTTGAGTATAAGGACGCCGTCGTCCGTTAACGTTCTCTCGAATTCCACGATGTCGTCGAGGGCGGAGGTGAATTTCTTCTTGCCGAGACGTTTATAGGCGCGATCGCGCAGCGGAGCGGAATACCAGCCCGAGAGAGATATCTCGATTTGTCCGTCCGGGACCAAATCGCGCCAATAACGCCAAAAAATCGGATGCGGGGGCGTGCGATCGGTTTTTTCCGGATAGGCATGCGTGATCAACCAGCGCGGATCCATCCATTCGTTGAGAAGCTGGATGAATTCGCTCTTGCCCGCGCCGAACACGCCTTCGAGTACGATAAGGACGGGAAAATCCGCCTTGCGCAGGGCTTGCTGAAGTCGAATCAGATCGAGCCGCAACGCCGGAGCCGCCGCGTCGAACGCGGCTTGAGTCATGACGTGGCCTTTCTTGACCGCACCGAGAGCGGCTTTCACGTCCAACGCATTCATACGTTCAACCGCCGACCGCCATTTGCGGTTCAAGCCCTTCGGCTTCGGACACGACACAATTCCGTCCACCGTTCTTCGCGCGATAGAGCGCGGCATCGGCCCGGCCGATCAATTCGGTCAAAGGCTCGCCGGGACGAAATTGCGCGGCCCCGATGAACAACGTGATCGAACCAAGTTCCACCCCGGTCACGCGATTGACGATAGTTTTGCGGGCGATCCTTTCGCGGATCGCATTGCCGACCGCCTTCGCATGGACCACAGCTGTCGCGGGCAGGATGATGGCAAATTCCTCGCCGCCGAAACGCGCGGCCATGTCACGACCCTTGACCGCCTGCTGCATGACTTCGCCCAGAAGCCGCAACACATGATCGCCGATCAAATGGCCATGATTGTCGTTGAAGCGTTTGAAATGATCGAGGTCGAGCATGAGAAGCGACAAGGGTTCGCCCGTGTCCTTGGCGTCCTCGGCTTCCTCGCGCAAACGCGCATCGAACCGCTTGCGGTTGGCGAGTCCCGTCAGCGAATCGGTAGTCGCCTCGATCCGCATCGCCTCAACTTCGTCCTTGAGCTGCACCACTTCGCTCGACGCGGCATCGAGCCGGCGTTCCAGCTCACGCGAACGCGCTTCCATCTGGCGCGTCGCCGCGACGATCCCCTGGACGATGTTGAGCACGCCGGCATTGCGCGTATCGGCGCCTAAAGCTCCCGTGGCGTCGGCCAAGGCATCGCCGAAGGTGGCAGCCCCCCTGCCCGCCGTGTTCAATTCAGCCGCCATCTGCTTCATGACGTCTTCAAGGCGAGCGACGGCATCGCGGACGGCTTCATTCTCGTTCACATCGGCGAAATAGCGATCGAACAGCTCCGCCGAGGCGGCCGCGCTGACGCTGTGATGCGCCTTGAGCAGAATATCGATGGTGCGCTTCAGATCAGGATAGGAATTGCCGAAATAATGATACCAGACGGTGAAGTTTTCTGGTGTTGCCGGAATCTGGTCCGCGCGCATGCGCTCTATCGCGGCTTGGGCGATGCGGACGGTATCGTCGATGGAACGGTGCGTGGTCACCCAAATCTCCGGCTGCAAGATACCATCATAAGTTGGGTTCATCGCGAATCATAGGGCGCCATTGCGTGTCATTGCACCGTCGGTCGCCCGACGCTAGCGTTGGCTGCATCCCAGGAATTGAGACACGCATGAGCGACCCTCGCATCTATATCGCCAGCCCCGATATCTATCACCCGCAAGGTTTGGAGATCGCCGAAAGCAAGAAAGCCATCTGCGCGCGCTATGCGTTGGAGGGGGTCGTCGCGACCGATTTCCTGGCCGGCGTCCAATTTGTCGGCAAGGCGGCGGATGCGGCCCCGTTGTTCCGCGAAAGACTGAAGAACATCCAAGGCTGCGACGCCCTGATCGCCGACATGACCCCCTTCCGCGGCCCCAGCATGGATCCGACGACCGCCTTCGAAATGGGCGCGATGGTCGGCCTCGGCAAGCCGGTCGCAGGCTATACGCTCGATCCCGCCCCCTATGCCGATCGTATGGCTCGGTTTCATGCCGAAATCGACGAATCCCTCATGCGTGTCGGCCCGCGTCTCGTCGGCCCCAATGGCTTCACGATCGAGGATTTCACTTTGCCCGAGGCGGTGACGATCGCGGGTGCCGCTTTGTCGCGCGGCGCCCCCATCGCGCAGGATTTCGAAGCCGCCGTCCGCTGGGTCCGCCGGGTCATACTCGACAGCTAGAATAGAATCCGGCTAGGCACAAAAAAGGCCGCCCGAAGGGGCGGCCTTTTCGATACGAAATCCTGCGAGGGATCAGCGCGAATAATATTCCACGACCAGATGCGGTTCCATCTGCACCGGATAGGGAACATCGCCGAGCTGGGGCACGCGAATGAAGGTGCCTCGCATCTTGGCGTGATCGACTTCGACATAGGCCGGCACGTCGCGTTCGGGCGAGCCCGCTGCTTCGAGCACGATACCGAGATCGCGCGATTTTTCCTTAACTTCGATGACATCGCCGGCTTTGACGAGATAGGACGGGATATTGACGCGCTTGCCGTTCACCTTGATATGGCCGTGGTTCACGAACTGGCGCGCGGCGAAGACGGTCGGCACGAATTTCATGCGATAGACGACGGCATCGAGGCGGGTTTCCAGAATACCGACCAGATGCTCACCCGAATCGCCTTTTTGGCGCACGGCTTCTTCGTAATATTTGTGGAACTGACGTTCGCTGATATTGCCGTAATAACCCTTCAGCTTCTGCTTGGCTTGCAGCTGAATACCGAAGTCCGACGGCTTCTTGCGCCGCTGGCCATGCTGGCCTGGACCATATTCGCGCGTGTTGTAAGGGCTCTTTGCCCGACCCCACAAATTTACGCGGAGACGACGGTCGATCTTAAACTTCGCCTGAAGGCGCTTTGTCATATCTGAATCCAGTTCATGTTTTTTGTTGTGCCGATAGTCCCTGGCTGCGACCGAAGTCTCAAAAAGGGCGGGGCCATGACCCGAAGTCTTGGTCCACGTTCTCGGAAGTGGGCGGGTTTTAGGACGCGGAGGGCCTGGGGTCAAGCCTGGAAGGCCTTTTGGCCGCCCTTAGGCCGGTTCCAGCTCGGTATCCCAATAGAGGAAATCGCGCCAGCTTTTGTGCAGGTAATTGGGCGGAAAGCGGCGGCCCGCCTCGTGAAGCTGGTGGTTGGTCGGCTGGGCTGCGCGACGCCGGATATGCATTCCTGCCTCGTGGACCAGCTTATCGGCCTTAATCAGGTTACATACTCCGCAAGCGGTGACCACATTGGTCCATTCGGTCCGCCCGCCCCGCGAGCGCGGAATGACATGATCGAAGGTCAATTCGTGGGTCGGGAAATCCCGGCCGCAATATTGGCAGGTGAACTGGTCGCGCAGGAACACATTGAACCGGGTGAAGGCCGGCCGGCGCGACAGATGGACATATTCCTTGAGCGAGATAACGGACGGAAGCCGCATCTCCCAAGAGGGTGAATGGATGACCGTGTCGTATTCGGACACCACATTCACGCGATCGAGGAAAACCGCCTTAACGGCTTCCTGCCACGACCACAAAGACAAAGGAAAGTAATTCAGCGGCCTGAAATCCGCGTTGAGCACTAGAGCCGGACAGGATTCAGCGCCTGCCGACATATCCAGATATCCGACTATTCGGTCTCATGAATATCAGCATAACTGGAAAATTTGACGTCGTTCAACCAGATACCGGGTCTGTCACTCAAACTTAACCAAAATATGGGGGCCGAAGCCCCCATATCGGTCACTGGACCTATTTCGCGGCGGCCATTTTCATATTGGCCGGCGCGGTCGCGCGGATGAAATCGAGAATCGCCGGGGCCACCGATTGATCGGCCGTGTTCAGGTGCGACGATTCCGACAGATGATTATGCCCGATGGTCTGAAAATAGCGCGGGCACCCGCCTGTGCGGCACAAGACCTGATTGAGATCCACGCCCTCGAACTCGATATTGTCGGGATTAAGCTGGGCATTGGTGATCAGGGTCGGGACGCGCTTGCCCTTATAGGCTTTCGCCAGACCCATCGGCGCCCGCTCGTCCCACTTCGATTCCTCCTCGCCGTAATAGTTCTGGCTGAATTCGCGGCGCGGGCCCGAATGCGCGGTGTTATAGACACCCGACATCAGGATCGCACCCGCCAGGCCAGGATCGCCATTGGGCTGGATGTCCGGCTGATAAAGATAATTCCCAATGATAGAGGCACCCGCCGACTGGCCCCATACATAAACCCGGTTAGCGTCCCCGCCGTATTCCTTGGCTTTGCTTTTGGCGAAGGCGATGACCGCGCCGACATCCTGTCCCTGCACCGGCCATTTCACCTGCGGCGAAAGACGATAATTCGCATTGATGCCGACGAAGCCGTTTCGCGCGGCCCAATCGCCGACGTTCGTGGTGCCGCTCTTGTCGCCGCCGGTCTGGCCGCCGCCGTGGAAGAAAATCACAATCGGGCGATGAACGCCCTTCTTGGTCGGCAGATGCACGTCGAGTTTCTGCTTCGCGTCGGAGCCGTAGGCAACGTCGCGCACAACCTTGACCTCTTTGTCCGTCTTTTCTTTGTACTTAGCGTAGATCGGCTCGTAGATCTGGCGTGTCTTTACGCCAACGGTATCGGCGTTCCAGATTTTACCGATCGCGGCGATCTCGGCTTTCGCATCGCGAACTTCCTTAGGTTCGGCCGATTTGGCCACGCCCGTCATACAAAGTGTTGCGAAAGACAGCGCCGCGGCGCCAATCGTCAGGCTGGAAATACGCATCTAAAGACTCCCTTGTTTCGAATCGCGTAGCCGCGATCCATTAGGGGAATCTTCGACCGCGCGCCCCGCAAGGTCAAATATGCGGGCTTAAACCGTTGCGGATACACCCAACACGCGCGCCAGAAACTCGCAGCCGATCTCGATACCTTCCGCATCGATGGAATGAGGCAATCCCGGGCGGATATGCGCTTCGACCGGAACGCCGGCGACCTTCAACGCTTTGACCGCCTCGGGTTGAACGGACACTGGCACCAGATCGTCGCGGTCGCCATTGATAAGAGTAATCGGGGGCCGCGATTTTATTTCGCCGGCCAGCGTCTCCGGCGCGATCAAGCGGCCCGAAAAGCCGACCACACCGGCGATGGCTTTCGCGCGACGTGGTGCGACGAACATCGACATCATCGTGCCTTGCGAAAATCCGACGAGGGCCAGTTTGTCCTCGCCGAGACCGGTTTCGGCCAATTGCCGGTCGATGAAAGCATCGAGGATGGGAGCTGCGATCCGCACACCCTTGAGCACCGGTTCAGGCGCGCGGTCCTGATAGCTGAACCATTGATACCCGAACCCGCCCATGTCGCAGGCGAACGGCGCATTGGGCGAAACGAACAATGCGTCCGGCAGTACCCGAGCGAAATATGGCGCGAGGCCGATCAGGTCGTTACCGTCGGCGCCGAGGCCGTGCGCCAGGATCACCACCTGCCTGGGCTTGCCACCCGAAACCGGATTGGCATGCGGACCGAAAAGCTGCGGAATGTCTGACATGGATTCACCTATTTCTCGGCCTCTATTGCGCTAGCGGCGACTTTAGCGCTATCGACCGCCATGGCAAACGTCGTGACCCGCTTCGCACCCTCGCCCACGGGCTATTTGCATCTCGGCCATGCCCACGCGGCGCTGTTCGCCGAACGCGCGGCACGCATCGCCGGCGGACTATTTCTGTTGCGCATCGAAGATATCGATCACACCCGCTGCCGCCCGGAATTCGAAGCCGCGATCCTGGAAGATCTCGCCTGGCTCGGAATCGAATGGGACGGCCCGGTCCGGCGCCAATCGGATCATTTCGACGATTACCGCACAGGCCTCGCCAGTCTCAATGCGATGGGGCTGATCTATCCGTGCTTCTGTACCCGCAGCGATATCGCCGCCGCAGGCAACGCGCCGCATGGCCCCGATGGGGCGCTCTATCCCGGCATCTGCCGCGCACTCGATGCGGCAACGCGCGCAGCGAGGATCTCCCGCGGCGCGCCTTACGCGCTGCGGCTCGACATGAGCGCGGCGATTTTGCGAGCGGGTACTTTGTTCTGGCGCGATCTCGATGCCGGCGAAATTCCGGCCCGGCCCTATCTCTTCGGCGACGTCGTGCTGGCGCGTAAGGATACGCCGACGAGCTATCATCTCTCCGTCACGCTCGACGACGATATCCAGGGCATCACCCTGGTGACGCGGGGCGAAGATTTGCGCGCCGCCACGCACGTGCATCGGCTGCTGCAAGCCCTGCTCGGCCTTGAGACACCTTCCTATCGCTTTCATCGATTGATGACGGATGCGACCGGACGCCGCCTCGCCAAGCGCAATCGCGCCGAAACCTTGCGCACCTTGCGCGAAAGCGGAACGACATCGGCCGACGTGCGACAACTGGCCGGGTTCGATTAAACCGTACCTTGTCCCATCCCTTTGCGGATGGCCGCTATATCCGCTTCGGCAGACGTCAATAGACCGTGACGGATGAGAAAATCCATGACGACAAGATTGCAATTGAACTTGAAGTCGAATGTGTCGCGCACGATCGCTTTGACCTCTTCGGCCGGCATCAGATGAAAGGCCGCGACCTCGCCGTCCGTATTGACCGGCGTGAAATCGGGCGGCAATTCCAGATCGTAACAAAACATCGTGTCCTGCCTTAGTCCTTCGTCCGTTTCCATCGTGTAGCGAACGGACGCGACGAGACGCGACTTGCGCGCCAACGCCTCGGGCACGTCGGCCTCCTCCTGCGCTTCCTTGATGACATTGTCGAAGGGGCCGAGACCGATGGGCAAGCCGCCCGCGACCATATTGTCATACATATCGGGGCAGAGTTTCTGCGTCGGCGCGCGGCGACCGATCCACATATCGATCGCTCCATTCGGCCGTTTCACATATCCATTCACATGGACGCCGTAGGCGCGCACACCCAGCGACGGCACCACGCCGCGGTCGAGTTGCGCCAGCGGAACGGCCATGAATGTGGGTGCCACCGCATAAAATTCTCCGCGCGGCCGCGGAATTATTTTGCGGTCCGCCAGATCCTCGACGGCTTCGGCCAAGGCAGCCGAGCGGGCGTCGAACTCATCGAGGCGCGTGTCGAGGTTCAAGCCGTGATCCCGCAGGAAATAGTTGGATGTGGCCGCGAACGCATCGGCGAGCGACGGGCGCACCCAGCCCACTTCGACCTCGCCCACGCGGAAAGGCACGAATTGAGACAGATCGTGTCGGTTGCAGACGGCAATATGGTCGAGAAATGCCACTGGCGATATCCTCGCGGGGTAAGGGTACGTTAACAAGCCATGCTTATGCTGGCACTCCAGGCCCATTTACCGGATCGGTCCGGGCACGCCAAGCCAATGAACATCACTGTCACAAAGATCGCACCCGGCCAATTCACGCTGACGCTCGATGCGCAGGCGATGGATCTCGGCGAACGCGACCTCAAAACCCTGTGGATGCGGATCGAGGATGCGTTGCGTCCCGCAGACCGCGCGAAACGCGAGGAACAGTTCAAATCGTTCCTCAGTCGGCTCGCGGGCGCCAACGATTCCGGCATTCAGGCCCTGCTTCGCACCGCGGCGCACGAAGACATCTTGGTGCTGCTCTATTCGAGCGAACAGGACGAAAGCCTGAAGAAAAAACTCTACGGAAATATGAGCGAGAATTCGATCAAGATGTATGTCGAGGATCTGCTCTTCGCGTTCCGCGAAGGCGTGCCCGGCTACCGGGTCGACGATGCGATGCTGCGTCTGACCGGCACCGTCGACAAAATGGTCGATGCGGGCACGCTTTCCTTTAAATCACCCCGTTAAGCCGCTGAATTCGGCAGCCACACTTAGGCGGCTTGGCCGACCTTCCGCTTGGCCGGGACATAGGCCATAGCGCAATGTTCGCCGCAATAGGGTTTTGCAGCCAAAGCCGGCTGACCGCAGAAGCGGAAATCCTCTTTGCCGGGCTCGCCCATCGGCCAGGAACACATATTGGCCGACAGCCGATCGAGGGTAACGACGCTGGGTGCGCGTTTCGGCGGCGGGGGTGCGCGGCGCATCGTCAGATCCAGGCGACGCACCTTGCCGACGACGGCATTTTTGGTGATACCCATGCGGCGCCCGATTTCGCTCGCCGAAAGGCCCGTCGCCCACAATTTGGTGAGTTCCGCGACTCGTTCCGGAGTCCATTCGAATTCGATCATGTTGTCCGTCATTTTAGGCCCCCTTTTGCTCGATTACGCTCGTCTTGCGCCGTGGCGTCCGGCCCCCGAATCGGTCCGGTCGAGCCGCACCGGCTCCATCCCCTATCGCTACAATATTTAGCGTTCGGCAACAATAAAGATATCAACATCTAGATGAATTTTCTTGTGGATAACGGCCACCTGTGGCCTTTTTTGACACAAGATCGTGGTGAAAAAGGCGTCGAGCGGCTATGATTGTGTTTGTGCCCTATCGTTTACTCTTCACTATTGTATGCTTGGTGATGGCCAGTCCGGCGCTAGCCGCCGATTTGCCGGCCGGCGTCACCCTGACGCCGACCCAGCCCATCCAGTTCGTCGTGCGCGATGCGTTCGTGCGCGACGCACCCGACAACAACGCCACCCGCATCGGCCAGCTCACCAAAGGCCAACGCATTCCCGTTGCCGGCAAAGTCGTGGTTCCAAAATCCAATGGCACCTACTGGCTGGCGCTGAAACAGCCGAACGGGAAAATCGGTTTCGTGTTCGGTACTGCGCTGTTGCCGATGATCGACGGCACGTTGAAGGCGCCGCTCAACGGCAAGCTCACGGCCGCGGATCGGCCTGACTGCCGTTATGTTGTATCCTTCGAAGGCCGCACCCAAGTTGCCGACGACATCCAGCAAACCGCCGACTACGATATTGCCTTCGACTGCAAAATGCAGACCGGTACGCCGTTGACCTTCAATGCCGGCATGTTCATCACCGAGCTGCCGTTCGAGGAAAAACGCGAGGTCCATCAGATCAATATCGACCTTTGGGACGTGCGCGTGAACGGCGAAGACATTCTGTCCGTCACGGCACTCTACGATCCGGCAAGCAAACGCGTAACTTTCGACCGCGGCAACGACGAAGCACTCAGCACCGGCAGAGGCATTGCTGCCGAACCCGCCGTCGACGTGCCGGCGGCACTCGCCGCCGCGCTGAAGATCGCGCACAAATCCTGGCAACCGAGTGTGTGGGAAAGGTTGTCGCAGATTCCAAAATCGGACGCGGAACCGCCCTCTAATTCCGACTGACCGCGCGCCAGCCGATATCGCGACGACAAAATCCATCCGGCCAATCCACCGCATCGACGCCCGCATAGGCGCGTGCCTGCGCCTCGGCCACGCTCGCCCCGACCGCCGCAACCGCCAGCACACGCCCGCCGTCGGCCAGCAAGCGGTCGCCCTCGCGGCGCGTTCCGGCATGAAACACCCGCACGCCGATTTGCGCGTTGGCTTTGTCGAGAGCCTGGATCTCGGTTCCCTTGGCGTAAGCGCCGGGATAGCCCTTCGCCGCCATTACAACGGCAAGGCCAATGCCAGGGTGCCAATCGAGCCGTAATCTGTCGAGGCGTCCATCGACCGTCGCTTCGAGCGCGTCGAGGATATCGCTTTTGAGGCGCATCATCAGGACCTGACATTCCGGATCACCAAACCGCACATTGAATTCATAGAGCTTGGGACCGTTCTTGGTGAGCATGATGCCCGCGAACAAAACGCCTTTGAACGGTGTCCCGCTCTGCGCCATCGCATCGACGGTCGGCTGAATGATTTTGTCCATGATCGTACGTTCGAGATCGGCGCTCAGGGCAGGTACTGGCGAGTAAGCACCCATGCCCCCGGTATTGGGTCCGGAATCGCCATCCCCGACCCGTTTGTGATCCTGCGCCGATGCGAAAGGCAAAGCATGTTTGCCATCCACCAACGCGAAATAACTGACCTCCTCGCCTTCGAGATATTCTTCGATGACGACCTCGGCGCCCGGTACGCTGAACAAGTCGGCCGTCGCGCGAAACGCCTCGTCGAGCGACATGGCGACCGTGACACCCTTACCGGCCGCCAGACCATCGGCTTTGACGACGATCGGCGCGCCTTGCTCGCGAATATAGGCGTCCGCCTGAACGCGATCCGTGCATCGGCGATAGGCGCCCGTGGGGATGCCGTATTTGACGGCGAGATCCTTCACAAACCCTTTCGAGCCTTCGAGCATCGCCGCCTTGGCATCGGGACCGAATGCCCGGATGCCGGCAGCCTGAAGTGCATCCACGAGGCCCATGACCAGCGGGACTTCGGGCCCCACGACGACGAAATCGACGTGTGCGGATTTGGCGAAGGCGACGATACCCGCAATATCTTCGACGCCGACACCGACACATTCGGCGAGCTCGGCGATGCCGGCATTGCCGGGCGCGCAATAAAGCTTCGTGCAGCGCGGCGACTTGGCAATGGCCCAGCATAACGCATGCTCGCGGCCGCCGCCGCCGACAACGAGAATATTCATATTTCCCCTGGAAGCTTCGTGACGTCCTGTACTGCGCGCGCCTTGTACCATAAATTGTCGGACAGCATGACGAAGAATTTGGAAAATGGTCCGGCGATCCCCGGCGATAACCGCCCGATCTTTTCGGTGTCCGAGATTTCACAGGCGCTCAAGCGCTCGGTCGAGGATAATTTCGGTAATGTGCGGGTGAAGGGCGAGATTTCCGGCCTGAAACGGGCAGGCTCGGGGCATATCTATCTCGCGCTGAAGGATGCCGACGCGCTGATCGACGGCGTCATGTGGCGCGGCACGGCGCAGAAACTGTCCCTCGTGCCCGAGGACGGGATGGAGGTGATCGCCACCGGACGCCTGACGACTTATCCGGGCCGCTCCAAATACCAGATCGTCATCGAATCTCTGGAGATCGCCGGACAAGGCGCGCTCCTGAAACTGCTCGAAGACCGCCGGCGCAAATTGCTGGCCGAAGGATTGTTCGATCCCGAACGCAAACGCGCCTTGCCGTTCCTGCCCGAGGTCATCGGTGTCGTCACCTCGCCGACCGGTGCCGTCATCCGCGACATCCTCCATCGCCTGCGCGATCGCTTTCCCCGCCATGTCCTGATCTGGCCGGTGTTGGTGCAAGGCGACGGTGCGGCCGCCCAGATCGCCGCCGCCATCGACGGGTTCAACAGACTCGAAGCTGGCGGCGCAGTCCCCCGCCCCGATCTGCTGATCGTCGCGCGCGGCGGCGGCAGTCTCGAGGATCTGTGGGCCTTCAACGAGGAGATCGTCGTGCGCGCCGTCGCCGCCAGCGCGATCCCGCTGATCTCGGCGGTCGGACACGAAACCGATACGACATTGATCGACTTCGCCTCCGACATGCGCGCACCGACCCCAACGGCCGCTGCGGAAATCGCCGTTCCGGTGCGCGGCGAATTGCTGCTGCGCCTCACCGAAACGGGCGGGCGGATTTTGCGCGGCACTACGCGCCTGCTCGACGGCTGGATCAAGGATGTGCGCAATCTCGCCCGCAATCTGACCGAACCGCAACGCATCGTCGAAGAGGCAGCCCAACGGCTCGACGATCGGGTCGAGCGGGCGGCGCGCGCCATGGACGTCCTGCTCGACGCGCGCGCTGCCAAACTGGCGCGGACGGCGGCGCAGTTGACAACGCCACAGCATCTCATCCGCCTGAAGACCGGCCGGTTCGATACCGCGGTACGCGACGCCCATCGCGCGATCAAGGCCCTGGTCGCCGAACGAACGACCGCGCTGCGCCAAGCCACACGTTTGCTCGACGGCGTGTCCTATCAGCGCGTGCTCGATCGCGGCTTCGCGCTGGTGACGAATATGGACGGACATGCGATTACCGATGCGGCCTCAGTCAATCCCGGCATGGAACTCGATATCCGTTTCCGCGACGGCGCGGTCGCCGCCGTGGCAACGGGAGCGGGAACGCCGTCCGACGCCAAACCCAAACGGGCTGCGAAAAAATCGACGCCGCCCCGCGACAAGCAAGGAACCTTGCTGTGAGGGCGATCCTCGCACTCGCGATCTTCGTGGTCGCACATCCAGCCTGTGCCGTCACCTTGCAGCTCGACGGAACGCCGGTTCAGGGCGGCCTTATGATCGGACGAACAGAACCCGATGCGACAGTCCGTCTCGACGGCGAGCCGGTGCGGCTGTCGCCGCAAGGCGATTTTCTGATCGGCTTCGCGCGTGATGCGAAGGGGACGCACACCCTCGGCGTCACCGGGCCGGACGGCTCGCGCGAAATCCGCGCCCTGACGATCACCGCGCGGAAGTTCGATATCCAGCGCATCGACGGATTTCCCGAACGCCAGGTCACACCCGCGCCCGATGATCTGGTGCGCATCCGCGCCGAAGCGCATGCGATGAAAACCGCGCGCGAAATTTCCACCGACGATGCCTGGTTCCGCTCGGGATTCGAATGGCCCGCCGAAGGGCCGATCAGCGGCGTCTATGGATCGCAACGCATACTCAACGGCGAGCCGCGCACTCCGCATTACGGGCTCGACATCGCCGGCTCCGCCGGCACGCCGGTGCGCGCCGCCGCCGCCGGTATCATCGCCTTCGCCCATCCCGGCATGTATTTCAACGGCCGGACTCTGGTGATCGATCACGGCCTCGGCCTCAATTCGATCTATTTACATTTGTCGGAGATTGCCGTGAAACCCGGCACACGTGTCGAAAAAGGCCAAACGGTCGGGTGCATCGGCGCAACGGGCCGCGTCACCGGAGCGCATCTTCATTGGGGCTTGCAGTTGGGAACCGTCTACGTCGATCCGCAGCTCGTGCTGCCGCCGCGCTAGGACATTCTCAACAGGCCGCGTTCGTGAAGAATGCGACGCGCGTCCGCGATCCCCTCGACACGATGGGCATGGAAACCGAATTCCCGCGCGCCGACAACATGACGCTCTGTATCGTCGAAAAAGACGATGCGGTTGGGAGCGCATCCCAATTGCTCAGCCACCATCCGAAAGATCGCCGGTTCGGGTTTCATCGCACCCAAGCGAAATGACAGGAATTGAAGGCTGAAAAGCCGCCCGACCTCCGCCGCCCGCGCGTGGTTGCGCCAGTGATAGTCGCAGGTATTGCTGAGACAGGCGACACGAACCGACGGGTCAATCGCGGCGATTGTCTCCTCGACCTCGGCGAACAAATCGCCGTGCCACGCAATGCATCGGTCAAGAAACGCCGAGGGCGTGCAGCCGATGGCGTAGGTTTCGATCATGCGCGCGGCGAATTCGGCCGCGTCGATCTGGCCGCGCTCATGCGCATCGACGATCGGGCTGTCGAGCCAGATCTGCTGGATGAGGTCTCTATCGTTCGTGCCGTTGAAAGGTCCCAGTGTCGCGATATCGCCCATTTGAAGGATCACGCCACCGATATCGAACAGTACGGCGTCGATCTCGCGCGGCATGCTCACTCGGCCGGCCAACGATTGTGGACCCACAACCATTGTTCGGGAGATTCTGCGATCCAGGCGCCGAGGCAGTCGTTGATGGCCGCCATCAGCAATTTCACGTTCGCCTGATGATCGCCAGTGTCCGGTTTGACCAGCGGCCGCTCGAAGGTCACGCGGAACCGCGCGCCGCCGAGGCGCTCGACACGGGCCGGCACGACCGGACAATTGAAGCGATAGGCAAGCTCGGCGACGGCCGGTGCGGTCATCGCTTCGATACCCAGAAACGGCACCGCGATTCCGTCGTTCATTTTCTGATCGACGAGCATCGCCATATGATCGCCGTGCACCATCGCGCGCAGCATCCGGCGCGCACCCTCCGATCCCTTGGGATAGAGATCGCCGCCCAAGACCGCGCGCCCCTTCTGGACAATCGCATCGAACAGCGGATTGTTGGCGCGGCGATAAACGAGATGAGCATTGAGGCCGCGTTTGATGCCGGCCAGCGGACCAATTTCCCAATTGCCGATATGGCCGCCGAACACGAGGCCGGTCGTACCGTCGTCACGCAAGGCATCGATATGTTCGCCGCCAATCACCTCGACCCGGCTGTTCGGCTTATACGGATCGAACCTGGCAAGATGGGGATGTTCGCCCGCCGTTCGGCCGAGATTGTCCCACATCGCCATCACGATCCTGTCGATGTCGGATTCCGTCAAATGCGGAAAGACGCGTTTCAGGTTGCGCCGCGCCGTCCGGGTTACGCGCAATCTCGGGCCGATCGTCCGGCCTAGAAGACTGCCGACCCATGAGGCCATATCGAGCGGCATCAATCCGAACAGCGCATAGAGCGACCAAGTGGCGCCCGCCTGCACCGGATGCACGACACGCCCGATCCAAAATGTTTTAAACCCGGCCATGGCCCGCTTTCGCTTCGAGGGGGGCGAGCAAGGCCGCGACTGAATCTTCATCGCGCCAGGCCGCACGAACCGCAAGCACTTGGATCGCGGCCGCCTCCTCGGCGCTCAAACGCACATAGTCTTTTTCGGTCGTCACTAATATCGCTCCGGCATCTCGTGCGGCTGTCCGCAACGCGGCAAGATCGCTTGTACGAAACTGATGGTGGTCGGGAAAGACCCGTGTGCCGGCAACCTCACATCCCGCCGCCCGCAGACTGGCAAAAAATTTCTCGGGTCGCGCGATTCCGGCGAATGCAAAAACGCGTTTCGCCGCCAATTTTGCTCCGGTCTCGTCGGGCTCCAGCCGCGCGGTAAGAATGGGAAGGCCGCGCGGAGCGAGGGATATTATTCGATCCGCAACGCTCGCCATATCGTCGCCCATGATCAAAACTGCGTCTGCGCGCGTCAGCGCACGCGCCGGATCCTCGCGCAACGGACCCGCCGGAATGATGCGTCCATTCCCAAGCCCGACGGCACCGTCGATGACGACCAAGGACAGATCTTTGCGAAGATTCGGATTCTGAAACCCGTCATCCATGATGACGAGCTTCGCACCTGCCTCGGCCGCGCGATGCGCGGTAACCCGCCGGTCGGCTCCGATCCAGGTTGTTGCCACGCGCGCGAGCAGCAATGCCTCATCACCGACATCGGCCGCCGTGTGATGCGCCAGATCGACTCGAAGCGGTCCCGAAAGGCGGCCGCCATAACCACGTGTAAGGATATGCGTTGGAATACCGTGCGCGCTCAACAACTCTGCCAGCGCGATTACGGTCGGCGTCTTGCCTGCGCCGCCGGCGACCAGATTCCCGACGCACAGAACCGGGACCGGCGACGGCATCGGCGTCGTCAGCCAGCTGTTCAGGCGTGAGACGGAATCGTAGAGCAATGCAACGGACGCCAGCGTCGATGCCCAAACCGATCCCTTGGACGACGACGGCGATGCGTACCAGAAATCAGGCGTGTGCATCGACAAGCAGACGGCCGATCCGTTCGGCGACACGATCGACGACGCCGGCTTCCGCCTCGACATAGGCAAGGCCGGCCTCAGCCATCGCTTGGCGCTTCGCCGGATTGGCGAGCAGATCGGTCAGCGCCTCCATCAAAGCGTTCTCGTTCGCCACTTCGATCGCGCAGCCAAGCGCCGCCATGTCGCGCGTGATTTTGTCGAAATTCGTCATATGCGGGCCGTGCAAGACGACGGTTCCGAGACGCAACGCCTCCAGCGGATTTTGGCCGCCCAGCGGCACCAAGGATTTCCCGAGAAAGGCAATATCGGCAAGCCGATAAAAAAGCCCAAGCTCGCCCATCGTGTCGGCGACGTAAATATCCGTGCCGGCCTCTATCGGTTCGCCGATGGCTCGTCGCGCGACAGCAAATCCAGCGCCGCGCAGGGCGGCCGTAACATCCGCGCCGCGATCGGGGTGACGGGGCACAACGATGGTCAGGAGTGACGGATTCACGCGCTTCAGCCGCGCATGCACACGCGCGATCACATCTTCCTCGCCATCGTGCGTGGATGCGGCAAGCCAGCGGGGCCGGGTGCCGATCGCGCCGGCAAGTAAATCGTATTCATCGGAATCGACGGGCAATGCCGGAACCGCGAACTTGATATTGCCGAGGGTCTCTGCATCGAGCGCACCAAGATGACGAAGACGCGCGGCATCTTCCTCGGTTTGACCGAGACAGAGCGCGAAGTCACACAACAATTCGGCAATCAGTCCGCGCGCACGTTGCCATCCGGCGAAAGAACGCGGGCTGATTCGCCCATTCACGAGCACCATCGGAATACCACGCCGATGGGTTTCCGACACCAGATTGGGCCAGAACTCGCTTTCCGCCCACAACGCCAAATCCGGATGCCAATGATCGAGGAAGCGACGCACGTAAGAGATGCGATCGACAGGAACATATTGATGGAATGCGCGCGCCGGCAAACGTTCGGCCATCAATTTCGCCGAGGTCACCGTACCGGTCGTCATCAACAGCGAGAGCCCGGCATGATCGGTCAGCAGACGTTCGATCAACGGCAGCATTGAGAGGGATTCGCCGACGCTTGCCGCGTGCAGCCAGACAAGCGCGCCGGCGGGACGGGCATGCGAAGCATGGCCCAGACGTTCGTCGAACCGCGCCGCGTCTTCCTTGCCGCGCGCCAAGCGCTTCTTGAGATAGAAGTGAATGATGGGCGCGCCGAGCGAGGTCGCTATGCGATAGAGCGGCAACATCACGGATGTGCCTCCGACGATGCAAGAGGGGCCGGCTCGACGCGCGATTGCCCGGTAAGGCGATCCGCCTCGTCGGTCACCGCGTTCAACCCTTGTTCAAGCGCCAGACGCGCGCGTTCGATCCCGGCCTCGTCCGCATCGCGCGGCACCGTGATCGGCGCCCCCCAAACGAAGACGCCCCGGCCGAACGGCAGCGCTATCGCGAGGCGGTCCCAGGTGCCGAGCAGGCGGCGCGGCCGGCACCCGAAGGCCACAGGCAAAAGCGGTGCGCCGGTCAATCGCGCCAAGGTCACGGCACCGCCGCCGGCGCGCATGCGCGGGCCGTGCGGCCCATCCGGCGTGATGCCGACGGTTCCGCCATCTTTCACCACACCGACCATACGCCGGAAGGCTTCACTGCCGCCGCGCCGGCTCGACCCGAACAAGGATTTCATCCCGAGGCCGCGCACCACGGCCGCGATCAATTGTCCATCGGCATGCGGAGAATGAAGCATGTGGAACGGCTGCGTGCTCTGCCACGCATAGGGCAGCATCATCAACCGACCGTGCCAGAAACATACGATCGCCGGTCCACCCTTGGCCCAAAAGGGTTGCACGTTTTCCGCACCCACCGTGTGCCAATTCCCCGTCGCATGAACGAGCCGAATGCATTGGCGGATCAGCCAGGTCGCCGAATTGCGCGCCGCGGGGTTGCGCGACAGCCCTTTGATGAAGGCGGGAGTCACCATCGCTAGCCGATCATTCCGCGACCGCCACGACTACGGGGGGCATGCCGGCCGCCTCGGCCTCGTCCGCGAACTGCATCGCATAAAGACGGGCATAAAGGCCGTCGCGCGCAACCAACTCGGCGTGGGTTCCAGATTCGACTACGCGGCCGCGATCGACCACATGGATCACATCGGCATCCATCACTGTCGACAGGCGATGGGCGATCACCAGGGTCGTGCGGTTCTGGGTAAGCCGCGCCAGGGCCGTTTGGACCTGACGCTCGGATTCGGTATCGAGCGAACTGGTCGCCTCGTCGAGCAACAAGATGGGCGCGTTCTTGAGCATGGCGCGCGCGATCGCCAGGCGCTGGCGCTGGCCGCCCGAAATCCGCACGCCGCGCTGACCGACCTCGGTATCGTAGCCCTTGGGCAATTCCATGATGAAATCGTGCGCGGCTGCTCCCTTGGCGGCGACGACGATCTCCGCTTCGGTGGCGCCTTCCCGGCCATAGGCGATGTTCGCGCGCACGGTATCGTCGAACAGGATTATTTCCTGGCTCACCAGACCGATGGCGCCGCGCAAGGACGCGAATGTCATATAGCGCACATCGTGCCCGTCGATCCGCACACTGCCGGTATCGACGTCGTAGAACCGCGGAATGAGGTTGAGGATGGTCGATTTGCCGCCCCCCGATGGGCCGACCAACGCCGCCATTTTACCTGCCGGGACGCGCAGCGTTAATCCGCGCAACGCCGTTTGGCTGGCGTCGTAGGAGAACGTGACGTCGCGGAATTCGATCTCCCCGCCTTCGATGACGAAGGCACGGGCATCGGGACGTTCGACGACCGTCGGTTCGCGATCGAGTAGCGTGAAGACGCGATCGGCGGAGGCCAATCCTTCCTGCAACGCCGCATTCAAATTGGCGAGCCGCTTCATCGGTTCGTAGGCGAGCAGCAGCGCGGTGATGAAGGAGAAAAACGATCCCGGATCCATTGCGTCTTCGATGACCCGGAAACCGCCATACAGGATCACCAGTACGACGGCGACACCGCCCAGGGTCTCCATGATCGGGCTCGCCACCGAACGGATGCGTGTCGCCTTGAAGGTAAGCGCGAGGATGCGTTCGGCGATCGCCTTCACGCGCGCCTTTTCGTATTCCTCCATGAGATAAGCTTTGACGACGCGTGCCCCTTGAAACGTCTGTTCCAGGATCGTCGCGAATTGGCCCATCTCTTCTTGGGTGTCCGCAGTGACCTTGCGGATACGCTGACCGATCCGCACGATCGGAATGACGGCCGCCGGAAATACGACGAAGGCAATCAGCGCCAGCATCCAATCCTGAATGAACATCACCGTGACGAGGGCGACGACGGAGAGAGCATCCTTGCCGAGGCCGGTGATCGCGCTCGATACGGCGGCCCGCATCATGTTGACGTCGACGGTGAAGCGCGAGATCAGGTTTCCGGTCGGATTGTCGTGAAAGAATCCAAGTTCGAATTTCGACATATGGGCAAAAAGCCGATGCTGCATGTCGGTGATGATGCGCAGTCCGACATAGGTCATCGTCACCGACTGGCCGTAATTGGCAAAACCTTTGATCGCAAAAGTTGCAAGCACGGCAATCGCGATTGGAACGAGTAGGAGTTTATCCTTCTCGACGAACACCTTGTTGATGACCGGCTCCATCAGCCAAGCGCTCATGCCGGTCGTCGCGGCAACCAAGCCCATGCAGACGAATGCCGCCACGATCCACCATAAATAGGGGCGGATGCTCTCGCGGGCGAGCCGGCGCATCAATGCGACGGTCGAGGTGTTTTGCGTCAAAGTGCTGGAATCCCTCGGAATCTGGGGGGCCACAATAACATAAGCCACCTCCCACCCCAACCCTCCCCGGTACGCGGGGAACGGTCGCTTTAACGCCCCGCGACCGTCATTCCGTCGACGCGCAGCGTTGGCGAATCAATGCCATAGCGGAAAACGAGATCGTTGGCATGCGACAGATTCTTGAACATATCGCGCAGATTGCCGGCGATGGTGATCTCGCTGACCGGAAAGGCAATCTTGCCGTTCTCGATCCAGAAACCCGCCGCACCGCGCGAATAATCTCCGGTTAAGCCGTTAACGCCGAAGCCGATCAGTTCGGTCACGTAAATCCCTTGCTTGATATCGGCCATCAAACCGGCCGGATCGACGCTGCCGGGTTCAAGATAAAGATTGCTGGCCGAGGGCGTCGGCGGGGAGCCCGAGGAGCGCGAGGCATGCCCGGTCGATTTGAGTTTCAATTGACGGGCCGAGCGCAGATCGAGGAACCATGTCGTTAGCACGCCCGCATCGGCCACCTTACGCAGCGCATTGCCCACACCTTCGCCGTCGAACGGCTTCGAGCGCAAACCGCGTTGGCGATGCGGATCGTCGATGATCGTGATAGAGGACGGAAAGACCGGCTCGCCCATCGAATCCTTGAGGAAACTGGTCGCCCGCGCGATCGACGCGCCATTGACTGCGTTGGCAAAATGGCTGACGAGGCTGCGCGCGACGCGCGGATCGTAGACGATCGGGAATTGACCCGAGGACACCTTGCGCGGGCCCAATCTTTCGACGGCACGCTTGCCGGCGCTGCGTCCGACATCTTCGGGCGCCATCAGATCGGACGCGTAGACCGCGCCGGTATAGTCGTAATCGCGCTCCATTCCCGTGCCGGTGCCAGCGAGCACCGCGGCGCTGAGCGAAAAATGCGAGCTCGAATAGTTCGCCGAAAATCCATTGGTCGCCGCTACAGCAACATCGGCGCGGCCCCATCCGGCTTCGGCACCTTCGGAATTGGTCACACCGTCCACGCTGCGCGCGGCATCCTCGGCTCGGTTCGCCCAGTCGATCAATGTCTCGGCGCTCGGTTCGGTGGCATCGTAAATATCGAGTTCGCGAACGTCACGCGCGAGTTCGCTCGGATCGGCCAAGCCGCAATAAGGATCTTCGGGAACGACGCGCGCCATCGCGACGGCGCGATCGACGACGCCGTCGAGCGTCTCCTTCGAGAAATCCGACGTCGAGACAATCGCCTGACGCTTGCCGACGAAAACGCGCAGACCGATATCCGAATTTTCCGACCGTTCGAGCTTTTCCGGCTTAGCCAAACGCTGGGCGATGCTCAACGATGACGAACACACATACACCGCATCGCAGGAATCGGCGCCGGCCTTCTTTGCCTTCGCCAACAAATCGTTCAACAGAGTGGGCGCGTCATTAACCATAAATCTACTTCCAAATCGCCTTGCCGGTACCCGGCAGGCCCAATTGCGACCACAGTTGATCGACCCGTGCAATCACTTCGTCGGACATACGGATCGCGCGGCCCCATTCGCGGCTCGTCTCGGGTCGAATTTTTGTCGTCGCATCCAGTCCCATTTTGCCGCCGAGCCCGGACTCCGGGCTCGCGAAATCGAGATAGTCGATCGGCGTTCCTTCGATCAAGGTGACATCGCGTACCGGATCCATCCGCGTCGCCATCGCCCAGGCGACATCGGCCCAATTGCGCGCATCGATGTCGTCGTCCACGACGATCACCATCTTGGTATAGAGGAACTGTCGCAGATAGGACCACACACCCATCATCACGCGCTTGGCATGGCCCGGATAGGCTTTGCGGATCGATACAACGGCGATGCGATAGGAGCAGGCTTCCGGCGGCAGCCAGAAATCGACGATCTCGGGGAATTGCTGCTGTAGCAGCGGAATGAAAACTTCATTGAAGGCCTGGCCGAGCACTGACGGCTCGTCGGGCGGACGGCCCGTGAAGGTCGACAGGTACATCGCATCGCGGCGCATCGTGATTGCGCTGACACGAAACACCGGGAAGCGTTCGACCGCATTGTAATAACCCGTGTGATCGCCGTACGGGCCTTCGGCCCCGCTTTCGTCCAAGGAAACATGCCCTTCGATCACGATCTCCGCCTCGGCAGGAACCTTCAAAGGTACGGTCAGACAATCGGTGAGCGTCACCCTTTCGCCCGCCAGCAGTCCGGCAAATTGATATTCGCTCATGGTCTCCGGCACCGGCGCCACGGCGGCCAACATGGTCGCCGGATCCGCACCGATAACGCAGGCGGCGGGCAAGGGTTCCGTCGATCCGGTGCGATGGCGCGCGAAATGCTGGGCACCGCCGCGATGGGCCAGCCAGCGCATCAGGGTCGTGTCGTGCCCGGTCACCTGCATGCGATAGATGCCAAGATTGAAGCCAGTGTCGTCGGCCGGTTTGGCCGGATCGCGGGTTACCACCAGCGGCCAGGTGATGAGCGGTGCCGGTTCGCCCGGCCAACAGGTCTGGATCGGCAGGCGCGCCAGATCGATATCGGCGCCGCGCCACACCACCTCTTGGCAGGCCGCGCCCGAGACGGTTTTCGGCTTCATGGCGAGCGCGCTCTTCAGCAGCGGCAACATTTCGATTGCTTCACGCCAACCCCCAGGCGGTGCGGGTTGGCGTAAAAAGGCCAGGGTTTCGCCCAGAGCACGCAAGGTCTCCGGCGTGCGGCCCATGCCCCAGGCGGCGCGCTCGACGGTGCCGAACACATTCACCAAAACCGGGAAATCGTAGCGGCGGCCGTCCGCGCCGACGACATTCTCGAACAGCACGGCGGGGCCCTGTTCGGCCAGCAGCCGCGTCTGGATTTCCGTCATTTCGAGAACCGGCGACACGGGCACGCTAACGCGCCGCAACTGGCCCTGTCCTTCGAGATGAGTCATGAATTGGCGTAGATTTCGAAACGCCATTGGACCTCCACATGCTTCGGCAGGCTCAGCATGAGGGGCTGGACGGTTTGTTGCAACGCAAAGGCAACACCGATACGCTGGCGTCACGGAAAGGCGTTCCTTCACAATGGGAACGGGGAGCCATGGATACGGATACGACTTCGTTGACCGGCGACGGCGCCAGCGCCTATCGCCGCCTAATCGACCTCGGTATCGCTTTGTCGGCCGAGCGCGACCATGCGCGGCTGCTGGAGCTGATCTTGCTGGAGGCCAAGGCCTTCACCAACGCCGATGCCGGCACGCTCTACTTGAAGAACGGCGATACGGAACTGTCGTTCCAGATCGTGCGGAACGACCAGTTGAACATCGCCATGGGCGGCACTACCGGGGCGCCGATCAATTTCCCACCGGTCAAACTGTTCAACGAAGCCGGCGCGCCCAACATGAACAATGTCGCGTCGTGCGCCGCGATCACCGGCGAAGTGATCTATATCGCCGACGCCTATACGTCCAACGAGTTCGATTTTTCCGGCACCAAACGTTTCGATTCCTCGACCGGGTACAGGTCGCAATCCTTCCTCACCGTGCCGATGAAGAACCACGACGGCTTTGTCATCGGGGTGATGCAGCTTATCAACGCGAAGAGCCCGACGACCGGCGAGACGATAGCCTTCGATCGCGAAATTCTGCCATTGGTCGACGCGCTCGCCTCGCAGGCCGCAGTCTCCATCGACAACCAGATGCTGATGGAAGCGCAGAAGCAGCTTCTCGACGCCTTCATCGAATTGATCGCGGGGGCGATCGACGCCAAGTCGCCCTATACGGGCGGCCACTGCCAGCGCGTGCCCGAATTGACCAAGATGCTTACGCGCGCCGCATGCGACGCGAAGGACGGTCCGTTCCAGGAATTCGATCTGACCGAAGCCGAATGGTACGAACTGCACATTGCGGGCGGGTTGCACGATTGCGGCAAGGTAACAACGCCCGAATATGTCGTCGACAAGGCGACCAAACTCGAAACCATATACGACCGTATCCATGAAGTGCGCACGCGCTTCGAAGTTCTGAAACGCGATGCCGAGATCAATTATCTGAAAGCCCGCCTCGCGGGCGGCGACGATGCCGTTCTCAAACCTGCATACGAAGCCGAGATCAGGGCTCTCGACAACGACTTCGCCTTTATCGGCGAATGCAATGTCGGCGGCGAATTCATGGCGCCGGAGAAAATCGAGCGCATGAAGAAAATCGCCGAGCGTAGCTGGGTGCGCACGCTGTCGGACCGCATCGGGATTTCTTTCGACGAGAAGAAGCGCAAAGAACGCGAGCCAGAGGCTTTGTTGCCGCATGTGGCGCCCCTGCTGGAAGATCGCGCCGACCATATCATCGAACGCGAAGGCCACGACCTGTTGCCGCCCGACAACAAGTGGGGCTTCAAGATGAAAGTTCCGGACAAGAAATTCAATTTAGGCGAGGTCTACAATCTGGCGATCGGGCGCGGCACCTTGACCGAGGAAGACCGCTACAAGATCAACGATCACATCGTGCAGACCATCATCATGCTGGAGGCATTGCCCTTCCCGCGCCATCTGCGCCGCGTTCCAGAATATGCCGGCGGCCATCACGAGAAAATGGACGGCACCGGCTATCCGAGGCGCCTGAAGAAGGACGACATGTCGGTCCCGGCCCGCATCATGGCGATCGCCGACATTTTCGAGGCGCTGACTGCGGCCGACCGGCCCTACAAAGCGCCGAAGAAACTGTCCGAATCGATCAAGATCATGGGCTTCATGATGAAGGACCAGCATATCGATCCGGAACTCTTCAAACTGTTCCTGGAATCCGGCGTCTATAAACAATATGCCGAGAAATTCCTGATGCCGGAGCAGATCGACGAGGTGGACCTCAAGCCGTATCTCACGCCCGCTGCCTGACTGTACGCGGGCCATCCGATCCGCTAACGTCAGGCCTCGCGCTCG
Organism: Caenispirillum bisanense; assembly: GCA_945877815.1. GTDB lineage: Bacteria > Pseudomonadota > Alphaproteobacteria > Rhodospirillales > UBA2165 > CANIGJ01. The sequence continues at coordinate 68,892 of CAMDWJ010000018.1, forward strand.
ATAACAATATTACGCAACCTGGAGGAAGATGATGCGCTTGCGCATTTTGGTGGCCATCGCATTGCTCGCCGGCACCCCGTTCGCCACCGGTCCTGCACGGGCCGCCGATGCCGTCGCCGATTTCTACAAGGGCAAGACCGTCACGATCTATGTCGGCGTCGCCGTCGGCGGCGTCTATTCCAGTTTCGCGCAAACGCTGGCGGTGCATCTCGGCAAACACATCCCCGGCAATCCCAACGTCATCGTTCAGCATCAGGTCGGTGCCGGCGGGCTGATCGCCATCAACCACGTCTATAACGTGGCGCCCAAGGACGGCACCGTCGTCCTGACCCCGAATTCGGGTCTCGCCAAACGCTATATCTTGGGCGAAGGAAACACCCTGTACGATCCGGCCAAATTCCATTGGCTCGGCGGCTGGGGCGAGGCGGTCAACGATTGCTCAGTCTTCAAGACGGCACCCGCGACCACACTCGAGGAAGCCAAAACCAAGGAAGTCGTGATCGGTGCCATCGATACGGGATCGAACACTTATACCAACCCGCTGCTGATGAACAATCTGCTCGGCACCAAATTCAAGATCGTGCCCGGCTACGGCGGCGGCTCGCAAATCCGTCTCGCCATGGAGCGCGGCGAAGTCCACGGCTTTTGCGGGCAGTTCGAGGGCTGGAAGACGGCGAAACCCGAATGGCTCGCCGAAGGCAAGCTTGCCCATCTCGTGCAACTTTCGACCAAACGATCCGCGGATATGCCGAACACGCCGCTGCTGAGTGAGTTCGCGCGCAACGAGGAAGAAAAACAAATCCTCACATTCGTGCAATCGGGCATCGAAGACCGCGCTTTTGTCGCACCCCCGGGCGTCCCCGCCGACCGCCTGGCCGCGCTCGAAAAAGCTTATATGGCGACCCTCAACGATCCCAAATTCCTCGAGGAAACCACGCGACAGAAATTCGATGTGACGCCGGTTTCGGGCAAGGAGATCCAGGAGTTTGTCGAAAGCATGATGAAGATGAAGCCCGATACGGTCGCCAAGCTGAAGGCGGCAACGGGCCGCAACTGATCGCGCAATAAGGAAGCGAATATGGGCAACCTCACAGATATCGTCCGCGAATTGGCCGCCGCCAATCGCATCCTCGCCCACGAAGGTGTGGTCGACGCTTACGGCCATATCAGCGTGCGCCATCCGGACGATCCCAAGAAATATCTGTTGTCGGTTTCACGCAGTCCCGAGCTGGTCGAGCCCGAGGACATCATGGAATTCCATCTCGACAGCAATCCGGTGAAGGACGACACCCGGCCGAAATATGTCGAGCGGCCCATCCATGGTTCGATCTTCGAAGCGCGTCCCGACATAAACTCGGTCGTGCACAATCATGCCTATGACGTGATTCCCTTCACAATCACTGATGTGCCGCTGCGCCCGATCCTGCATTCGGCGCGGCGCATGAAAGATGTGGCGCCGGTTTGGGACATCCATGACAAGTTCGGCGACACGGACTTGCTGGTTTCCAGTAACGACCACGGGCGCGATCTCGCGGCGGCGCTGGGCGATGGACGGGTCGTGCTGATGCGCGGCCACGGTTGCGCGGTTGCCGGCACCTCCATCGCCGATGCGGTGCAGACTTCTGTCTATGCCATGGTTAATGCGCGTATTCTTTTGCAAGCTTTGATGATCGGCGGGGGCAAGGTGAAGTATCTGCATGCCGGCGAGATCACCGCGCCAGCCTCGCGCCGCGACCAGCTCAAAGGCCAGAACCGCGCGTGGGAAACCTTGCTGAGCCGCGCCGGGATCAGCCTCTAGGCGATCAACTGGCTGATGACGATGCCGCCAAGTATCCACCAGCCATAGAGTCGGTTCGATTTGAACTTGGCGAGGCAATCGTGCGGGTCGTCGAGATCTATCCGCGCACTTTGCCAGATCAATTGCGCCGCGCCCAACGCCAGCGCCACATAAAACGGCCAGGCAAGCGCCGCCTGCCATGCCGAAAGCGCGGTGAAGACAATTGCGCCCGCGTAAAAAATGAACAGCCATGGCCGCGTCCGTTCACCCAAAGCCAGCGCCGACGATTTCACTCCGATCAAAACGTCGTCTTCCTTGTCCTGGTGGGCATAGATGGTGTCGTAACCGAGCGTCCAAAAAATTCCGGCGACATACAGCAACAGGGCGGGTGCTTCGATATCGTCCCGCACCGCCGCCCAGCCCAGCAAAGCACCCCAATTGAAGGCGAGGCCCAACACGAATTGCGGCCAATAGGTGATGCGCTTCATGAAGGGATAGACGGCGATCAGACCCAGCGAGGCGATGCCGACCAAGATCGCAAAGAGATCGAATTGGAGAAGCACGACAAAACCGGTCAACGACAAGGCCACCATCCAAAATATGGCCTGTTTGACGCTAACTTGGCCGGACGGGATGGGCCGTTTGGCGGTACGCGCTACCTGGGCATCAAAATCGCGGTCGGTGATATCGTTGAAGCTACACCCCGCCCCGCGCATCACCATGGCGCCGATCCCGAACAAGGCCATCAGCCAGAAAAAGCGACCCGGCGATGCGGCGATATCGCTCGCCATGGCGATGCTCCACCAGCCCGGGAATAGCAACAGCCACGTGCCGATCGGTCGGTCGAACCGCGCCATCCGCGCGTAGGGTCGCGCGGATGGCGGCAGCCATCGGTCGACCCAATTGCCGGACGGAATATCGCTCTGCGCTGTGTTATCCATTCCCGCATGCTAACATTTTGACTACCATGACCTCACGCGCCGGACTTCGTCTATATATCGATACGCCGCTCGCGGCGCACGCCCATCTGCCGATGGCCGAGACGCACGCCCATTATCTGCGCAACGTGCTTCGGCGCGGACCCGGCGATGAAGTCTGCTTGTTCAACGGCCGCGACGGCGAATGGCGTGCCAGGATCGCCACCCTCGACAAGCGCGGCGGGGCCTTCCAAACCGAGGATATGACACGCGCACAGACGCCCGAGGACGGGCCGTGGCTGGTCGTCGCCGCGATCAAGCGCGCACCCCTGGAGTTGATCGTCGAAAAGGCAACCGAGCTTGGCGCCGCTCGAATCTGTCCGGTCACCACCCAGCGTACCAATACGGAACGGATCAACAGCGACCGTCTCGCCGCTATCGCCATCGAGGCCGCCGAACAATGCAGCCGGCTGACCGTGCCGCTGATCGCGCAGACGAAACCGTTGAATGATGTGCTGCGCGATTGGCCCACGCCGCGCCGCCTGTACCTTCTCGACGAGACCGGAGCGGGAACGTCCATCGTCAGTGCATTTGCGTCGCATCCGCGCGAACAAGGTGCTGCAATCCTCATCGGCCCGGAGGGCGGGTTTGCCGAATCGGAGCTTGACGCAATGAAGTTTCTCCCATTTGTTAACGCGCTCGATCTCGGGAATCGCATTTTGCGTGCCGAGACGGCGGCCCTCGCGGCGTTGGCCTGTTTCCAGGCGATTGCCGGGGACTGGGCCTGAGAGCCGGGAGGACCGTCGGATCAACCGGCGGCGGCGCCGTAGGGGTAAAGAGTGGCGGATAACAAATACCAGCCGATCACCGGCATCGATGATCTGGTCGCCTATATCGCGTCGGGCAGTAAGCCGCGCGACAAATGGCGCATCGGAACCGAACACGAAAAATTCGTCTTCGACCAGCAAACCCTGAAGCCGCTCGGTTATTTCGCGCCCAACGGCATCGGTGAGATCTTGAAGGCGCTCGAGCCCTTCGGCTGGGAGCCGGTGCGCGAAGGCGAGAACACCATCGCCCTGATCAAACCCGACGGCAGCTCGATCACATTGGAGCCGGGCGGGCAGCTTGAGCTGTCCGGAGCGCCGCTGGAGACCATTCATCAGACCTGCCGCGAAACGACCCAGCACATCGATCAGGTGAAGGGCGTCGCAAAGGCACTCAAAGTTGGCTTTCTGGGCATGGGCTATTTGCCGACCTGGACCATGGACGACATCGAATGGATGCCCAAGGGCCGCTACAAGATCATGCGCTCCTATATGCCGAAGCGCGGATCGCTCGGCCTCGAGATGATGGGCGCGACCTGCACAGTCCAAGTGAATCTCGATTTCTCCGACGAAGCGCGCATGGTGAAGATGTTCCGCACCTCGCTGGCGCTGCAGCCGATCGCCACGGCCTTGTGGGCGAATTCGCCGTTGCGTCACGGCAAGAAAAACGGCTTCCTCAGTTTCCGCAGCCACATCTGGACCGATACGGATCCGGACCGTGCGGGCATGCTGCCATTCGTGTTCGAAGACGGCTTCGGCTTCGCGCGTTATGTCGACTACCTTCTCAATGTACCCATGTATTTCGTCTATCGCGACGGCAAATATATCGATGCGTCGGGACAATCCTTCCGCGATTTCATGGCGGGAAAATTACCGGCCCTACCGGGCGAGCGGCCGACGATCAAGGATTGGGACGATCACATGACCGTCGCCTTCCCCGAGGTCCGTCTCAAGCGCTTCTTGGAAATGCGTGGCGCGGACGGCGGCCATTGGAGCAATCTTTGCGCGCTGCCCGCCTTTTGGACGGGGCTGATGTACGACGACGACGCGCTGGATGCGATCCACACGCTGACCCGCGATTGGACCGTGCCGGAGATGGCAAAACTACGCGCCGATGTGCCGGTGAGCGCGCTCAAGACCAAGTTCCGCAATCGCACCGTCCAGGATATCGCGGTCGAGGTTCTGGGCTACGCCAGCATGGGCTTGCGCAACCGCGCCAAGCTCGACGGTTCCGGCCAGGACGAAAGTTCTTTCCTCAACCCGCTCATCAATATCGCGCGCACGGGAATTACCCCGGCCGATGCCGTGCTGGCGCTCTACGATGGCGAGTGGCAAGGCGACGCGAATCGAGCCTTCACGGAATTCGCCTACTAAGTCAGAGTCACGTCGATGCGCATCTTAGCCGCCTTGCTCCTTTTCCTGCTCGCAGCCCCCGCAGCCGCCCATACCGGGGAGGACATCTCCGGTTTCGCGAGCGGCTTTTTCCATCCGCTCTTCGGATGGGATCATGTCGCGGCTATGGTCGCGGTCGGTTTGTGGGGCGCATTCCTCGGCCGGCCCGCAATCTACCTGCTGCCCATCGTCTTTCCGCTCATCATGGCGTTAGGCGGCGCGCTCGGCATCGCTGGAATTCCTGTTCCTGGCATCGAGGCTGGCATCTCCGCTTCCGCCATCGTGCTCGGTCTGTGCGTCATGATGGCGGCGCGGCCGCCGCTGTGGGTCGCGGCCATCCTCGTCGGCGCCTTTGCCATATTCCACGGCCACGCGCACGGAACGAAATTGCCCGAGGCGGCCAATCCGTTCGGTTTTGCCGCGGGCTTCGTGATCGCAACCGGCCTTCTACATCTGACCGGGATCGGGATCGGGTTCGGTACGATCACCCGTTTTGCCATGGGCGCCGTCGCGGTGCGCGCCGGCGGCGCACTCATCGCGCTGGCCGGTATCGTCTTCCTGGCCGAGATCGGCGGATGATCGCCCCGGCGGTTGCGCTCGCGACCGTCTTCATACTTGGCGCCGCCCCGGCCATGGCGCACGAATCGATCGACGGAGCCGGCCCCTTCGTCAACGGCATCGTCCATCCGTTCATCCTCCCCGCCCATGTCCTGATCGCGGTAGGACTTGGGCTCTGGATCACCCGGCAGGATGGCGGCGCGATACGCCTGTCTGTCGTCGCATTTTCGGGAGCGCTGGCGATCGGATTGGCCTTGTCCGAAGCGATTCCGCTCTCGCCCCAGCTCACGCTTTGTATGGCATTCATCGCAGCCTTTCTCGCCGCGACCGCGTGGAAGGCGCCAGCTTGGAGCGCCGCGGTAATTGTGGCCAGCGCCGCATTTTCGATTGGCCTGGACAGTGGCGCCGACGATACCGGCGCGCTTATCGGCACTTAGATCGGCGCGCAGTTAATCTTTCTCGGCGTCGTCGCCATCGCCCAGCGGCTGAACGCACCGTGGCTACACATCGGCGCACGCGTGATCGGCGCCTGGTGCGCCGCGATCGCGCTATTAATGTTGGCGTTGGCTCTGAGAAGCTAAATCTCGACGGCCTTGGCCTGTTCGATGCGCTCGCCCGCGTGCGTGACGAAGATGCTATCCGCATAGATCGTCGCCATGTCGCAGAACAGCTCCAGGCGATGGCCGTCGGGATCGAGGATGTAGAACGATAGATTCTCCCCCCACGATCCTTCGCCGCCTTTTTGCCACGGGCTGTGCAGGACCGGGCCGCGGACGATCTAGATACCGCGTGCGCGAACCTTCGCCATCAGCGTCTCCCAGCTCGCGCGATCTTGGCAGGCAAAGGCGAAGTTATGGATATAGGCCGGCCCCTCGGCATCGTCGGCCAGGGTACGCGCGCGGTATTTTTTCTTGGTGTTGTGCGACAGCACGAGATCGTGGTGATGCGAACCGCAGCGCAGGAAGACGAGATCGACCGGGATCGACGGTATCTCGCCGGCCTTATGCCGTTCGGTCAGCTTGAAGCCGAACAGGTCGCGGTAGAAGTCGATGGAGCGATCCATGTCCGCCACTTCGATGGCGAAGTGATGGAACATCTTGATGGGACGATCTTCGGCCGCCGGATCGCTCATCGCGCCGTCCTTAAACCTCGGTGCCGCCCACGGTGAGATTGTCGATCAAAAGCGTTGGCTGGCCGACGCCGACCGGCACGCCTTGGCCGTCCTTCCCGCACGTCCCGACGCCGGGATCGAGCGCCATATCGTTGCCGATCATGGAGACCCGCGTGAGCACATCGGGGCCGTTGCCGATTAAGGTCGCGCCCTTCACCGGAGCGCCGATCTTGCCGTTCTCGATGCGGTAAGCCTCGGTGCAGGTGAAGACGAATTTGCCCGACGTGATATCGACCTGGCCGCCGCCGAAATTGACGGCATAAAGACCCTTCTTCACGCTTTTCAGGATATCGGTGGGATCGGCCTCGCCGTTTTCCATGATCGTATTGGTCATGCGCGGCATCGGCGCATAGGCGTAGCTTTGACGGCGCCCGTTGCCGGTCGAGACCTTGCCGACAAGGCGCGCGTTCATGCGGTCCTGCATATAGCCTGTGAGGATGCCGTCCTCGATCAGCGGCGTGCGCTGGGTCGGCGTGCCTTCGTCGTCGATGGTGAGCGAACCGCGCCGCGCATTGATGGTGCCGTCGTCGACGACGGTCACACCTTTGGAGGCCACCCGCTTGCCCATCAGTTCGGAAAAGGCGGAGGTTCCCTTGCGGTTGAAATCGCCTTCGAGCCCGTGACCGATCGCCTCGTGCAGCAAAATCGCGGGCCAGCCCGGCCCGAGCACCACCGGCATCTCGCCGGCCGGTGCGGGACCTGAATCGAGATTGACGAGGGCTTGGCGCAGCGCTTCGTCCACCGCCGCGCGCCACGCCTCGGGCTTCATATAGATCTCGTAGCCTTCGCGCCCGCCGCTGCCGTAGCTGCCCGATTCCATGCGTGTGCCGTCGCCCACGACGACGCTGACATTGAGGCGCACCAGCGGGCGGATATCGGCCGCACGGCTGCCGTCGGCGCGCACGATCTGCACCGCCTGCCACTCGCCGGACATCGCCGCCGTCACCTGTTTGATGCGCGGGTCCTTGGCGCGCGCATAGGCGTCAATCTCGGCCAGCAATTTGACCTTTGTTTCGAACGGCACGAGGGCCAGGGGGTTGTCGTCCATATAAAGCGATTGATTGGTGCCGGACGGCGGCAAGGCTATGGTGCCGCCACGCCCGGAATGGACCGCTTTCACGGTTTCCCCGGCGCGCTTGATCGCGGCTTCGGACAATTCCGAGGCATGGCTGAAGCCCGCCGTCTCGCCCGCGACCGCGCGCAGGCCGAAACCTTGCGAGGTATCGAAGCTCGCATTCTTCAACCGGCCGTCGTCGTAAACCAAACTTTCGGACTGGCTATATTCGAGATAAAGCTCACCGTCGTCCGCCCCTTTGAGCGAATTCTCGACGATGCGGGTCACGCGGTCTCGATCGAGGCCGGTGCGCGTGAAAAATAGATCGTCCGTTGCGGCGATATCGGTCATGGCGCGCTACTCCTGCTGCCGTTACGAAGAACCTTGCCAGACCGGGGGGAGCCTCACAAGGCGAGCGGCACTTATATGGGCTTGAAGCAACGGTTTTACAGAGGTACTTTAACGCTCATCGTGGTGATTTGTTCGACCAGCTTGCGGCCACGTTAAACAAGCAGCGCTAAACGGTCGGAGCGTCTTGAAGCCCCGACCATGTATTTTGGCCGGGGAATTTTTTTGCCTCCCTGGGCGGTATGGAGAGAGCGATGGACGACACGAAGAAAAAGACCAACACGGCCTGGCGGCCCCAGACCAATATGGTGCGCGGCGGGACCCTACGCTCGCAATATGGCGAAACCTGCGAGGCGATCTATCTCACGTCCGGCTTCGTTTACGATTCGGCCGAGCAGGCCAAGGCCTCCTTCATGGGCCAGGACGACCATTTCATCTATTCGCGCTATTCCAACCCCTCGGTCGCCATGTTCGAGGAACGGATGAAGCTGATGGAAGGCACCAAATTCTGCCAGGGCACGGCGAGCGGTATGGGTGCGATTTTCGCCGCCCTCGCCTGCCAGCTTAAGGCGGGCGATCACCTCGTCGCCTCGCGCGCCCTGTTCGGCAGCTGCGATTACGTCTGCACCGTGCTGATGCCGCAATATGGCGTTCGCGTGACCATGATCGACGGCACCGATCTCAACCAGTGGGAAAAGGCGCTGTCGCAGCCCACCAACATGGTGTTCATGGAAACGCCCTCGAACCCGACGATGGAAATCATCGATCTCGAAGCGGTGGCCAAGATGGCGCACAAAGCAGGTGCCCGCGTCGTCGTCGACAATGTTTTCGCAACACCCTGTCTGCAGCGCCCGATCGCGCTCGGCGCCGATATCGTCGTCTATTCCTCGACCAAGCATATCGACGGGCAGGGCCGCAGCCTCGGCGGCGCGATCCTGTTCAACGACGAGGAATATTGGGAAAAACATCTGCGTATGTTCATCCGCCATACCGGCCCGACGCTGTCGGCCTTCAATGCATGGCTGCAACTGAAGGGTTTGGAGACACTGGAGTTGCGTGTCGCGCGCCATTGCGACAATGCGCTCAAGGTCGCCCAGTTCCTGGAAGGTCACGCCGGCATAGGAAAGGTGATTTTCCCGGGTCTCGACAGCCATCCCCAGCGCGCGCTGATCAAGAAGCAGATGCAAGGGCCGGGCAGCGTCATCGCGTTCGAGGTGATGGGCGACGAGGCTCGCGTCTTCCGCTTCATGAACGCCATGAAGCTGATCGATATCTCGAACAATCTCGGCGATTCGAAAAGCCTGATGACACATCCAGCGACGACGACGCACCAGCGCACCGGCCCGGAAGGGCGAGCCAAGCTCGGCATCTCCGATCAGCTGGTGCGGCTATCAATAGGGCTCGAGGATGTCGAGGATATCAAAGACGACCTGGAGCAGGCGCTGAAGGCCTAGCGCTTACTCGGTTGCGATGTCCGCCCCATCGCGCCGGCGCCGCGCACCGCAACATCGACGGTCAGATCTCCGCCCGCCGCGAAAGTCAGGGTCAGCGGGAATGTCGTCTCTTCCTTTAGCGGAGCCTTCAATCCGAGCAGCATGATATGGATGCCGCCTGGTTTCAACTCGACCGCCGAGCCAGGGGCGATACCCAGCGTATCTAGGGCCTGCATGCGCAGAATGTCGCCGTCCCGCACCGTAGTATGCAGTTCCACCGACCGGGCGATCGGTGTCGATACGGCGATCAGCCGGTCCGTCGCCGCACCCGCATTGGCAAGCGTGAGATAGGCGGCGCCGGTGGTCCCCGCCCCCGGTGTGGCGCGCGCCCAAGCATCGCTGAGCGCAATCCCCGAGGACGGTTGAGCGAGCGCGGGAGCTAAGACGACCCACAGAGCCATCAGGATCGCCACCAACCTCATGGCCGTTTTCCGTCCACGAGGCCGCGCAATTTGTCCACCATCGTATCGATACCCGTACGCGGGCTGAAATGTGTCGCGAAACGTCCGTCCGGCGTCATCACATAGGTGATGCCGCTGTGATCCATCGTGTAATCCTCGCCCTGCGGCGCTTTCTTGTAATAAACGCGATAGACCTTGGCCACGCCCGCTATCTGCTCCGGCGTGCCGGTCAGACCGACGATACCGGGATGAAACGCGTTGGTGTAATCCTTCATCACCTCGGGCGTGTCGCGTTCGGGATCGACCGTGACGAACAGCGGCAGGACCGAGCCTGCGCGCGCACCGAGCCCATCGAGCACCAGCGAGATGTCGTTGAGCGCGGTCGGACAGACATCTGGGCAATGAGTGAAGCCGAAAAAAACCAACAGCCATTTTCCGCGATAGGTTTGATCGGTCACTGTGCGTCCGTTTTCATCGACCAGCGCAAAGGCGCCTCCGATTAAGGCCGAACCGGTATCGGCGGCCGGTGGCGGTGCTACGCGCTGCTGGACCCAGCCGATCGCGATGGCGGCGAGCAGAAAAAATCCGCCCGCAACCAGGATCGCGAGGCCGCGCTTCATGCCTGGGGTCATGCAAAACTCCTCTTCATTTCACGGTCAGTTCGTTTTCGAAAGATGCTTTTTCAAAGTCGGTCACGAGGACCTCGATGCGCACGATCCAGCGACCGGCGACCGACATCTCCGGCCCCACATGCTCGAAATAGCCGTCGCCGACCGATGCGAGCGCGCGACGCAAAGGCTCGATGCCCGCCGAAGGATTGGACAATTCGATCGCCAGTTCGAGCGGATCGATGGGCTGCTCATCGGCGCCAAATATCCGCACGCGCATCGTATTGCGCCCCGGTCGCGCCGGCGCGACCATCAATAATGCCTTGCGGTCCCCGGCGACAGTCAACGATGTGTGTCCGGTATCCCGCGATGCGGCGGCAGCGAATGATTCATGCTCGGCCACGGAGCGCGGCGGTACGGTTTGCGACAGAAACGCGGTGACACAAAGAATAGCGAAACCCAGACCAAGCTCGGCCAAAATGGTTCGCCGGAACCGATCCGCGTATCCCGGACTGTCCTCCGTCATTTCGGGCATGAGGATCCAGCGGTTGCAGGCCGCGAGAACGAAGAGCGCGCCGACCAGCACGATCTTGAGGGCCAGGATCATCCCATAGGACGAAGCGAATAACGCGTCGGGCCGCTGAATTTGCAAGGTCGCCAAAATCGCGCCGGCCACGACAAGCTGCGGCACCACGAAGAAGGCGATTTCGGAAAAGCGCTTAAAGGCCGCCAGACGTAGCGCGCGCGGTTGTCGCAGGACGGACAAAAGCGGCATCAGCGAGCCGAGCCAGAAAGCGACCACCGCAACATGGAACAGGAGCGTCGGTATCGCAATCCATCGCGGGCTCGCGGTCGCCGCGTGACCGGACAACGCGAAGCTCGCGATCACGATCACGATGCCGATTCCGACGACCGGCCGCCGCGCGCGCGACCCCCAAAAAAGGGCACCCGCCACGACCACCAAACCGCCGAAGGCCATCAACGAGGCGGTGCCCCGCGTGCTGGCATATCCAATGCGCCACAATTCGCTCTCCCAAGGACGAACGTTCGCAGCGTCGAGAAGGAGACCTCCTTGCAGATAGATCGCAACGATAGCGGCGGCCATCGCAATCCCTGCCATGCCGAAGACAATTGGGCGCATCGGCACTTGTCCGCCCATGACGAGCCAAAATATCGATGCGCCGATCACGATCAGCGTGGCCGCCAGGAAAATTGCGCGACTGATACCCGCGGCGATTACCCAGCCGCTGCTTGTTGCCGCGCTCGTCGCGGGAGCCGCCCAAGCCGCCGGTGCAGCCCCGACCGCGAACAGGAAGGAGCCGGCGACCGGATGCGAATCGGCCGACGTCACCCGGTACGACAGAATATATCCGCCCGCTGCGAGAGGCCCGCGCGGGGCGACCCTCAACTCTTGATCGACCATCGATAGATCCGCCGGAATCATCATGCCGCCGTCGCCGCGAATTTGCACAAGGATCGGCTGCACAGTCTCGTTGAACCGCAATACGATCGCCGGCGGCGATTGCGCGACGACCGAACGGTCGGACGGAACCGTCTCCAGCAAGACCGCATGCGCGCGCGCTTCCCCGTCCCAACCGAGGCTGCAAATCGCCAGGATCAAAACGAGGAAAACGCGCACGGTGCGGATGCTACGGTTTTGCGATCAATCGCAGAGCCGGGGCAGGTTGTTTCAGGGATTTGCCGGCTTCAGGCAGTTCGATCCAGCGATTGGTGCCTTTTTCGCAATCCTGAACGACCGGAAAATATAGAACCGTTCCGGGCGCCGCGTTCGGCAGACGGATCTGCATCAGGAACTCGTCGATATGTTCGTCCAGCAGGCGGCCGCCGCTCCAGACCACTTCGCTGACGGTTTCGGTGATGGCTTCGCCGTGACCGCCCTTAGCCGGCGTCGCGAGCTTGGTCTTCACGGTCGATACGTCCCAGCCTTGCTTGGGCTGAACCTTGACGCTGCTGATGCCGTCCGGGATGCGGATACGAATACGCGTGGTGGGCGAACCCTCACAGCCGTGGGGCACGTTGAACACGGCCTTGAGGTACGTATCAGTCGGCGCCTCGCGAGTATCGAGGGTGACATGGGCGGAGAGGTGAGACGAGGCGAGGATTGCCGTGCTGAAGGCGACGGCGAACAAATGAGAACGACGCATGAGAATGCTCCGATATTCTGAATCGATTGACGCATATCCTGCGCATGCACCCCGAGGAGCACACACAAGCTGAACTAAAGATTTGCGGTCAAACGAATGTCGGAGGCGCGCGCGGTCCGAGGGGCGAGATCGATTCCCGCGCAATGACAAATTCGACGCGGGGCGTGAATACAATGGCGGCGATCTCGGCCGACGGCACCAGTAAATCGACCACCGAGGGCGGTACGAGCGTGCCGGCGAGCTGAGCGCCCAGACAGATTGGGCAATAGGGGGTAACGTCTTTATCCGGGGCTTTTTGCGATTCTGCGTCGCTCGATAGATCGGCCAATGACACGACCTTGAGGCCGAAGGCCGTGCATAGAACGATCGTGCCATCTTGCGCTGTTGTGTTCGCCGTTGCCGAAACCGGCTGGTGAATGAGTAACAGGGCAGCATGGAACAGAAGCGCGAAGATCGTGAGCATGGCGGCGCCACGGCGCCACCCGCTTTTCAATTGCGTTATTGCTTCCATGGCAATCCGGCGACCTTCCAGCCGCCGATTGAGGTGCGATGGGATTGGGCATCCTTGTCGCCCTCAAATCCCTCGGAGATATTGTAGCAACGGCGATAGCCCGCCTGAGTCACCGCGATGGCCGCGCTTTTGGAACGCACGCCGGAACGGCAGAGGAATACGATCGGCGCATCGGGTTTCGGGGCGGCCGATTTCACTGCTGCGACAAAATCCGGATTGATCAGCATGGCAGGGTAAATCTGCCACGCGATCTTGACCGGCTCCTTGCCGACGCTGGCCAGATCAGGCACGCCGACAAACAGCCATTCGGCGTCGGTACGCACATCGACGAGAACGGCGTCCTTCTCGTGCGTCAGGATTTCCCACGCCTTTTTCGGCGGAACATCGCCTGCATATTCATCGGCCATGGCGCTTTATATCGTGTCGGATCGGTGAGTTCCATGGCTGATCGTGGGCTCTCGGGCCTTTCCTCTCGGGCAACGCACGTGTATTTCCTTGGCCCATGGCCGAAGCCCCGACACCTCCGGAACTATCCGTCGTCGTCCCCGTGATGAACGAAGCCGACAATATCGCGCCGCTGGTCGGCGAGATCGCGGCGGCACTGCATGGCCGCATTGCGTTTGAAATCGTCTATGTGGACGATGGATCGACCGACGGCAGCTTTGAACGGCTGCGGGCCTTAGTGCCGGAATTTCCGATGTTGCGGGCGCAACGCCATGCCGTGCGGCGGGGCCAAAGTGCGGCGATCCGCACCGGGGTCAAAGCCGCGCGAGCTGCACTGATTGCAACACTTGACGGTGACGGCCAGAACAATCCGGCCGATATCCCCGCATTGATTGAGACTTACCGCGCACATAGCGGCACCCAACCCTTGATGTTGGCCGGACATCGCACGCAACGGCGCGACACCTGGATCAAGCGAATCTCGTCTCGCCTCGCCAATCGATTTCGCGCGCGCAAATTGGGCGACGACACGCCCGACACCGGCTGCGGGCTCAAACTCTTCCCGCGCCAGACCTTCCTCGAATTCCCCGCCTTCGATCACATGCACCGCTTTTTGCCGGCCTTGATGCTGCGCGCCGGCGGGATCGTGCAATCCGTTCCGGTCTCGCACCGGGCACGCGAACGAGGCGCCTCAAAATACGGCACCTGGGATCGCCTTGTGGTCGGGATCGCCGATGTGCGGGGCGTCGCCTGGCTGATGCGCCGCAGGCTGGCCGCCGACGTGGCCGAGGAAATTTGATGCCGTTCAATTTACGGGCGTTACTGCGCGGCATCGGGCTGATCGCGCTTCTGGTGGCGGGCGGAATGCTGCTCAAGACATTCGGCATCGCCGGCATGCTGGACGAAGCCTGGATCGATGCTAACGTCCGCCAGAATGGGTTGGAGGGCGATCTCGTCTTCATCGCCGTGGCAGCGATTTTCGCCGCCGGGGGCTTTCCGCGTCAGATTCTGTCGTTTCTCGCCGGCTATGCCTTCGGCCTCAGCGAAGGCTTTGTCTATGCCCTCGTTGCATCGGGGATCGGCTGTGCGATTGCCTTTCTGGTGACCCGCTATTTCGCGCGCGACATCATCGCGAAGCGTTTACCGGCACGCTTTCACAAGGTCGATTCCTTCCTCAGCGACAATACGTTCGTCGCCACTTTGTTGATCAGATTTTTGCCGTTCGGCAATAACTTGGCAACCAATCTTGCGGCCGGACTTTCACGCGCGCGCGGCGTGCCGTTCATAGCTGCTTCGGTGCTCGGCTATATCCCCCAGACCCTGGTTTTTTCCTTGCTGGGCAGTGGGATAACGCTCGATCCGGAATTGCGTATCAGCCTTTCGGTCGTTCTCTTTGCGGCAGCGTCGATTATTGGCGTCTATCTATTCCGCCAATATCGTCGCGGACGCGCCGTGGAAACCGATCTCGATCAGTGAAGCGTCCACATCTGATCGACCCGGCGAAACTCCGCCGGTTTCATCAGGGCCTTGCTCGCGATCTTCACCAAAAAGATATCGGCCTCGATATTCTTCTCCCAATGGCTCAGGAACTTGGCGATCGAGGGAAAGCGCGGCGCCATGTCCATGGTCTGCCAGATAAAACTCTGTAGCAGATTGGGATAATCGGGCATGCGGTAAAGGATTTCGGCCGTGGCCAGGCAATAGGGCTTAACGATCCAAGGAACGTTACTGTGATACATGAGCCGTCCTTTTCGAGTGCGGTAGAGGACAAACGCAGAAACTGTAATCGTTGTTTCATAAAATAGTCAAATATTTCAATGTCTTAGCAGTATACTCGCGCGAGTGCTGCTGAAACGCATCCACTCCTGAACCGTCGCAGGGCCCTTGACGGGAAATGGCCGGAAGCCTAGGTGTTAGCAATCTCGAGGGGCGAGTGCCAATGCCCCGGGATTAATCTTAGTTTTTTGGAGGAAACCATGGGATTCAAACCACTGCATGACCGCGTTCTGGTCCGCCGCGTCGAAGAAGAACAGAAGACCAAGGGCGGAATCATTATTCCCGACACCGCCAAGGAAAAACCGTCAGAAGGCGAGATCATCTCGGTCGGAACGGGCGTGCGCGGCGAAGACGGCAATGTGACGCCGCTCGACGTGAAGGCTGGCGAACGCGTCCTGTTCAGCAAATACGGCGGGACCGAGGTTAAAGTCGATGGCGAAGACCTTATTATTCTTCGCGAATCCGACATTCTCGGCATCATCGAAGGTAAGGTTAAGGCGAAGAAAGCAGCCTAACCTTTTGAAAATAAATCTGACTACGAATGTAGACGATAGGAGACGTGCTAATGGCTGCAAAAGAAGTAAAATTTGAGGGCGATGCGCGCGCGCGGATGCTGCGCGGCGTCGATATCCTCGCGAACGCGGTTAAGGTGACGCTGGGTCCGAAGGGGCGCAACGTGGTCATCGACAAGTCGTTCGGCGCGCCGCGGATCA
>CAMDWJ010000019.1 GCA_945877815.1 Caenispirillum bisanense
GACGCTCAACGCGGGAACCGGAGGCACCATCGCCGCCAGCGGCGCTGTCAGCGGCCTCGACGCACTCTCGCTCGCCAATGCCTTGGGCGTGACCTTCAATGGCAATCTGGGCGCCGTCACACTGGGTTCCGTCGCGCATAACTTCGCGGTCGTGCTCAATGGCGGCGCCGACATTACCGGAACGACGAATTTCCTGAACACGGGCGGTGTGACGCTCGGCAACGATGTGGCCGACATCTCGACCTTCGCAGGCGGGATCACCTCCACGGCCTCGGCAACCAGCATCGGCGGCACGGTTCGCACAGCCGGGCAGGCGATGAACCTTGGCGGCACGACGCTCGCCACCAATGTCGCGCTCGATACCACCAACAACCGCGCCAATGCCGCCGGTGGCGCCATCGCGCTCGGCGCGGTCACCGGCAATACGCACAACCTCAGCATGAACGCGGGCACCGGCGGCGCGATTGCCGCGAATAGCTCGCTCACCGGCCTCGGCGCCCTGTCGGTTGCCAATGCGTCGAGTGCGACCTTCACCGGCAATCTCGGAGCGGCAAACGTCGCGACCGCAGCCAACAATTTCGCCGTCGCGCTAAACGGCAGCGCGAACATCACGGGAACCGGCAGCTTCCTGAATACCGGCGGCGTCGCACTTGGCAACGATGCGGCGGATGTTTCGACATTCTTGGGCGGATTGACCTCGACCGCCTCGACCACATCCATCGGCGGCGCGCTGCGCACGGCAGGCCAGGCCATGAGCCTCGGTCCGGTAAACCTCGCCACCAACGCCACCATTGACAGCATCAACAACGGCGTGAACTTGGCCGGCGGCGCTATCACGCTCGGCGCTTTGAATGGGGCAGGGCGCACCTTGACCCTAAAGACCGGTAGCTCGGCTCTGGCCCTTAACGGCAATGTCGGCTCATTAGGCCGCCTTGGGTCGCTCAACGTTGCAAACAGCGGTTCGATCGCGATCGGAACCGCAACCACCATGATCGCCGGTCCGACGGAAATGCATACCTCCGGCGCCATCACCGGCGGCACACTAAATGTGAATACATTAGGAATTGCCGCGCGTAGCGCGCAACTATCCAACAGCGGAAATATCATCGGAGGGGTCGATGGCGTCGCTGCCGCGTCGTTCGTAACGATGCTGCGTGCGCCGACAATTGGGGACGGCCCCTACATGATAAACGGCGTGCCGTTTACAAACGTCCCCGTGCCGGTAACGACTACCGCAAGCAATTCGCAAATCACCCAGTTGGTCCGGGTGCCGACGGTCACTCCGTCGACGCAATTCTCGACCCCGACGCCACGTTCAAATACCCCGTCCTCACGTTCCTCGCCGAGTTCGTTCGAGCCCGCTGCGGGCCCTCAGCCCACGAACGCTCCGAAGGCCAGCGAGCCGGGGTCCGGTCAACCGAACGGGCCATCTGCGACGCCTAGCGACAACAATTCGGGCCCAGCGAACGGTAACAAGTCTAGCTCTGCGAGCGACAATAAAGACGGGAACGGAAATAACGGAAAAGAAGAAAGCCAAGACGAAAAAGACAAAAAAGAAAAAGAAAAGAATGGCGGCGCCCAGACAACGGGGAACGAAGCCGCGAAATAGTTCTGCCCCGACTAGATTGCGTCGGGCCATAAGCGATATCCCAACATTAAGGGTGTGCGCCCAAATTGATCTAACGATGCGGGAGCAAACCCACCTTTTTCGGCTCGACGTCCGGCTCGTCTCGAATTAAGAAAGGCCTAGTCTCCGCCTATCGAGAGCACGAGCAGGAACGGCAAACATGGCAGTACTGGGAATCGACAAGCTTGTCTTCGGCGTCGAAGACATGAAGGCCGCGCACAAATTCTACAAGGACTTCGGCTTGAAGAAGGTCCGCGAAACAGCGACCTACGGCTTGTACCGCACCGTCAACCAGGCCGAGATCGAGGTCTACCCAGTCAAGGCCAAGCATCTTCCCAAACCCATCCAATCCGGCCCGACCTTGCGCGAACTGGTTTGGGGCGTCGATTCCAAAGCCTCGCTCAAGGCGATCGCCGCCGAGATGAAAAAGGATCGCGAGGTCATCATCGATAAGGATGGCACAGTTCACACCACCGACCCGATCGGTCTTGGGATCGCCTTTCGGCTGACCCAGCGTGTCCCATTGGAACGCAAAGTCATTCCCATGAACTCGCCCGAACTGGTGAGCCGCATCGACGAGCGCGCGATCTATTACAAGAGCGCCACTCCGCTGATCATCGGCCACGTCGTGCTCAATGTCCCCGATCTCCAGGCGCAACAGGACTTCTATATCAAGCGCCTCGGGTTTCACCTGACCGACATCTATCGCGGGCGCGGCGTATTCCTGCGCACCCAGGCCCGTGCCGGTCATCATCAGCTGTTCCTGCTCGAAGACGACAAGCCGTCGCTCAACCACGTCGGCTTCGGCGTGCGCGACATCAACGAGATGCTTGGCGGCGGCTATAAAATGCAAAAGGCAGGCTGGCCGATCGCGGTCGGCCCCGGCCGTCACGTCGTTTCGTCATGCTATTTCTGGTATATGAAAAGCCCCGTCGGCGGACCCAACGAATATTTCTGCGACGAGGATTACTGCACCGAAAACTGGAAACCCAGGGTGTACGATCCGGCGCCGGAAACCTTCGCGGAATGGCTTCTGCCCAAGGGCATCGTCGGCAAGCGTCCGCAACCGCCGACGCGGACCAAGAAAGACATGGGCAAGAAACCGAAGGCAAAAAAAGCTGCCTGATCCCCGACTCTCGGCTCTCGTCGTCGCACATAACGAAGAGGCGATCCTGGCCGATTGCCTCTCGCGTCTTACGTTTGCCGACGAATTGGTGGTCGTGCTCGACAAATGCACGGACGGTTCGCGCGAGATCGCGGCGAAATATGCCGACGTCATCCTCGAAGGCGAATGGGATATCGAGGGCGAGCGCCGCAACCTCGGCATTCGCGCCTGTTCGGGCGACTGGATATTGGAAGCCGACGCCGACGAATGGGTGTCCGACGAGCTTGCCCGGGAAATCCGTACGCGCATCAACGAGGACCAGTACGATATCTTCACCATTCCGGTGCGCAATTTCATCGGCAAACGCTACGTCAAACACGGCTGGGGCGGGGGCTCGTTCGGCAAACTGGCCTATGACGGGCTGTTCCGCAAAGGGGCGAAATGGTGGGGCAATTCACGCGTCCATCCGCATCTGACCGTCAACGGTCCCAGCGGCGGAAACCTGCAAAATCCCGTCGACCATTACGTCGATCGCGATGTCTCCGACATGTTGCGCCGCCTCGACAGCTACACCAACTGGCGCTCGCGCGACCTGATCGATCGGGGCGAGACGCGGACCAGCCTGGCGACGATGTTCCGCAAATTCTTGTCGCGGTTCTGGAAAATCTATATCCATCGCAATGCCTATAAAGAAAAAGAGCTGGGGATAATGATTGCGCTGTGCGGCGCGCTCTATCCGCTGATCGCTCATATCAAAGCGGTCGAGGAGCTTGAAAAAAGGGGACGGCCGACATGAAAATGCGAAAACTCGGCGGGCAGGGGCTCGAAGTTTCTGCCATCGGCCTCGGCTGCATGGGCATGACGATCCAATACGGCGTGCTTAACGACAAGGAATCCATCGCGACGATTCAACACGCACTGGATACAGGCGTATGCCTGCTCAACACCTCTGACGCCTACGGCAACGGCGAGAACGAAGAACTGATCGGCCGGGCGATCAAGGGCCGCCGCGACAAAGCGATCATCACCACCAAGTTCGGACAGATTCGCGGGCCCAGCGGGGCCGGGGTGAATGGGCGGCCGGAATATGTCGTCCAGGCCTGCGTCGCCAGCATGAAGCGCCTTGGCGTCCAGCATATCGACCTCTTCTGCCAACACCGCGTCGATCCCGATGTGCCGATCGAAGAGACCGTCGGCGCCATGAAGTTCCTGGTCGAAAAGGGCCTCGTCCGCTACATCGGCTTGTCGGAGGCGGGCCCGCAGACCATTCGCCACGCCCACGCAACGCATCCGATCAGCTGCTTAGAGACCGAATATTCCTTGTGGTCGCGCGATGTCGAGGCGGAGATTCTGCCGACCTGTCGCGAGCTGGGCATCGGCTTTGTCGCCTATGCGCCGCTCGGGCGCGGGTTCCTCTCGGGCGCGATCCGTGGAATCGAAGATCTGATCGAGGGCGATCGGCGCCGCGAACATCCTCGCTTTCGGCGCGACAATATCGCCGCGAATATACGCAAACTCGCCGTCTTGGAGGATGTCGCGCGGAATATGGGGATAACGCCGGCCCAGGCGTCCTTGGCTTGGCTTCTCACCCGCGATCCCGGCATCGTACCGATCCCCGGAACGAAACGTCGCAAATATCTCGATGAAAACGCCGCCGCCGCCGACATAGTCATGCCGAACGGACAGGTCGCGCGACTCAATGCGGCTTTCTTAGTCGGCGAAACGGCGGGAGAACGCTATCCGGCCGGGCAACTATCGCGCCTCGGAATTTAACCGCCCCCTTCGATCCACAGCAGGATGCCGCGGACGAAAAAGGTCGCGCCGATGGCCATCGTCATCCATTGCGCATATTTGCGGAACTGAGCGTCGGTCATCTTATGCACGAAACGCGACGCAATCAGGTTGCCCCCGGACGACAAGATGACCGCGACTACGAAAACCCACCAGGGCAATAAATCGGTATCGAAGTCGTTCGTGGTCAGCCAAATGATACCGCCGAAATAGATGATCTTCAGGACATGCGCGAGCGATTGGATCAGGCCCTTAGTCGCCATCGTCTGAAAGCGCGTCAAATCGGTTTTGACGAAGAAGACGTCAAGGATCGGGCCGGAAACCCCGGAAGTCAGCATCACGGCCGTGTTCACCGCCCCGCATGTATGGCTGCCGCCACGTTTGGTCACGTCGAGCGCGTAACCCTTCGGCACCAGAAAATTGGCGAAGGGGAGGGTTCCGACCAGCAGGAATACAACCACCTTGTTCGGTACATATGCGACCAACGAGAACAGGACCGTAACCGTGACCGCACCGACGACATAGCCGCTGACAACCGGCCAGTGAATATGCTTCCAATAGACGACCGCGCGCGAGCCGTTGGAGACAAACTGGGTGACGCCGTGAAGCATCATCGCGAGACTGACCGGCATGATCCAGACGAATACGCCCATGAGGATCGTCCCGCCACCGAGGCTCAGCATGCCGCTGATGAACGAGGTAACGACGATGCTCGCGAAGATGATTATGATATCGGTAATGGACACTGATTACGCTTATACGGTTTGCCGAGGCGGGTGCGGACCGTACCCGATATGACGGATAGATGACAATGCCGCCCGTCCTCAACATCGCCGCCGAATCAGCGCGCGCGGCCGGTCTTCTAAGCGCCGGCAAATCTGGCGAGGCCGCCGAAATCTACCGAATCCTCCTCGCCGCGGCACCGAAAAACGCTGCGCTGCATTTCAACCTCGCCTGCGCCCTTCAGGGAAACGGGAAGTTTTCCGACGCGATTAGCCACTATCTGATGGCGCTGAAGCTCAAACCCGACTTCGTTTCCGCCGCCAACAATCTCGGAAATGCTTATCTCGCGTCAGGACACCCCGAAAAAGCGGCACCCGCTTTTCGTACAGCCCTGGCCATCGATGCGAATCATCAGAACGCGCTCGTGTGTCTTGGCGGGCTGTGCCTCGACGGCGGACAAAATGACGAAGCCCTGAAGCTGCTGGAGCATGCCATCCAGCGCTTTCCCGAGAATTTCAACGCGCGCGTCCTGATGTCACAAGTCTGCGACCGGGCAGATCGGCGCGACGAGGCCGATGCCCACCTCGCCAAGGCAGCGCAACTGCAACCGACCGACGCCAAGGTGCGCAACAACATCGCCACGCGACTTCTTCAATCGGCACGGATCCACGAAGCCGTCGCTGCGATCGAACTGGCAACCAAACTCGACCCCACGGCCGCCGAGATACATTCGAACCTGATCATGAACCGTCTGTATCTTCCGGAGCTTTCGGCGGCCGACCATCTCGCCGAAGCGCGCAATTGGAACGCCCGACACGGTGTTCCGCGTGCCCAACGTTTTCCGCCGCCGGCCAATACACGCGAGCCAGAACGACGTTTACGGATCGGTTATGTGTCTGCCGATTTCTATCGCCATCCGGTCGGCTTTTTCATGGCCGGTCCGTTGGCGCAGCATGACCGGACGAAATTCGGAATCTTTTGCTATTCCAACGGCCGGCACGATGCCTATACCGCCAAGCTCCAGCATGAGGGCGATAGGTGGCGCGACATCCGTCGTCTGCCGGACGACGATCTCGTCCGCATGATCCGCGCCGACCAGATCGATATTCTCGTGGATCTCGCCGGGCATACGGCATCCAACCGGCTGACCGCCTTCGCCATGCGACCGGCACCGATTCAAATTACGGGCGGTGGACTTACCGGCACGACCGGCCTCGCGGCCATCGATTATCTGATATCGGACCGCTTCGAGACGCCGGTGGAACTGACGGTTCATTACTCGGAAACGCCCATCCGGATGCCGCACGGTTATGTCTGCTACGCACCGCCGGACTATGCCCCGCCGGTGGGCGCGTCGCCCTTCGCCGAGCGCGGATATGTCACCTTTTGCTGCTTCAACAATATCTCGAAGCTGAACGCGAAGGTGATCGCGGTTTGGGCGCGCGTCCTGAAACAGCTGCCCGACTCCCGAATGACGATCCAGGCACGGCCCATGCGCCAAGTCTCGACCGCAGAGCGTATCCGCGCAATGTTCGCCGCCGAAGATATCGCGCCGGAGCGGCTCGTGTTCGGAGGCGGCGCGGAACACGAACAATTCCTGCCGCTCTACAATCGGGCCGACATCGCGCTCGATCCGTTTCCCTATTCGGGCGGGCTGACCACGCTCGAAGCGCTTTGGATGGGGCTTCCGGTGGTGACGCTTCCCGGCGAGAATTTCGCCGGTCGGCACAGCCTATCGCACCTCTCGAACCTCGGCCTCGAAGAGCTAGTCGCTCGCGACGCCGACGACTACGTCCGTATCGCCGTAGCGCTCGCCCAGGACCGCGAACGTCTCGCATCACTCAGACAAGCCTTACGCCCGAGGATGGCGCAATCTCCGTTGTGCGACGCTACCGGTTATACCCAGGCCCTCGAAGCCGCGTATCGCGACGCTTGGCGAAGATGGTGCGGATCATCCGTCTGATCGCTCACCGATATTGCCGCTTATTTGATCGCCGCCAATAGGACCTCGGCATTGCGGTACAGAACTTTCTCGCGCTCCTCGGACGTGATCTTGGCTCTCCGCACGGCGTCGAGCGACAAGTCAGTTCGGAAAATCGGGCAGTCCGTCCCGAACACGATGCGATCCGCGCCGTATATGGCGACGGCGATTTCGATAGAGCGTGGGCCCAGCGATGAACAATCGACATAGAGGCGGCCCATGCGGCTCGACGGCAAAGGTTCGTTGTCTGCCCGCAAACTGATCACGTGATCCATACGCTCGACGACCATCGGCAGGGTACCGCCGAGATTGGCGACATGAACCGATACGTCTGGGTAGGGGTCGAGAAAATCTGTGAGCAGCAGGGTGACCATGCAATTGGCAACATCGTGCTGCACGCTCAAGGCTTGGCGCGGCAACATGGTGTCCGGAAATGGAAAGGGCGGCACCTTGCCTGGATCGGCCGGAACCTGATCGGGCCGGCGGCCGGGATGGATGAACAGATGCCCGCCGATCTCGCGCGCGACATCGAAGATCGGCTTGAATTTGGCGGCTTCGGCCAGGCTTAGGAATCCGTTTACCGGCAATATCGCGCCGGCGAGGCCGAGCACGGTTCGCGCACGGCGATATTCGGCGACGGCGCGGTCCATATCGGCGAACGGCAAAGCGGCGAGACCGGTGAAGCGATCGGGTACGCGCCGGCACAAGGCAGCGAGGTCTTCGTTGAACGGTAACAACAACGGCTCGGCTTCGCCGACGCCCAAGCTATCGACACCGAAAAGCCCCGGAAACGATAGCACTTGCCGACGGACGCCGAGCCGGTCCATGAAATCGACACGGGCGTTCATATCGAGATAGTCCGGACCGAACTGCAAAAACCCGACCGGCAGATGGAATCGCTCGGATCCGTCGGCCAAAGTCTCGATGCGCGGTGGGACCGTGCGCTTGCGCAGCGCCGTGGCAAGCGCGTCCGATACGTAGTGCGTATGAAAATCGATGGTCATTGATAAACCTAATAGATCGGCGGTTCGGGAGTAGCGTCACCCGCTTCGAGAAAGTCGAAATCGCAGCCCTTGTCGGCCTGGCGTACATGCCGCGCGAACAGCGAGGTATAGCCACGTGTGTAGGGGAACGGATGCTGCGTCCATGACGCGCGCCGGTTTGCCAATTCCGCATCGCTGACATCGAGATGTAAACGACGGGCCGCGATATCGAGTTCGATCATGTCCCCGTCGCGCACCAAGGCGAGCGGGCCGCCGATATGCGCTTCGGGCGAAACATGCAGAATGCAGGTGCCATAGGCGGTCCCACTCATGCGCGCATCGGAAATGCGGACCATGTCGCGGACACCCTTGCGAAGCAGCTTCTTCGGAATCGGCAGCATGCCCCATTCGGGCATGCCCGGCGCACCGATGGGCCCGGCGCCCTTGAGCACCAGGACAGAATCCTCGGTGACTGGCAGATCCTCATCGTCGATGCGTTTCGACAGATCGGCATAGTTCTCGAACACGACAGCCGCGCCGCGATGTTTGTGGAACCTCTTGTCAGCGGCCGTCTGTTTGATGACGCAGCCGTTAGGCGAAAGATTCCCCCTGAGGATCGCCGTGCCGCCTTCGGCGTAGAGCGGATTGTCGAGTGGACGGATCACGTCGTCGTTGTAGATCGCGGCCGCTTCGATGGATTGAGCCAGCGTTCCGGTGACCGTGCGCTGAGTCAAATCGAGCAGGCCGCTCATCCGCGACATCAGGCCGCGTAGCCCGCCCGCGTAATAAAAATCCTCCATCAGATATTTGCCCGACGGCTTAATATTGACCAAGACGGGGGTAGCACGCGAGATCGCATCGAAGCGGTCGAGCGTCAGCGGTATGCCGGCGCGTCCCGCCACCGCGATCAGATGGATCATGGCGTTGGTCGAGCCGCCGAGCGCCATGTCGATCTTGGTCGCGTTGTCGAACGAGGCTTCGGTCAGGATATCGGACGGTTTCAGATCCTCCCACACCATATCGACGATGCGCCGACCCGTCGCGACCGCCATCAGCGCGTGATTGGCATCCGAGGCCGGGATCGAGGAGGCGCCGGGAAGGGTGAGGCCGAGCGTTTCGGCGACCGACATCATGGTCGCGGCCGTTCCCATGACCATGCAGGTGCCGGCCGAACGCGCGGTGCCGCCCATGGCATTTTCCATCGCCTCGGCATCGACCACGCCGGCGCGATAGTTCGCCCAGTAGCGCAATGCGTCGGTGCCACTGCCCAGGGTTTCGCCGGCATACCAGCCGCGCAAGCCGGGCCCGGCCGGCATATAAATCGCGGGCACGTTCATCGTGAGTGCGGCCATCAGAAGGGCCGGGGTCGTCTTGTCGCAGCCGCCCATCAGCACCACGCCGTCGATCGGGTGCGAACGGATCAGCTCCTCGGCTTCCATCGCGAGGAAATTGCGATAGAGCATGGTCGAAGGTTTCACCATGATTTCGCCCAGCGACATCGCCGGAAGTTCGATGGGAAAACCGCCGGCCTGCCACACACCGCGTTTGATCTGCTCGGCGCGCTCCTTGAAGTGGGAGTGACAGGTATTCATGTCGCTCCAGGTATTGATGATGCCGATCTTGGGCTTGCCGGCAAAATCCTCGGACGAAAATCCAAGCTGACGGGACCGCCCGCGATGCGCGAAGGATCGCTGATCGTCGGCGCCATACCAGCGATGGCTGCGCAGTTCGCTCGGCGTCTTACGGTTGCTCGTCATGACTAAAGCGGCTCCTGCGCGTAGAGCCACATCAAACCGGTCTGGCCTTTGCCGCCGTCGCCTTGGGCCTGCAGCTTGCGGTAAAGACCCGCGACGAGGCTCGTCACCGGCATAGCCGCATCGACCTTCTTGCCCATCTCCTCGGCGATGCCGATATCCTTGAGCATCAAGACCTGAGTGCCCTGATTAGGGTATGTCGCCGCGATCATGCGGCGCGCGTGATCCTGCAGAACCGCCGAATCCGCCCAGCCGCCCTTGAGCGCGTCGGGAAGATTTTTGCAGGTCAGGCCGTATTTGGATGCGAAGCCGAGCGCCTCGGCGATCACCGCCACCTCGGCGGCGATCAGCATCTGGTTCACGACCTTGGTCGCCTGACCCGAGCCGACGGGGCCCATCGGCGTGATGCGTTGCGCCGTTGTCAAAATCGCCGGGCGATACCGATCGATATCGGCATCGCTGCCGCCGGCCATCGCCACCAGCGTTCCGGCCTTGGCCCCGGTGTCGCCGCCCGACACAGGGGCATCGATCCAGTTCATGCCCACTTGCTCGGCGAGCCGTGCTGCAAATTCGCGCGCGGCTTCGGGATGGATCGTCGAATGATCGACCAGCAGCTTACCCTTGGCGCCGCCGGCCGCTACGCCATTGGGTCCGAAAACCACTTCTTCGACGGCTTTGCCGTCCCATACGCACAAACAAACGATGTCCGATGCTTCGGCCAAGGCTTTCGGCGATTCGGCCCATTTCGCGCCGGCATCGAGGGCGGGCGACAGCTTTTCCTTGTTCCGGCCCCAAACCGTCAGCTCGTAACCGCCTTTCATCATGTTCAGGACCATTGGCATTCCCATGGTGCCGAGCCCGATAAATCCCAGTCTTTCCTTGGCCATTTCGCCTCCCGAACACGGTTCTTGGGTCATTCTTGCCGCATCCGAACTGGCTTCACAACCGCCGCGCGGATGGGCGCAATTGCCGCACTAGCCGACGGGGAGTATCACCGCCCAATGTTCTTCATCCTGTCCAAAGTCCTCTGGTTCCTTACGGATCCGGGCAATCTCGTGCTAATCTTACTGACGATCGGTACGGTTCTGTTGTGGACGCCGTGGCGGCGCGGCGGACGAAGATTGGTCCTACTGTCGACCCTCGCTTTCATCTTGCTGGCAGTCTTCCCCGTCGGCGCGATCATGCTGCAGACGCTCGAAAACCGAATCCCCGCGCCGACGCAACTGCCCGAGCGCGTCGGCGGCGTCATCGTGCTGGGAGGTATGGTCGATCAGTTTGTTTCGCGCGCGCGCGGCCAGGCGAGCATGGGGGGCGCCGTTGAGCGCCTGACCGAATTCGCAGCCCTGGCCCGGCGTTACCCTGATGCAAAATTGATCTTCACTGGTGGGTCCGGAAATCTGCTCAATCAGCAGGACAAGGAAGCCGATTATGTGGAGCCGTTTCTCCATTCGCTCGGAATGGATACCGCAAACGTGGTGTTCGAAAGCGAATCGCGCAATACCTATGAAAATGCCGTTTTATCGAAACGGCTGGTTTCGATCGCGCCCGACGAGCCGTGGATTTTGGTGACATCCGCATTTCATATGCCGCGAGCGCTCGGCGTTTTTCGCCAGGCCGGATGGCCCGTCATTCCTTATCCCGTCGACTACGGCACGACCGGCACGATGGAACTCGAACCGACTTTCAATCTGCTAGGCGGGGTGGGAAATGGGTCGGTCGCGCTGCATGAATGGTTGGGGTTAACTTTTTATTACCTAACCGGCCGTACAAATACATTGTATCCAGCGATCGATTCTAATTAGCGATTCAGCTGGCGGAGATTTGAACAGTGGATTTTATGAGCAAGCGCCGTTATCTGCACGCGCGAGGGATATTACTCGCCGCCCTGCTTGCCGTCTCCGTTCCCAGCATTGGTAATGCCGCCGATCAGGACTTTGCCAGCTGGCTCCAGGGCCTGCGGGCCGACGCGCTCGGCAAAGGCATCCGTCCCGAAACGCTCGACCGCGCGCTCAAGGGGCTCGCGCCGATTCCGCGTGTTGTCGAACTCGACCGCAAGCAGCCGGAATTCTCGTTGACCTTCGAGCAATATCTGGCGCGCGTTGTGCCCCAAGTACGCGTCGATCAGGGCAAGGCTCGCCTCAAGGAACACCACGAGCTTCTCGCCGAGATCAGCAAGAAGTATGGCGTCCAGCCGCGCTTTATTGTCGCCTTCTGGGGAATCGAATCGGATTTCGGACGGTTGGACGGCGGCTTTTCGGTCATCCAATCCTTAGCGACGCTCGCATATGACGGACGCCGGTCGACATTTTTTCGCGGCGAATTGATCCGTGCGCTGCGAATTGTCGATCAGGGGCATATAGCGCCTGAAACCATGCGCGGCTCGTGGGCCGGAGCGATGGGCCATTTCCAGTTCATGCCGTCCACCTTCGAATCTTATGCCGTCGATTATGACGGCGACGGCAAACGCGACATTTGGGCCAACAAGCGCGACGCTTTTGCTTCGGCCGCCAATTACCTGTCGAAGTCCGGATGGAAGGGCGATCAGACCTGGGGGCGGGCGGCGAAGGTACCGGCCGGGTTCAATATGTCCCTCGTCGGGCTGGACACGAAAAAGAGCTTGGAAGAATGGCAGAAGCTTGGCGTGACCCGGACCGACGGCGGACCATTACCCATCCGCGCGGACGTATCGGCTTCGCTCGTTCTGGCCGAGGGCACCAAAGGCCCGGCCTTTCTCATTTACGACAATTACCGCGTCACCTTGAAGTGGAACCGCTCGACATTTTTCGCGGTCGCCGTCGGGACACTCGCGGAACGCATCGGGGATAGCTGACAACTCCTATCAAAGCACGCGAATATGACCGACGACTATATTGAATTTACACAGAATAATTCGCGGCCGAAGCTGACCAAATTGTCGCGACTGGCGATCTGCGCGGCGGCGCTCGTGGCGCTCGGCGCGTGTTCCGAATCGAAGCTTCTGTTGCATACGGCGAAAACGCTGCAAGGGCCGGGGTCCAATACTTCGCCCGGTATCTACAAAGTCGGCAATCCCTATCAAATCAACGGCGTTTGGTATTATCCGTCCGAGGATTGGAGCTACGACGAATCCGGCATCGCATCTTGGTATGGTCCGGGTTTTCATGAAAAGAATACCGCGAACGGCGAAATCTTCGACCAAAACGACCTGACCGCCGCGCATCGCACCTTGCCGATGCCAAGTGTTGTCGAAGTGACGAACCTCGAAAATGGGCGATCCCTGCGTCTGCGCGTCAACGACCGAGGTCCTTTCGCTCACGGGCGCATCCTCGACGTCTCGCGGCGCGGCTCGCAGCTTTTGGGCTTCAACAACCAAGGCACGGCGCGGGTCCGGGTTCGTATCCTGGTGGACGAAACCCAGCAGGCTATCGCCGCCATGCGAAACGGAACGCAGGTTGCGCGTGCCGACACCCCAATCCGCAGCGATCTCGATGTGTCGCGCCCCGGCGTCGGCGCCCAGACCTTGGCGCCGCCGCCGGGTGCCAAGGCCGCGCCGGTGACGACCACCGCGCAACCCGAAATCAAGAAAGCATCGGCGCCCGAGCGGTCTTTCACCCCGCCGGCGGCTCTCGACGGCTCGGTTACCCAAGTCGCTGTCAGGCCGACCAATATCTATGTCCAGGTTGGGGCCTTCTCTCAGCATCAGAACGCCTATCAGGTTCAAGCTCGGCTCGCGAAGGTGCCCAACATCGCCATCACATCGGCCCGGATCAACGGAAAAGAAGTGTTCCGCGTCCGCTCCGGCCCGCTGCAGTCGGTCGAGCAGGCCGATACCGTACTCAACCAAATCATCAAATCCGGCTATGGCGACGCGAGGGTGGTTGTCGATTGAGGCGGTCGGAATAGAGGTCGCCCTAAAAGAGCCAAAATTAGACTCGATCAGGGGCACTTGGTAAAATGCCGGACGCTCGGACATCGGCACGATATGCCGCTCTTGGCCGGTTCGGCGTTCAACTTCGTTTTCGCAATTTTTTGAGGACTTCGATGCAACAGCGACCGACGATCCGCACCTTGTTCTTGATTGGAGTTGCGCTGTTCATCGACGCGCCCGCAGCGCATGCGGCATCCATCGAAACACCGGCGAAACAGGCCATATTGCTCGACTATGCCACCGGCAATGTCCTGTTCGAAAAGAACTCCGACGTCCGCATGACGCCGTCGTCGATGAGCAAAATGGCGACCGTCTACAGGATATTCGAACGTCTCAAGGAGGGCCGTCTTTCTCTCGAAGACACATTTCCGGTCAGCGAGCGCGCCTGGCGCAAGCAGGGCTCCAAGATGTTCGTGACACTGAATTCGCGGGTGAAGACCGAAGACCTATTGCGCGGCATCGTCGTGCAGTCCGGCAACGATGCCTGCATCGTCATCGCCGAAGGACTATCCGGTAACGAGGATGCCTTCGCGCGCGAATTAACGGAACTCGCCAAGAAGCTCGGCATGACGAATACCAATCTCATGAATTCCAGCGGCTGGCCCGATCCGAACCATTATTCGACGGCACGCGATCTGGCGACGCTGGCCACAGCAACGATTCGCAACTTTCCCGAATATTATCCGTACTACGCGGAAAAGAATTTCGTCTACAACGGGATCAAACAGGGCAATCGCGACCCGCTGCTTTACAAGGATGTCGGCGCCGACGGGCTCAAGACCGGCCATACCGAAGAGGCCGGTTACGGCCTGACCGCCAGCGCGGTTCGCAATGGAAGGCGACTGGTCCTGGTCGTCAACGGATTGTCCTCCATGAATGAGCGCGCGCGCGAAAGCGAGCGGTTGATCGACTGGGGATTCCGCGAATTCAACAACTACACGCTGTTCACAGCGGGTGCCACGGTGAACGAGGCGCCGGTCTGGCTCGGCGAGCAAGCCCGCGTACCGCTGATCGTCAAAGGCGATCTGACGCTGACGCTGCCCGTCAAATCGCGCAAGGACATGGTGGTCAAGGCGGTCTACGATTCGCCGATCCAGGCACCGGTGTTGGAAGGAACGCGCATCGCCACCTTGCGAATCGAAGCGCCCGAGCGCCCGGTACTAGAGGTGCCGCTGTATGCGGCCCGCAGCGTCGAGAAACTCGGCATGATGTCGCGCCTGAGCGCGGCGCTCCGCCATATCATGTGGGGCGAGAACGGTTGACGCTTCCGTCCACTCGACGCGGCCAATTCATCACCTTCGAAGGCGGCGAGGGCACAGGCAAGTCGACCCAGGCCCGTCTCTTGACGGATTTTGTTCGCGGCCAGGGCAAAAACGTCGTCACCACCCGCGAACCCGGTGGCTCGCCGGGCGCCGAAACCATCCGCAAGCTTCTGGTGGAAGGTGAACCCGGACGCTGGGATGGCATTACCGAGACGTTGTTGCTGTGCGCGGCGCGGCACGACCATGTCGAGCGGCTGATCCGCCCCGCACTCGAACGCGGCGATTGGGTCATTTGCGATCGGTTCATCGATTCGACCATCGCCTATCAGGGCCATGGCGCCGGGGTCGATATCGATCTGATCAATCGGCTGAGCGCGGCGGCCGCCGGCGACGTCGTCCCGGACCTGACCATCATTCTCGATCTACCCGTCGAAGCCGGGCTCGCGAGGGCGACGCAGCGCGCCGGCGGAGAAGACCGTTTCGAACGCAAGGGAATCGATTTTCACCGCCGGATTCGCGACGGATTCCTTGCCATCGCGGAAGCCGCTCCCGAGCGCTGCGAGATCGTCTCTGCGGCCGAACCGATCGACAGAATTGCGGGACGAGTTTCAGCGATCCTTGCCGAGCGTTTGGGGATCCCGGCAGCATGAGCGAGCCGGACGAGATCGATCCCTTCGCGCCACGGCATCAAACCGCCTTTGTCGGTCAGGACGCTGCCGAGCAGGAGTTTTTGTCCGCCTTCAATGCCGGGCGGATGCCCCATGCCTGGCTGATCGCCGGGCCACGCGGGGTCGGCAAGGCAACCTTGGCGTTTCGCATCGCTCGCTTCGTGCTCGCGCA
The DNA here is from genome assembly GCA_945877815.1 of Caenispirillum bisanense. Lineage (GTDB taxonomy): Bacteria > Pseudomonadota > Alphaproteobacteria > Rhodospirillales > UBA2165 > CANIGJ01. Next base: position 15,974 of record CAMDWJ010000019.1, read on the forward strand.
AGGCGACGCCGCTGCAAAGGACGAAGGCCCAAGCCTGTTCCGCGACCCGTTACCCAAAACCGTTCCGACGAATTTGAAGATCGGCCCCGAGCATCCGGTCTTTCGCCGCGTGGCGTCGGGCGGACATTCGGATCTGCGCGTGTTCGAGCGCACCGTCAACGCCAAGACCGGGCGTATGCATCGCGACATCGCGGTCGAGGAAATCCGTGAAGTCCGCTCGTTCCTGTCGCTCACTCCGGCCGAGGGAGCCTGGCGCGTCGTCATCGTCGATAGCGCCGACGACATGAATCCAAGTTCCGCCAACGCACTGCTCAAAATTCTCGAGGAACCGCCGAACCGCGCTTTGTTGCTGCTTGTCAGCCATGAGCCGGGCCGCCTGTTGCCAACAATCCGCTCGCGCTGCCGCCGCTTGTGGCTCGGTCCGCTCGACGAAGCCGCCATGAGCGCCTTGCTGGCGACCCGGGCATCCGACCTGTCCGCCGACGATCTGGCTCTCCTGACCCAGCTTTCGGAGGGCAGCATCGGCCGCGCGCTTAAACTTGCGGAGGAGGGGGGGATCGAGTTGTTTCGCGAAGTACGCGACCTGATGGGGTCCCTGCCGCGGATTGATCTCATCGAACTGCATCGCTTGGGTGAAAAGGTCGCCCGCGATACCTCTGGCGACACCATGCGGGCGCTGGGCGAAATGATCGACTGGCTGCTGGTCCGCTTCGCGCGCGTTTCGGCCCATGTCGACAACGGGCCGGTCGTCGCAGGCCTGCCGGCGCAAATGGCCGGCAGCCTTGATCGCTGGATCGCGGTGTGGGAAAAGACGCGGCGCTTGTTCGGCGAGGCCGAGGGCCTCAATCTGGACCGCAAGCAAGTTGTCCTGGAGACGTTTCTGGCCATCGAGGAAGCGGCGCGGTCGTAACGGCGACCGAGACCGTTAACCGTGGCACGTTTCCGCCGAGTTTGGAGCATCAATCGTGGTCACACGTACTCCCTATTTCATTACCACGGCGATCGACTACGTGAACGGCAAGCCGCATCTCGGTCATGCCTATGAGAAGATCTCGAGCGACGTGCTAGCTCGCTTCAAACGCCTCGACGGATATGACGTCTTTTTCCTGACGGGGACCGACGAGCATGGCCAGAAGGTCGCGAAATCGGCCGCCGCGGTCGGCAAGAAACCCCAGGAATTCACCGACGAGAATTCAGCCTATTTCAAGGAGATGGACGGGTATCTGAATGTCTCTTACGACCAGTTCATCCGCACCACTGAGCCACGCCATTACAAGGCATCGCAAGCGATCTGGAAACGTATCGCCGATGCAGGCGACATCTATCTCGGCGGCTATGCCGGCTGGTATTCCGTGCGCGACGAAGCCTATTTCGCCGAAGATGAGCTAACCGGTGGACCGGACGGCAAGAAATTCGCACCCTCGGGCGCCGAGGTCGAATGGGTCGAAGAGCCGAGCTATTTCTTCAAGCTCTCGGAATATACCGACAAGCTGCTCGAATATTACGACCAGCATCCCGATTTCATCCAACCGGCCTTTCGACGCAACGAGGTCGTTAGCTTCGTTAAGCAAGGCTTGCGCGATCTATCGGTCTCGCGCACGACCTTCGATTGGGGCGTGCCGGTCCCCGACGCGCCCGGGCACGTAATGTATGTCTGGCTCGATGCGCTCACGAATTACATCACCGCGCTCGGCTTTCCCGACGACGAGGCCGCGATGGCCAAATTCTGGCCCGCCGACGTCCATATCATCGGCAAGGACATCGTGCGCTTCCACGCGGTCTATTGGCCGGCCTTCCTGATGAGCGCCAAGCTGCCGATCCCGAAAAAAATATTCGGACACGGCTTCATCAACGTCGAAGGCGCCAAGATGTCGAAATCGCTCGGGAACGTCTTGTCCCCCGAGGCAATGGTTCAGGAATTCGGCGTCGATCAGCTGCGCTATTTCCTGATGCGCGAAGTGCCCTATGGACAGGATGGCTCATTCTCGCGCGAGCAGATCATCAATCGCATCAACAGCGAGCTGGCCAACGATTACGGCAATCTAGCGCAGCGCGTGCTGAGCTTCATCAACAAGAATGCCGATGCAAAGGTGCCGACGCCCGGCACGCTCACGGAAGACGACGAAGCGCTCCGCAAAACGCTCCAAGAACTCCCCGATGCGGTCCGGGCGGCCTTCGACACTTTGGCCTACAGCCAGGCGTTGGAAACGATCTGGGCGGTCATCCGCGCCGCCAACGTCTATGTTGACAAGCAGGCGCCGTGGGCTTTGCGCAAGACCGATCCGGCGCGCATGGAAACCGTGCTCTATATGCTGTGCGAAGCAATCCGAAGGGTTGCGATCCTCACGCAGCCATTCATGCCGACCGCATCGGAGAAGATGCTCGACCAGCTCGGCGTTGCGCCGGACGCGCGCAGTTTCGAGGCGCTGAAAATCGGCGGCCGTCTGACACCCGGAACCCCCTTGCCGAAGCCGGAAGGGGCATTTCCGCGTTTCGTCGAGAAGGCCGCCGAGTAGATAACAGCCTCATGCAGAGCCTGTCGAAGGATGGGCCAACCGCACCGATATGCCCAAGCGTGCTCACACGCGTAAGCGCGTGACCAAGCTCAGCATGAGGACACTTAATTCCTAATCGAACGGATAGATTCCGGTTTCCGCGCGATAGGCATGCTCGATGCCGTGGATGCCGGAACTCAGCATCGCATGCCATGATTCGCGCGTTGTCGCCCCGATGTGCGGCGAGGCGAAGAAGTTCGGCAGATCGATCAAGGGGTGATTGTTGGCGGGCTCGACCGCGAAGACATCGAAGGCCGCCCCTGCAATATGGCTGCTTTCCAGCCGTTCCTTGAGCGCCACCTCGTCGACCATTTGGCCGCGCGCGCAATTCACCAGGATCGCGCCCGGCTTCATCTTGTCCAAAACCGCACCGGTATAGAGACCGATCGTGGATTTGTTCTTGGACAGATGGATGGTTACGACGTCGGACCGCTTCAGCATCTCGTCCATGCTGACGACTTCGATATTTTCGAACTGCTTATAGAAGTCCGAATAATCCTCGCGATCGCAGGCGAGGATTTTCACACCGTAGGGCTGCAGCAGCTTGACCACTTCCTTGCCGATATGACCGACGCCATGGATGCCGACGGTGCGGCCGCGCAGATCGGCGCCGAAGCCCATCGGCCCTTTCCAGGCACCCTGCTTCAACACGGACGAGAAGAAGTGTACGCGGCGGATGACGAAAACCATGTAGCAGACGGCGAGTTCGGACACCGAGATTTTATTGATCCCCGGCGCCCACCACATCTTGATGCCGTATTTGTTGAGAATATCGGGATCGACGTGATCGACGCCGGCCGAGCACAGCGAGACAACTTTAAGATCGGGCAATTGGCGGCAGACTTCGTCGGTAAAGCGATTGAGCCCGATCACGGCGATCTCGGCGCCCTTCAGGAAATCGACCAACGCCTGGCCCTGCATCAAGTTCCCTGGAGGCGCCCATTTGACGCCGGGATATTTCGTCTCCATTTCCGCCTTCAGTTCCGGAAAAAATTCGAAGTAGGACAGCGGAACTGCAACACGCGGCATGGTCGATTCTCCCTTTTATAATTGTATGGCCGCAACACTAGCGACGGGCCTGCACCTTGGAAAGCGCTCGCGGGCCCATAAAGGCGGATAAAGATTGACAGAAGTGAGGCCGAATATGACATTAAGGTGTCCATGCCCGGATCGATTGTCGATAGGGACACGGAGGGGAAAATGTCGACGAATACTGACACGCAAACTACTGTATCCTCAACGCTTTCTCAGCGAGTTGCGACCGCCGCCTTCGGAAGCCTGATCGGACTTTTTCTGATTTACGGCGTCGGCTTCGCCCAGCCCGAAACTATCCATAACGCGGCCCACGACACTCGGCACGCAGCCTCCTTTCCCTGCCATTAGGCGATAGAATGCTGCAGCGACTGTTACTGTCAGGTGTGCTGTCGGGCCTGATCGTCGGGGTATTCGTCACCCTGATCCATCTTGCGATGGTGACGCCGATCATCCTCGAAGCCGAAACCTACGAAACGAAATCGGAAGCTCCGGCGGCCGCGCACGTCCATGGCGCCGGCACTGCGGCGCATAGCCACGACACCGAAGCCTGGGCACCCGAGGACGGTTGGGAGCGGAGTCTTTACACGCTCGCCGCCGACCTGATCATGGGCGTCGGCTTCGCACTGCTGCTGGCCGCCGGCTTTACCTTGTCCGGCCAGGATATTAGCGCTCGCGCGGGCGTGCTATGGGGTGCTGCGGGTTATCTCGCTTTTTCGTTCCTGCCCGCATTGGGTTTGCCGCCCGAATTGCCGGGCGCCGCCGCCGCCGATCTCGCCGCGCGGCAAATCTGGTGGTTCGGAGCTGCCGTTGCCTCGGTCGGTGGATTGGGACTGATCGCGTTCGGCAAACGCTGGATGCAAGGTGCCGGACTTGTTTTGCTGATCTTGCCCCATATTATCGGCGCGCCTCATGCGCCGGCAGGCGAAGCGGGTTCGGTTCCGCCAGAACTTGCGGCTCATTTCGTCGTCATGACGATGTTCATGAACGCTGGCATGTGGATCGCGCTGGGTTGGATGACCGCCTATTTCTTCCAGCGCTTCGCCGGCAGCACGCGCGGCCGGATCGTCGATATCAACGCCTAATCCTTATCGCTGACACCTGCCTCGTCGAACGTCGCCATGCCGGAATGGCAGGCGGCGGCTCCACGCACGATGGCGAGGGCGAGGGCGGCCCCCGTTCCCTCGCCAAGCCGCATCCCGAGATCGAGCAGCGGAGGCATTCCAAGACGATCGAGCAACCGGCGATGTCCCGGTTCGGCCGACACGTGCCCAGCGATACAGTGATCGAGGGCGCGCGGATTGACGGCATGCGCGGCGCAGGCGGCAGCACCGCAAACATAGCCGTCCAGGATCACGGGAATACGTAAATGGCGCGCGGCGATGATTACGCCGCACATCGCTGCGATTTCCTTGCCGCCGACATGACGGAGAATTTCAAGACCGTCGCTCATCGCGGCGCGATGCAGCGCCACGCTCTCCTCGACGATACGAACCTTGTTTTTCAGGGCCTCGCCGCTCACTCCGGTTCCCATCCCGACCCAATCGGACGCCGCCCCGCCGAGCGCCGCCATACAGATCGCGGCCGCAGCAGTGGTATTGCCGATCCCCATTTCGCCCACGCAGACGATGTCGCTATCGGCCTTCACGCTGGCCGCCCCGAGCCGAATCGCAGCCGCGCAGGCCTCCGCACTCATCGCCGGCTGGGATGAAAAATCTTCGGTCGGATCGTCGACGCCGGCATCCACGACCTCCAAATCAATACCGCCGTCACGACAGAGCTGATTAATGGCGGCGCCACCCGCTTGAAAATTCAAAACCATTTGGCGTGTGACCTCGACGGGGAAGGCGGAGACGCCGCGCTGCGCAATTCCGTGATTCGCCGCAAAGATCAGCATGCGCGACCGTTCGACCTTGGGTGGATGCCGACCCTGCCAAGCTGCCAGCCATTCGGCGATGGCCTCCAGCCGACCCAAGCCGCCCGGGGGTTTCGTCAGCCTTGGCTCGCGCGCGCGCGCGGCATTGGCCGCACCTTCATCGCGCCCACCTAGTTGTCGAACGACCGCGCGTATATCATTAATTGTTTGTAGAGGCAGGATCACGTAATTGGCTTTCACAATAGTGACTGCGTGACGCGTTATAAGGACTGCGGATAGACAGATGGAAGACCAAAACCAAGAGAAATCGCCACAGGACGATCCGTTCACCGAACGGTCCAACGCCGAACGGCTGTGGCACGAGGCGCGGCTCTGCCTTGGTTTCCTCACACGCATTCCGGTCTTTTCGATCGAATATTCGGGCCACAGTTCGCTCACCGGCGCCTGCTGGGCGTTTCCCCTGGTCGGCGTCTGCGTAGGGCTTGCCGCAGCACTTGTGCTCTGGCTTGCCGATGGGTTTGGGCTGGCGAGTCAGCTCGCAGCCTTACTGGCCATCGCCTCGATGATCCTGCTCACCGGTGCCTTACACGAAGATGGATTGGCCGATACCGCCGACGGTTTCGGACTCGGTGGCGATACCGAAAAGCGGCTCGCCGCGATGCGCGATCCACGGATCGGGGTCTTCGGGATGGTCGCGTTGATCGTCGTTTTCTCGGCGCGCTGGACGGCGCTCGCCGATCTGGTTTCCATCTCGTTCGCTGAGGGGGCAACAGCTATCATCGCCGCAGCCGCAATATCGCGCGGCATTCTGCCCTATGTCATGCATGCCGTCGCGAACGCGCGCCAGGATGGACTGAGCGCCTCCGCCGGCCGGCCGGAATCGCAACCGGCCCTGATCGCGCTCGGGATTGCCGCTTTCATCTCCTTATTCGTATTCGGCATTAGCGGAACGATAGTCGTTGCGATCGTTACCGCGATCGTGACGATCGCAATCGTCGCGATCGCCCGCCGCCTGATCGGCGGGCAGACCGGCGATGTGCTGGGCGCCATTCAGCAAGTGACCGAAGCGGCGGTCTTGATCACAGCAGCAGGCCTTGTCGCTTGAGCCCGACGTGAACGAGGGTATTCTGCGGTGGTGGTGGATACGTCATGCACCCACCGTGGGCCCCGCCCATCTGATCCATGGCACCGACGATACGCCAGCCGACCTGTCGGATGCGATTGCCATGTCGCGCTTGGCAAAATTACTGCCAGCCGACGCGATGGGACTGACAAGCGCCGTGCCGCGCGCAATCCAGACCTATGACGCGCTGCGGCAGCTCAATCGCGACCTTACGACCGCAAACATCGATCCCGACTTTGGCGAACAGGATTTCGGCAAATGGACAGGCCGAAGCTGGGACGAACTCGCGCCAATCACCCGGACATTCTGGAAAGATCCGATCGGCACGGCACCGCCCGGGGGCGAATCCTATCGCGCCATGTGCCAGCGCGTGCAGCGCTGCATCGTAATGCGGTCGGAGACCCAGCGGGGAAATCTCGTCACCGTCGCCCACGCGGGGCCAATTCGCGCCGCACTTGCAATTGCGCTCGATATGCCCTTCGAATCGTCGATCCGCTTCGAAATCGCCCCATTGTCCCTCACGCGGATCGACGCGATTGCTACCACCTCCGGCGTTTCGTGGCGCGTCTTGGCCGTGAATGTGCGGCCCGGCGATTTCAACGCGGATTATTGACCCTGGCCTGTTTGCCGCGTCCTTTGGGCAATGTTAGGTTCCCACAGCCAAGTTAGGGAAGCCGGTGAGACACCGGCGCTGCCCCCGCAACTGTAAGCGGCTTGGCATCCGCAGCCTTGGGGCCGTCCAGCCCCAGGCGCCACTGGCCGAAGCAGGCTGGGAAGGCGCGGATGCCGCAAAGCCCGAGCCAGGAGACCGGCTTGGCGTACCGCAACCCTCGTGATCCTCGGGTGGAGGATGGAACGTGCATGACACAGAGTTTGCCTAGCCCATCGATCCAACTGCCGCGCGTGACGCTCGTGCTGGGTGGCGCGCGTTCGGGCAAAAGCGCCTATGCCGAACGACTCGTTCTCGGAGCGTCCGAGGCGGGCGTATATGTGGCGACGGCGCAGGGGCGCGATCCCGAAATGATGCAGCGCATCGCCTTGCACAAGGAACGCCGCGGCTCGAAATGGCAGACCATCGAAGCGCCCATCGAGGTGGTCGGCGCGTTGTCGTCTATTCCCAAAACGACGCCGGTTCTCGTCGATTGCCTAACGCTTTGGCTGTCGAACCTGATGGAAGCCGAAATCGATCCCGATCGCGAATCCGAACGTCTCGTCGAGTGTCTTTACGCGATCGACGGGCCCGTCATCCTCGTCTCAAATGAAGTCGGCCTCGGCATCGTCCCGGACAATGCACTGGCGCGCCGCTTCCGCGACCATGCGGGTCGTCTCAATCAAACCGTTGCCGCCTCCGCAGACCAGGTTTTCTTCATCGCTGCCGGCCTAGCCATGAGATTGAAATGAAAAAAGTCCCCGTCACCGTCATCACCGGCTTTCTCGGCGCCGGCAAAACCAGCCTCATCCGTCACCTGATCCAGAATGCCGATGGCCGCCGCTTGGCACTCGTCATCAATGAATTCGGCGATATTGGCGTCGACGGCGAGATTCTCAAAAGCTGCGGCACCGAGGCCTGCACCGAAGACGATATCGTCGAACTGGCCAACGGCTGCATTTGCTGCACCGTCGCCGACGAATTCATCCCGACGCTAACGAAGCTGCTCGACCGTCCGGAGCCGCCCGATCACATCATCATCGAGACCTCGGGATTGGCCTTGCCGAAACCGCTGGTGAAGGCGTTCCAATGGCCGGAAGTGCGCTCGCGCGCGACCGTCGACGGCGTCGTCACAGTGGTCGATGGGCCCGCGGTGGCCGCCGGCCTGTTCGCAGTGGATCCGGATGCCATAGCAGCGGCGCGGGCACTCGATCCCAACGTGGATCACGACGCCCCGCTCGAAGAGCTGTTCTCCGATCAATTGGCCTGCGCCGACATGATCGTCGTTAGCAAAAGCGATCTCATGCAACCGAGCGAAATCGACGGCGTCTTGGAGACCGCACGGAACGGGGCGCGCGATCGCGTCAAAACATTGGTCGCGTCCTTTGGCCGCATACCGGCCGCGATCCTGCTCGGACTCGATTCGTCGGCCGAGGAAGACATCGATGAACGCTGGTCCCATCACGATTCCGAGCCCGACCACGATCACGACGATTTCGAGAGCTTCATCGTCACTCTGCCGGCAGCCATATCGCCCGAACATCTGGCGGCGCGGGTGCAACGCGCACTCGGCGCCGACGGCGTTCTTCGCATCAAGGGGATCGCCGCCGTCGCGGACCGGACCGCGCGGCTCGTGGTCCAGGGCGTGGGCGAGCGCTTGGAAACCTATTACGACCGGCCGTGGCTGGAGTCCGAAGACCGCACGACGCGGCTCGTCGTCATCGGACTCAACGGGCTGGACCGCGCGCGGATCACTGAGCTGATCGCGGACTGATCCATGCATCTGCTCCTCACCCAGGCAGGCGCGATCGGCGACGGCACCACGGCCGTCGATCTCGGGCAATCGCCGGGCGATATCGTCGTCCTCAGTGCGGCCGCGAGCGATCTTGCGCTGCTGGCGGGTGCCCGCAAACGATTGGACGCCGTGGGCTTGCCGAGCCTGCGTCTCGCCAATCTCATGCAGCTGTCGCACAACCTGTCGGTCGACCACTATCTCGACCGGACCGTACGCGGAGCCAAGCTCGCGATCGTGCGCGTGATTGGCGGTGTCGGTTATTGGTCCTACGGTCTCGAACAACTGAGCGCGCTGACGCGCGAAACCGGAATTGAACTCGCCGTGATCCCGGGCGACGAGCAACCCGATCCAGAACTGATGGACTATTCGACCGTACCGGTCGAGGCGCGCCATCGGCTCTGGCAATATTGTGTGCAGGGCGGTCCCGGCAATGCAGAACAGTTCCTGTGCTACGCCGCGCACCTGATCGGACGCCCCATGGCGTGGCGCGAACCGACGCCGCTGATCCGATCGGGTTTCTATCGGCCGGGCGAGGGGATCGGCGATCTCGCGACCGTTCGGTCATTTTGGCGCGCCGACGCGCCGGTCGCCGCGATCGTCTTTTATCGCGCGCTGTTCCAGGCCGACGATCTGGCGCCCATCGATGCCTTGATCGAAGCCTTGAACGCGCGCGGACTCAATGTCCTGCCGATATTCGTCAACAGCTTGAAGGATACGGGGACCGCCGAATTCGTTACCAGAGCGCTGTCGGAAACCCAAACCGCCATCGTCTTGAACACGACCGGCTTCGCCGTCTCGACCCCGGGCGCCACACACGCGACCCCGTTCGATGTCGCCGATTGCCCCGTTCTCCAGGTGATCCTGTCGGGCGGGACACGCGAAACCTGGGAGAGCGGGAAGGGCGGCTTGAGTGCGCGCGATCTCGCCATGAGCGTGGCGCTGCCCGAAATCGACGGGCGTATCGTCACCCGCACGGTTTCATTCAAGGAAACCGCCGAAATCGATCCGTCCACCGAAAGTGCGGTGGTGCGCAACGCCGCCCATCCCACACGCATCGCGTTCGTGGCCGAGCTGGCCGCTCGCTGGGTAAAATTGCGCATCGCCCAGCCCGCCAAGCGCCGTATCGCCATTGTGCTCGCCAATTATCCGAACAAGGACGGACGCCTGGCCAATGGCGTCGGACTCGATACGCCCGCCAGTGTTGCGCAGACATTGGCATCCTTGGCGAGCGCGGGGTACGACCTCGGCTCGAACGCCCCGGACAGTGGTGCTAACCTGATCCAGAACCTGATGGACGCACGAACCGATGGCATCCGCTTCGATGGCGCAGATTACACCGGGATGTATGCGACACTGCCGCTTGCGATCCGCGCGGCGGTGCAGAACCGTTGGGGCGCCCACGAGGCCGATCCGTTCTATGCCGATGGCTCATTCCGTCTGCCCGCGCGGCGACACGGCAATATCGTGATCGCGGTGCAGCCGGCGCGCGGCTACGAGATCGATCCGACCGCCACCTACCACGATCCGGAACTGGTGCCGCCGCACCGCTATCTCGCCTTCTATCTTTGGCTGCGCACGAACTTCGACGCCCATGCCGTCATCCACTACGGCAAACACGGCAATCTCGAATGGCTGCCCGGAAAATCCATCGCGCTCGATGAAAGCTGCTTTCCCGAAGCCGCATTCGGACCGATGCCGCACCTCTATCCCTTCATCGTCAACGATCCCGGCGAAGGCACGCAGGCCAAGCGCCGTGCGCAAGCCGTCATCCTCGATCATCTTACGCCGCCGCTGACCCGCGCCGAAACCTATGGGCCTTTGCGCGAACTCGAGCGTTTGGTGGACGAATATTATCTCGCCTCGGGCATGGATTCGCGACGCCTTGTCGTGCTGCGCGACGATATCTTGGCATTGACCGCGCGCATCGGCCTCGATCGCGATCTCGGCATCGACCGCGAGACCGAAAGCACCCAGGCGCTGGTCCAGATCGACCGGCATTTGTGCGAGCTGAAGGAACTGCAGATCCGCGACGGGCTGCATATCTTCGGCCGTTCCCCCGAAGGACGCCAGGAAACCGACCTTCTCGTCGCCCTCATGCGCGGCGATTTGACCCGCGCGATCGCCGCCGATCTTGGTTTCGCCGGGTTCGATCCGCTCGATTGCGACATGGCGGCACCCTGGACCGCCGAACGCCCCGATGCCCTTCAGGGTGAGGCGCCCTGGCGCACGGCGGGAGACACGGTCGAACGCATCGAACTGCTCGCCGCCGCCCTGGTAGCTGGAACCCAAACACCGAACGAGGGCTGGCAGCGCACGCGCGCGGCCTTGGTTCACTTGGAAACCGATGTGCGGCCGAAGCTTCGAAGCTCCGGCCTGGCCGAAACCGCCGGGCTGTTGGCCGGGCTCGACGGGCGCTTCGTGGTACCCGGGCCGAGCGGTGCGCCGACACGCGGACGGCTCGATGTCCTGCCGACCGGGCGCAACTTCTATTCGATCGATTGTCGCGCGGTACCGACGCCGGCGGCCTGGATGCTCGGATGGAAATCCGCGACCCTGCTGATCGAACGCCATTTCCAGGACAACGGCGACTATCCGCGCCGCATCGTTCTGTCGGCCTGGGGCACCGCCAATATGCGCACCGGCGGCGACGATATCGCGCAAGCACTTGCCCTGATGGGCGTGCGGCCGACCTGGGATCGCAATTCCTCGCGCGTCACCGGATTCGAGATCATGCCCGCCGAGGTGCTCGGCCGCCCGCGCGTCGATGTCGTCTTCCGAGTATCAGGTTTCTTCCGCGATGCCTTTCCCGCCCAAGTCGATCTGATTGATTCCGCCGCGCGCGCCGTGGCACTCCTGGACGAACCCGCCGAGATCAATCCGCTTGCGGCCACGCCAGGCTATCGCGTTTTCGGCGCCAAGCCCGGCGCCTACGGGGCCGGGCTGCAAACCCTGATCGACGAGCAATGCTGGCAAGACGATGCCGACCTCGCCGAGGCCTATGTCGCCTGGGGCGGCTATGCCTATGGCAACGGTGCGGCCGGCATCGATGCGCGCGATCAGTTCCGCCTTCGGCTTTCGGCCGTTCAAGCGGTCGTGCAGAACCAGGACAACCGCGAGCACGATCTGCTCGACAGCGACGATTATTATCAGTTCGAAGGCGGGGCGGCGGCCGCGGTCCGGCATCTGTCCGGCGTGCAGCCGATCCTGTATCACAACGACCACAGCCGACCGGAAACGCCCAAGATCGGCACGCTCGGCGAGGAGATCGGGCGTATCGTGCGCGCCCGCGCCGCCAATCCGAAATGGATCGCGGGCGTGATGCGCCACGGCTACAAGGGCGCCTTCGAGATCGCGGCGACCGTGGATTATCTTTTCGCCTTCGCCGCGACTGCGCGCGTGGTCGAGGATCATCATTTCGACCAATTGTTCGATGCCTATCTCGGCGATCCCATCGTGCGAGCCTTTATGGAAGCCAACAATTCACCGGCCCTGGCTGAGACTGCCGCGAAATTCGAGGAAGCCATCGATCGCGGCTTCTGGCATCCGCGCTCCAATTCGGCGCGCGATCTTTTGAAAAGCCTGAGCACAGGAGTGGCCGCATGATCGAGCCGAACGAAGACGAGATCAACGCCGCCGCGAATGCGAAACGACGCAAGCACAAGGAAGCGAAGGACCGCATCCTGGCCACCAAGACCCGCGAGGGCGGATTGATTGCGGTCCATACCGGCAAGGGCAAGGGCAAGACCACCGCCGGCATGGGTCTCGTCCTGCGCTTCCTCGGCCACGGTAAACGCGTCGGCATCGTGCAGTTCGTCAAAGGTAAATGGGAAACAGGCGAGCGTACGTTGCTTGAAAAGCTCGGCGGCGATCAGCTGAGCATTACAGCTATGGGCGAGGGCTTCACCTGGGAAACCCAGGATCGCGCCCGCGACATCAAGGCCGCCGAGACGGCTTGGACGCGCGCCAAGGAAATGATCGCCGATCCGAGCATCGATCTCGTGCTGCTCGACGAGATCAACATCGTGCTGCGCAACGATTACATCGATATCGCCGACGTTGTCGCGACCCTGACGGCCAAACCCGCCGGGCAACACATCGTCTGCACCGGTCGCAATGCCAAGCCTGAATTAATCGAGGCCGCCGATCTGGTCACCGAGATGACCGAGATCAAGCATCATTTCCGCGCCGGCTATAAGGCCCAGATCGGGATGGAATTCTGATCAATGACCGTACACGCCCTCATGATCCAGGGCACCGGCTCGGATGTCGGTAAATCGGTGATCGTCGCCGGATTGTGCCGCGCGTTGACGCGGCGCGGATACCGCGTACGCCCGTTCAAGCCGCAAAACATGTCGAACAATGCCGCCGTGACCGCCGACGGCGGCGAAATCGGCCGCGCCCAGGCCCTGCAGGCATTGGCCTGCGGCATCGCACCCACAGTTCACATGAACCCTATTCTGCTCAAGCCTCAATCCGATGTCGGCGCGCAATTGGTGATCCAGGGCAAGGTCGCCGGCAATTTCCGCGCGCGCGAGTACCATGCAAAAAAACCCGAACTCCTGGCCATCGTCCTCGATAGTTTTGCAACAGTGAGCGAGGGGGCGGATTTCGTGTTGGTCGAAGGGGCGGGCAGTCCCGCCGAAATCAACCTGCGCGCCGGCGATATCGCCAATATGGGATTCGCCGAGGCTGCCGAGGTGCCGGTTATCCTGGTCGCCGATATCGAGCGCGGCGGCGTAATCGCCAGCCTGATCGGCACCTGGGCCTTGTTGAGCGAGCGCGAACGCGCGCTGACCAAAGGCTTCATCGTCAATAAATTTCGCGGCGACGTGTCTCTGTTCAACGAAGGTGTCACCGAGATCGCAACCCGAACCGGCATGGCCTCCTTCGGCGTGCTGCCGCATCTACCAAGCGTCATCCGTCTGCCGCAAGAAGACACGATGGGATTGTCGGGGGCTGGGAACGTTACTGCAGACGCCGTAGTCCGCATCGCGATCCCCCGCATTCCGCACATCTCGAATTTCGACGATTTCGATCCGTTGGCCGCCGAACCCCGCGTGTCGCTCCGCTTCATCCAACCGGGACAGGCTTTGCCGGGCGATGCCGATCTCATCATCCTACCGGGATCGAAGACCACGCTCGCCGATCTCGCGGCCTTGCGCGCCGAGGGCTGGGACATCGACCTCGCCGCCCATGTGCGCCGCGGCGGCGCCGTGTTGGGAATCTGCGGCGGCTATCAGATGCTGGGCACGACGGTGGCCGATCCGTTTGGCATTGAGGGTGCGCCGGGACAAGCCGCCGGCCTTGGCCTGCTCGATGTCGCAACCGAACTGAGCCCGCGCAAGACCCTTGTCCATATCGAGGGGACGGAGGTCGCGAGCGGCTTTCCGGTCGCCGGATACGAAATGCATATGGGCCTGACAGAAGGGCCTGACTGCGCCCGCCCCATGTTGCGCATGGAGGGCAAGCACGACGGCGCTGTTTCGTCGAACGGCCGGGTCATGGGCTGTTATCTCCATGGGCTCTTTTTCAAGGACGCCTTCCGAAAGGCATTTCTCGCGCGGCTCAAGACTGAGTTCGAAAGTTCGCTCGATTACGGCGCAACGGTTGAGGATGCCCTCGACGGGCTCGCCGATGCCATCGAAGTGCATCTCGATGTCGAGGGGCTTATCGCGACAACGAAAGCCATAGGATGAGCAGCAGCATCCCCACCAGAATAAAGGTGGCGAGCGCGAGCTTCCCGGCCGCCGTCATATCGCCGACAGTTGCTTCGGTGCGGCCGTCGCCCATCCACGGCGCATCGTCGCGGGCACCGTCATAGACGCGCGGGCCCCCGAGACGCAGACCGAGCGCGCCTGCGGCGGCAGCCTCGGGAAAGCCGGCATTGGGCGAGGCATGTTTGCGCGCATCGCGGCGCAGAACCGCGAATGCGCCGCGCACCGAAGCCTCCGGCGTGAAATGGGCCGCGATGCAAATCAATACGCCGGTCAGCCGCGCCGGGATGAGATTGAGAAGATCGTCGAGCCGCGCCGAAGCCCAGCCGAATTCTTCGTAGCGTTCGTCGCGATGGCCGATCATGCTGTCGGCGGTGTTGACCGCCTTGTAGATCAAAATCCCCGGCAAACCGAACAGGGCCGCCCAGAAGATCGGCGCCACCACGCCGTCCGACGCATTTTCGGCCAGCGACTCGATCGACGCGCGGGCAATGCCGGCGTCGTCCAGCACGCTCACATCGCGCCCGACGATTTGCGCCAAGGCGTGCCGCGCGCCATCCGTTTCTCCGCGCAGGAGCGGAGCGGCAATCGCTTGGAAATGCTGCAACAAGCTGCGTTGCGCGATCAGGATGGACATGAGGACTGCTTCGACCAGCGCACCCCAGGCATAGGGTGCCAGCAATACCGTGATCGCAACGCCAATCGCGCCGGCGACAACGACGACAACCATCGCCGTCGCGATCCCTTTGACACGCAGGGCGGCGCCATGATTGAGGTTGCGGTCGAGTGCAGCGATCAACCGGCCGATGAGTGCGGCCGGATGGGGCAGGCGACGCCAGACGAAGGCGGGATCGCCGACCACAGCGTCGATCAATACTGCCGCCAAGGTCACGCCCAGCGTGTAGGCCAGTGTGTAGGAGAGAGGCACGGGCGTTTCCTTGCCTTTAATCGAAGGGGCCCATCATTTACCATATTCTCCGCGAGGAGAAGACATGCCTGATATCGGCGTTTTGATCTGTGGCCATGGCAGCCGCGATGCGGCCGGCACGCGCGAGGTGGCGAACCTCGCGGCCAAGGTCGCACGTCGGTTTCCCCATTGGCCGCTCGATCACGGCTTCCTTGAATTCGCCGAACCATCCTTGCACGAAGGTCTTGCGAAGCTTCAATCGCAAGGCGTGACCACAATCGTGGCCGCGCCCAACATGCTGTTCGAGGCCCGCCACGCCAAAACCGATATTCCCGCCGTCCTCGACGCCTTTGCACGCGACCATGCGCGAGACGGCGTCTCGATCATTTATGGACGCGCCCTCGGCTTCGATCCCAAGATGCTGCGCGCCGCTGCCGATCGCATCGAAGAGGCGGAGCTTGCCGCCGGTGCCCATATCGGCCGATCCGAAACGCTGCTGATGGTCGCCGGGCGCGGCACCAGCGATGCCGAGTCCAATGCCGATATCGCGAAACTATCGAGCCTGTTGTGCGACGGTATGAAATTCGGCGGGGGCGGAACCTGCTATTCCGGCGTCGCCGAACCGATGACTGAAACCGCATTGCGCGAGGCGGCGAAGCTCGGCTATCGGCGTATCGTCGTCATGCCCTATTTCCTGTTCACCGGCGCGCTGGTCGAACGGGTCTATGCCGGCGTGGACGCGGCTGCGGCGCATTATCCCGAAATCGAATTCGTGCAGGCGACTTATCTCAACGATCATCCCCTGGTCATCGAAACGCTCTCCGAACGCATCATCGAAGCTATCGAAAGGCCGCGCGCCCAACAGAGTCATCGCCACGATCACGACGAGACATGCGACGAGGAATGGCACAACCATGCGCCCGCGCAAGGCGAGGCGAACGACGAGGCCTTTTCCCTGGCACCGCGCCGTGTTGCCGGAGGGAATCCTTGATGGATGGTGCTCGAACCGTTCCTCCGTGGCTCACCGTCGTCGGGATAGGCGAGGACGGAACGGCCGGACTGAGCCCCATCGCGCGCGCAGCGATCGACGACGCCGAAATCCTGGTTGGCGGCGCTCGCCATCTCGCGATGATTCCCGACGACGGACGCAGACGCATCGCCTGGGCCTCGCCGATGGAGCGCACCGTCGCGGAGCTGGCCAGCCTCGCCGGGAAAAGAGTGACGATTGTTGCGACCGGCGATCCTATGTGGTTCGGGATTGGTGCCACCCTCCGCCGTACCTTCGCCGCCGATGCCATGCGCGTCATCCCATCGCCCTCGGCCTTTTCGCTGGCCGCTGCGCGCATGGGCTGGCCCATCGCTGATGTCGAGTGCCTGACCGTCCACGGCCGTCCGCTCGAACGCATCCGCGCCTTCGCCCATCCCGGACGGAGGCTGTTGGTCCTGTCACACGACGGCGCGACACCGCTACGCGCCGCTGCGATGCTGAACGAAATGGGCTTCGGCGCGAGCACCCTGACCGCGCTGTCGCATTTGGGCGGTACTCAGGAAGATATCGTCTCCGCGCCGGCCGCCGAGTGGGGCAACCGCACCGTCGCCGATCTCAATACTCTCGCCATCGCGTGCGTCGCCGCACCGGGTGCGAAAATTTTCGCGCGCGTTCCGGGCTTGCCCGACGATGCCTTCCGCCACGACGGGCAACTCACCAAACGCGAGGTCCGCGCCATCACGCTCGCGGCCTTGGCACCCTTGCCGAGCGAGCATCTGTGGGACATCGGGGCGGGCTGCGGCTCCATCGCCATTGAATGGCTGCGGTCCGGCCCGGCAATGCGCGCCAGCGCGGTCGAGCAAAATACGAGCCGCGCGGCCATTATTGTCGAAAACGCCCTGGCGCTCGGCGTGCCCGACCTCGCCGTCGTGCAGGGACCGGCGCCGGACGCACTCGCAGGCCTCGCACGTCCCGACGCCGTCTTCATCGGCGGCGGCATCAGTAATCCGAAATTGCTGGAGACATCCTGGTCGGCGCTGCCGTCCGGCGGTCGCCTTGTCGCCAATGCCGTGACCCTGGAGGGCGAGGGGGCCTTGATCGCAGCACGCCAAACCCACGGCGGCGATCTGGTGCGATTGGAGGTTTCGCACACCGAACCCATCGGCCGCTTCACCTCGTGGAGGCCGAAACTCGCCGTCACGCAATGGCGCGCGGTTAAGCCGTGAGTGGCGCCAAGACCATCGCGCTCGGCATCGGCTGCGACCGCAAGGCCGACGAGAAAGAACTCAAAAAACTGGTGCGCGACGTGCTCAAGGCCAACAACATCGATCCGTCCGAAATCATGTGTGTCGCGACCATCGAAAGCAAAAAGCACGAACCCGCCATCCATGCGGTGTCGCGCGAGCTTGGCGCATCGATCCGATTGTTCACCGCCGAGGCCTTGAACCGCGAGGGCCCGCGCATCGCCAGTATCTCGGATATCGCGCAAAGCGCCGTAGGGACGCCGAGCGTGTCGGAGGCCGCCGCCCTTGCCGCCGCCGGGGTGGAAGCTTCGCTGCTGGTGACCAAGCAAAAGAGCGCGCATTGCACGGTCGCCTTGGCCGGACGCGCGCCGGCCGATCGCGACACCAAAGGGGCGCGGCGGTGACGGTTCATTTCATCGGCGCCGGGCCGGGCGCGCCAGATCTGATTACGGTGCGCGGGCTGCGGCTGATCGAACGCTGCCCGGTTTGCCTCTATGCAGGTTCCTTGGTGCCGCGCGAGATCGTGGCCGCCGCGCCCAAGGATGCCGAGGTGATCGATACGGCTTCGCTGCATCTCGACGAGATCGTCGCCAAGATGGAAGAGGCGCATAGGGCGGGCAAGGATGTCGCGCGCGTGCATTCCGGCGATCCTTCGATCTACGGCGCCATCGGCGAACAGATGCGACGGCTCGATGCACTCGGTATACCTTACGACGTGACGCCGGGCGTGCCGGCCTTCGCCGCCGCCGCCGCCGGATTGAAAGCGGAACTCACCTTGCCCGGCGTGTCACAAACCGTTGTGCTGACCCGCACCCAGGGCAATGCCTCGCCGATGCCCAAGGGCGAGGAGCTTGAAACCCTCGCGGCCTCGGGGGCCACCCTCGTCCTCCACCTATCGGCGAAGAACCTCGCGAAAATCGTGGCAACCCTCGCGCCGGTCTACGGCGCCGACTGCCCGGCCATCGTCGTCTTCCGCGCGAGCTGGCCGGACGAGCAAATGGTGAGCGGCACGCTCGCCGATATCGAAGGCAAGCTCGCAGGCACCGACATCAAACGCACCGCCTTGATCTTCGTCGGGCGCGTTTTCGGCGCGGACGGCTTCACCGACAGCCGCCTCTATCACGTCGATCACCGCCACATCCACCGGCGCGGCTAACCACCCGCGAAGGGCGCGCGGCCGACGATTTCGGCGCCGCGATCGCACACGATGATCTCGACATCCGTTTGCGCGCTCACCTCGGCGCGCACGCGAAGCGCGCATTCGCGTGCGACGGCATCGCCGATGCGAACCCCGGCTGCCTCGGCGATCTGAAGTACGTGTAAGCCCGTCTCGGCCTGCGCGATCTTGGCAGCAAGCTCAGGATCGTCCACCAGTGTCGCCAGAAACGCCGGATCGACCTGCGAACGTTTGGAATGCAGATCCATGTGACCGGCCGCGAGCTTGGACAATTTGGCGAAACCGCCGGCGAGGGTGAGGCGCGCCACCGGCTTGCGGCGGAGATATTTGACCGTGCCGCCGACGAAATCGCCCATATCGATGATCGCGCTGTCGTCCATGCCGTAAAGCGCTTGGACCATCTTTTCCGAGGTCGAGCCGGTGCAGGCGGCGATGTGGGTCAATCCGGCGGCGCGCGCCACATCGATGCCTTGATGGATCGAGGCGATCCAGGCCGAACAGGAATAGGGAATGACGATCCCGGTCGTGCCCAGGATGGAAATGCCGCCGAGAATGCCGAGCCGCCCATTCCAGGTGTGCTTGGCGAGCTTGGCGCCGTCATCGACCGAAATGGTGATCCGGCAATCGGGATGGGTCGCAAGGGCCGCCGCCGCTTCGGCGATATTGTCGTGCATCATGCGGCGCGGTCCGGGATTGATCGCGGGCTCACCGACATCGAGCGGCAAGCCGGGCTTGGTCACGGTGCCGACGCCGTCGCCGGCCACGAACAGGATGCCGCTGCCTGGGGCCAAGCGCTCGACATGCGCGCGGATCACCGCGCCATGGGTCACGTCCGGATCGTCGCCCGCATCCTTGACGATGGCGGCCTCGGCGGTGGCGCCGTCGATCTTGTGTTGATCGAGGGCGAAACCGACCCGCTGACCCTTGGGCAACAGGATTTCGACGGGATCGGGGAATTCGCCGGTCGCGAGTGCCGTGAACGCCGCGCGCGCGGCGGCCGTGGCGCAGGCACCGGTGGTCCAGCCGCGTTTCAGTTCGCCCGATGTCCGGTTGCTTTCGCTCATGGCCCAACCGTTGTAATACGGGTCCCATGAGCGAAAAAGCGCCTTCGGGCCAAGTGTCTGGTCTCATTGTCGCCGCACCGTCGTCGGGGAGCGGCAAAACCGTCCTAACCCTCGGGCTTCTGCGCGCGCTGCGCAATCGGGGCGTGCGGGTGTCCTCGCTTAAGATCGGACCGGACTATATCGATCCGGCCTATCACGCGGCGGCGACCGGTCGGCCGACCGCCAATCTCGACCTCTGGGGGATGCGGCCTTCGACCGTCGCGGGGCTCGTCGATTTCGCCGGACGAGGCGCCGATCTCGTCCTGGCCGAGGGCGTCATGGGCCTGTTCGACGGTGCCGCCGACGGCAGCGGCAGTACGGCGGATGCCGCGGCACTGACCGGGTGGCCGGTATTGCTGATCGTCGATGTGCGCGGGCAGGGGGCATCGGCCGCTGCTGTGGTGCGCGGATTTCGCGATCATCGCCCTGACGTGACCATCGCCGGAATCATCTTCAACCGAGGCGGAGGAGATAAGCACCGCACGATCCTGACGAACGCGATGCAAGGAATCGACATTCCGATCCTCGGCTTCTTGCCCCGCGATCCGACCCTGGCCGTCGACAGCCGGCATCTCGGGCTCCGGCAAGCCGGCGAGCACAACGACCTGGACGGCTGGATCGAGGCCTCGTCGCGGATCGTCGCGGCCCATGTCGATATCGCCCGGATCGAACAGCTCGCGCGGCCGGGACGGAGTCTTCCCGGTCTCTCGAACGATACCGTACCGCCGCTCGGCGCCCGGATCGCCGTCGCCCGCGACGAGGCATTCGCCTTTTCCTACCCTCATCTTTTAACCGGCTGGGAAGAGCAGGGGGCGCGGCTTTCGTTCTTCTCGCCGCTGGCCGACGAGGGGCCGGTCGAGATAGCCGATGCCGTCTATCTGCCCGGCGGCTATCCCGAACTTCATGTCGGCCGGATCGCCGGCAATACCCGGTTCCTAAGCGGATTGCGCGCGGCCGCCGGCCGTAAAGCCGCCGTCTATGGCGAATGCGGAGGCTATATGGTTCTGGGACGCGCGCTCACCGACGCCGACGGCAAGGCCCACGCGATGGCTGGGCTTTTGCCGCTCGACTCATCTTTTGCGGCACCCCGGCTTCATCTCGGCTATCGCCGCCTTACGCTGGCAACCGATTGCGCGCTGGGCGTGCACGGTGCTGAGTTTCGCGGTCACGAATTCCACTATGCCTCTGGATCGGCGGACGGCGCCGCAGAACCACTGTTCCAGGCTTCCGATGCCCAAGGTAAATCCCTGGCCGCCATGGGTTGCCGCGTCGGATCCGTCAGCGGATCTTTCGCTCACCTGCTCGATCGCGCATAACCGGTCAGCGCCGAGTCCAGCCGCGCGAGATCGCTCTTCGATCCGGGCAGGCCGAACCTGAGCCACGTAGGCCGATCGGCAAAGCCACGCACCAGGATTCCGGCCCGGCCGAGATGATCGTGGATCGACCGAGCGGCCGGCAAGGCGACTAGGCGAAACAAATCGGTTCCCCCAAGGATTTCAAACCCGGCCGCCGCCAGGACCCGGTCCAGATCCTGCCGGGCTTCCAACAGGCGCTTTCGGGTCGCGACGATCCAGGCTTCGTCGCCCAAGGCGCGCGCGCCGATCTCCAGCGCCGGCCCTGACACCGCCCAAGGTCCCAATTCTTCGAGCAATTTCAGCGCAAAAGCAGCCGAACTGACGCAGAATCCGAGGCGCAAACCGGCCAGTCCGAAGAACTTGCCAAAGGATTTGAGTACGATGACCCGGCCGCCCGGGGTCGAAGCGACGGCGCTGGTTTCAGGGACGACATCGCCGAAAGCCTCGTCGACGATGACGGTCCCGGCTTCGGGCAGGCCCGTCATGATCCGACCGTCCGGATTGTTCGGATTGACCACCACGGCAATATCGGCGAGGCCACCGGTAATAATCGTTCGCCCGGCACGGCGCCACGCCAATTCATGCTCGCTATAGGTCGGACGAGCGATCGCGACCGTCGCCCCGGAGAGAAGACGCGGCAGAACTTGAATGAACTGCTGGGTCCCAGCCGCCGCCGTGATTACCGCACCCTGCGGCACTCGGTAATAGCTTCGCGCCCCGACAATGAGGCGCTCTAGCGCAGCTGAAGATGGCAGAAGATGCAAGACATCCGATGCCACATCGACATTCAGGTAGGGAAACGGGTTGATCCCGGTGGACAGGTCGAGCCAGCCCGGCGCGGGTGGGGCTCCGAAACGCCTTTCGGCGGCAGCCAAATCGCCGCCATGTCCATCGAATTCGGTGGTGTCGCTGCTGTCCATATGGGGGCAAGTCTTATATGGTCGGGCGATGCTGGTCGACAGTCATTGCCATTTGAATTATCCGGGCCTCATCGAGGAATTGCCAGATGTCTTGTCCCGCGCCCGGACCGCCGGCGTCGGGACGATGGTCTGCATTTGTTCCAGAATGGGCGAATTTCCCGATATTCGTGCCATCGCAGAGGCAAATCCCGACGTTTATTGTAGCGTCGGCGTCCATCCGCACGATTCCGGCGACGATGCCCCAGTCGCCTTGGAAACCCTGCTGCACGAGGCCAAACATCCCAAAGTCGTCGGGATCGGCGAAACCGGGCTCGATTTCTATTATGACAAGAGCCCGCGCGACGCCCAGGAAATCAACTTCCGCACGCACATCGCCGCAGCGCGGGAAACCGGCCTGCCGCTGATCGTCCATACCCGTGACGCCGATGCGCGCACCGTCGAAATCCTCACCGAGGAATACCAAAAAGGCCCATTTCCCGGCCTCATACATTGCTTCACGGCAGGATCAGAACTCGCTGAAAGCGTTATTGAATTAGGTTTTTATATCTCGCTATCCGGAATCATCACCTTCAAGAACGCCGAAGCCATCCGCGAGACCGTAGCGCGCTTGCCGTTAGAGCGGATTTTGGTCGAAACCGACTCGCCGTTTCTGGCCCCGATCCCCAGGCGCGGCAAAAGGAACGAGCCGGCCTATGTCGTTCATACCGCCGAGCGTGCGGCCGAACTATTCGGATTGAGCCCGGCCGGTCTGGCTCGCACGACCACCGCCAATTTCTTCCGCTTGTTCACGCGGGCCAAGGCGCCCGCCGCCGCAGTCTGACCTCATGCGCGTGACGATCCTTGGCTGCGGCAGCTCGGGCGGCACGCCGACAATCAATTCCGGTTGGGGTGCCGCGGATCCAAAAGAACCGAAAAACCTCAGATTACGGCCATCTATTTTGGTCGAGGAGGGGGCAACCCGTGTCCTTATCGATGCCTCGCCGGACCTGCGGGCCCAATTGCTGAATGCCGGTGTCAATCGGCTCGATGCCGTTTTGTTCACCCATGCCCATGCCGATCATTGCCATGGCATCGACGATCTACGGCCCGTCAACGAGGCCATGAACGCCGATATTCCGGCCTACACCGATTCACCGACCTGGGATCAGCTTCGGGCGCGGTTCGCCTATACGCTCGGTGCCCGCGACCCCAGGGCCACGTTTTATTATAAGCCGTGCCTGACCCCGAATACGATCAGGCCTGGAGAAAGTTTTCGGATCGGCGCGCTGACCGTCAGCGCCTTCGAACAAGATCATGGCCGGATGACGACGCTCGGCTATCGCTTCGGCCGATTCGCTTATTCGACCGATCTGGTCAATTTGCCGGAGGAAGGCTTCGAAGCGCTCAAAGGTGTCGAGGTCTGGATCGTCGGCACGCTCGGACCAGCCCAGCACCCGACCCATGCCCATGTCGCAAAGGCCGTCGAATGGATCGAGCGGGTGGGGCCGAAGCGTGCCTATCTGACGCATATGAGCAACCGGCTCGACTATGCCACACTGTGCTCGACTTTGCCGCCGCATATCCGACCAGCGTTTGACGGATTGATCCTCGAAATCGACTAAGAATTTTAAGTGAGGAATGGATCATAAGCATTTAATTCAAAACATATTATTTTCTCACTCAGAAATAATACATAATATACATTATGCGACACTTTGATATAATTTAAAGGGCAGAGGAAAGCTAAACCATGGCCTCCGCTCCGCCCTAAACCCGATCCAAACGATCTCTAGAAATTAGCGCTTCATCGGCGTCATCGCCGAAGCGCGATTCAATTTATCTGGCGCCCAAGTGCTCGGTGCGACAGGCGCGCTGGCTTCGCCGATGACCGAAGTGCCATCGCCCGGCGTCGTGATCTCGACCCGACCGGCTTTGTTTTCGACGATGATCGCGCCTTTCGAAAGCAATGCGAATTGATGAACGCCATCCAGCAACCCACCCCAGAATTCCGTACCGCGGACACCGATGGTAGCTACTTCGGTACGCATCTGGAACGGATGGCTATCCAATTGAGCGATCTTGCCGCTGACCGCCCTCACCGCGCCGCTCATCAAACGGATCACGGCATTTCCATCCTTGCCGTCCTGGTTCAAAAAATATTCCTGAACGACAAAAACACTTCGTTCACTGAGCGAAAATTCGGCCTCATCGACCATTTTGATCTGAAGACGGCTGTCGCGAGCGGTCGAAAGCACGTCCCCGATCCTGATATCGGCGCCGTTTTTAAGGGCGCGCGGCATGGCATCCTGCATGGCGACCGCGCTTCCCGACAGTTCCGTTACTTTGCCGACAACCTCGTCGTCGGTGCTCTGCGCCGCGCCCCCGATCACCGGGACGATCAGGAGCAGAAAACTGAGTCTGAGCAAGGGTTTGACGAGGAAATTGGTCATATTTGGGAATCCATTTTGCGGGATACCATCTTATAGTCCTATAACCACGTTGAAACGAGCGACCCGGATCACATGTCCCCAGAAATCGCGTCCCAAATCGAGCGACTTTTGGCCATCATGGTCCGCCTGCGCGACCCCAAGGGTGGCTGTCCATGGGACCTCGAACAGAGCTTCGAGACCATCGCCCCCTATACGATCGAGGAAGCCTACGAGGTCGCGGATGCGATCGAGCGCCAGGATATGGCGGCATTGCGCGATGAGCTCGGCGATCTCCTTCTCCAAGTCGTCTTCCATGCCCAAATGGCGTCGGAAAATGGCGATTTTGCCTTCTCCGATGTCGCCAAATCGATCGCGGACAAGATGGAACGCCGCCACCCACATGTTTTCGGCGAGATCCGGATCGATAACGCCGATGCCCAAACTCGCGCCTGGGAGGAACAAAAGGCCACTGAGCGGGCTGCGTCGGGCAATGCCAGCGCAATTGCCGGGGTCGCGCGCGGTCTACCCGCCCTGCTCCGGGCCTTCAAGCTGCAGAACCGAGCCGCCCGTGTCGGCTTCGACTGGCCCGACGCCGACGGCGCCCTCGGCAAATTACGCGAGGAAATCGAGGAATTGGCCGCCGAAATCGTGCCGGACGCCCCACCCTCGGCCGCGTTGGCCGAAGAAGTCGGCGACGTCTTGTTCTCGGCCGTCAATCTGGCCCGCAAGCTCGGAATCGAACCCGAAGACGCGCTGCGCCGGGGCAATGCCAAGTTCGAACGCCGCTTCGCCTATATCGAGCGCACTTTGGCCGCCGAGGGACGCCGCGCCGAAGATACCCCGCTGGCCGAGATGGAAGCGCTGTGGCAGGACGCCAAGACTAGAGTATGATGCCGCCCATCATGCAGTCCGTCTCCGCCCTTTTGCGCCCCCTGCGATCCATTGCCTTGGCATCGTTCGCCTTGCTGGCGCTGTCGTCGTGCTATCTGCCCGGCAGTTTCGATGCCGAGATCGAACTGTCGCGCACCGGCCTCTACAAGATGAGCTTCGACGGCTATATCGTCGATGTGCAACTCTACGACGATATGCGCAAAAACAAGCTTACCAAGGAGCAACAGGACACCAAGATCGCTAACGTGATCAACGATTTCAAACGCGACAGCGACACCAAGGAAATCTCTTATTTCGGCCAGGGCGCCTTCAAGGTCGTCTGGCAGACCTCCGGCGATGTGACCCAGACCAAGCAGATCACCTTTTTCCGGCGCAACGAAAACATGCTGTCGATCCTGTACGACGAGAAGGAAGGAACGATCAGCCTCGCCGGCAAATACGTCAAAAAGCAGGATGCCGAGCGCATCCTGGAAATGGGCCTCAACGTCCAAGGCGTGCTGCGGGTCAAAACCGACGCCCGCATCATCGCCCATAACGCCCAGCGCGTGACCAAGGACGGGCTCACCACCATCTATGGCTTCCGCCTCAATTCGGTGACCGACCCCTCGCCGCGCATGAAGGTGGCGTTTTAAAAGACGCCCTTCTCCTTTTTAATCGTCATGGCCGCACTTGTTGCGGCCATCCACGAGTTTTTTCGCGCTATCGCGCTTTCGTCCGTGGACGCCATGCGCGCCTCGGGCGCGATGAACGCGCGACACAAGTCGGGGCATGACGGCTGAGAGTGAACCGCGTTCCGCTTATTTCCGTCGCAATCTCCGAATCAAACTCGAAGTATCCCAGCGCCCGCCGCCCATCTGGCTGACCTCGCGGTAGAACTGGTTGATGATCGCAGTGACCGGCATCGCGACGCCCTTGGCCTTGCCCTCGGCCAGCGCGATGTCGAGATCCTTGCACATCCAATCGACGGCGAAGCCGAAATCGAACTTGTCCTCGACCATGGTCTTGCCGCGATTTTCCATCTGCCACGAGGTCGCAGCACCCTTGGAGATCACATCGACAACGAGGCTGCCGTCGAGCCCGGCGCGCGTCGCGAAATTGAGCGCCTCGGCGAGCGCCTGAAGATTGCCGGCCACACAAATTTGGTTGGCAATCTTGGTGAGCTGGCCGGCCCCCGAAGCACCCATCAAGGTGACCGCGCGCCCATAGGCCTTCATCACAGGCTCCGCTGCACTGAACGTCCCCGCCTCGCCGCCGACCATGACCGTGAGCGTGCCGCCTTCGGCGCCCGCCTGCCCGCCGGAGACGGGTGCATCGAGAAAGCCGATACCTTTCGCCTTGGCCGCTGTTTCCAACTCGACCGCCAAACTCGCCGAAGCGGTGGTGTGATCGATCAGGGTGGCACCTTTCGCCATGCCGGCAAGTGCGCCGTCCGCGCCCAGCGCTACGTGCCGCACATCGTCGTCGTTGCCGACGCAGACGAAGACGAACTCCGAACCCGCCGCCGCTTCGCGCGGCGTTTTGGCACTTTTGCCGCCATGTTCCTTCGCCCACTTTTCCGCTTTCGCGGCGGTGCGGTTATAGACGGTCACGTTGTGGCCCGCCTTGGCCAGATGGCCCGCCATCGGATAGCCCATGACTCCGAGACCGATGAAGGCAACGTTGTGCGGCATGATTGTTCTCTCCCCTGATTTTTAAGCATCAACCTCATGCTGAGCCCGTCGAAGCATGGAGGCACCCCAATCCTTCGACAAGCTCAGGATGAGGGCATCAACAAACTCAGGATGAGGACATTAAAACCTACGCCAGCGCCGCCGCCAGCAAATCGCGCAGTTCGCGCCAGCGCGCTTCGTCGGCGGCCAGGATATAGCGGCCTTCCTGCATGGCGCCCGGCCGGTAGATGCCGCCATCCTCGGCCCGCCCACTATGCCCGCCGGCCTCGGCGTGCAGCAAAACGCCGGCGGCGTGATCCCAGGCCTTGAGCTGCCCATACATGGCGAAATCCAATTGGCTGCGGATGAGTTCCATATATTCGCGGCCGCAGCAACGGTGGCGCAGCATCTCGCGCGGCACCGGCGTGCCCTTGGCCTGTCCCATCTCCTCCAGCCGGTCGCGCGGTCGCTTCGGGACCGAGCCGCGCATGGCGGCGACATCCACGGAAGGCGACGCGAGGCGAATCCGCCCCTTCGCATCCCACGCCCCCTCGCCCAAAACACCATGGATCATGTCGTCGGCAAGCGGATCGTAGATCCAGCCGGCCTTGGTCTCGCCGGCAACCGCGAGCGCGATGATGACCGCGAAGATCGGACGTCCCTCGGCGAAGTTGCGCGTGCCGTCGAGCGGATCGACGATCCATACCGGCTCGCCACGCGTGAAATGCTCAATCACCGATGCGTCGGCGGCATGGCCCTCCTCGCCGACCACAACGCTGCCCGGCAGCAGCGCGCTCAATTCGGCCTCCAGGCGCTTCTCGGACGCGATGTCGGCGGCGGTGACGATTTCGCCGGCGGCCTTCTCGTTGATCTCATGGCGCTCGAGCTTTTCGTAGCGCGGTAAAATCTCCTCGGCGGCGATGCGGCGCACGATCTCGCTCACCGCGGCGGGATCCGGAACCTTAAAAGACGTGATTTTGGAAGATTCGGTCACGATTCGAACTATTCTCCGTCCCCGCGAATGGCCCGGCGCGCGGCGTTCTCGGCCTCGCACGCCACTCTACTCTTAGAAAGCGACAATCCAAGGGCGGTTTCGACGTTTTAATTTACCTGAAATTCGCAAATTTATCCCGGAAAACCGCCATTCAAGGGCGAAACAAGATCGACATTGGGGCGACACCGGATCGCCATTCGATCGACACGGGATCGACATCGGATCGACATTTCATCTACATCCTGTCGACATCCGATCTACCGAAGCTCAACACCCCATCGACAGGTTTTTTTGGGGGGCTTGATCGATAGACGTCGCCCGCCCAAAAGGCCAGCCTCGGCGAGCAGTCTAGCCGAACGGCTGTTGAAAATAAAGAATTAAATTCTATTTATAAGGATATAATGGATTAAGAATCTTCGAACCGATCCGTCGGCGCGGATCACGCAGTTCAAGGGGCGCGGACAGAATGCTCAACGCGCGACGGACTCGCTGTTCGGTTCGTGCCCAGGGCGGGTGGCATTTTTGGCCAAGTTCGCCACGATCGTATCGTATTGAATGTATTTGTATATGATAGTAATACACACTTATGATCGATTTCGATCGGATCGACGGATTCGAGTGGGATGACGGCAACCGCCGCAAGAGCGAGGACAAGCACGACGTTGCTCAGGCCGAGGCGGAGCAGATTTTCTTCAATCGGCCACTGCTGATGCTGGACGATGTGACGCACAGCGCCGCTGAACCCCGATTTCTGGCATTGGGCCACACCGATGCCGGACGGCACCTGTTCGTCGCCTTCACGCTGCGTCAAAGTGGCCGGCAAGACGGAACCAAAATCCGCGTGATCTCGGCCCGCGACATGAACCGCAAGGAGCGAACCCGCTATGCCTCGCAAAGCTGACAAGGCACCTGCCACGCCCCGCAAACCGGTCCCGCGCTTTCGCGGCGAGGCCGAGGAGCGCGCCTTTTGGGAAACGCACGATTCAACCGACTATGTCGATTGGAACCGCGCGACCGTGGCCGAATTTCCCAACCTCAAGCCGACCACCACGGCAATTTCGCTCAGGCTTCCGGTCGGGCTGCTCGACCGCATCAAGATCGCGGCCAACAAGCGCGACATGCCCTATCAATCGCTCATCAAAGCGTGGCTCGCCGAAAAGGTTGAGAGGTCGTAAGCGCAACCTTGCGCTACCGCCCGTAAAGATGCTTCTGGAACCCGACGACGGCATCGCGGATGCGCCGCCATTCAGCCGGCTCCGGCATCGAAAAAATCCTCGTCGATCTTCTTAATATGCAGGATTTGCTCGTCACGACAGCCGATGTTGTAGCGCGTCATCAATCGCGCAAGCTGAATACCATCGATCAAGACAATGCGCGAACCAAGATCGTGGGCGGTCTGAATGGCGTTCGGGCTAAAAGCCGATGTCGTAACAAAAATTCCCTTGTGTGCCTTCTTGAGACTCAATGCGCCGAAGAAATCACGGATAGCCCCGGCCCCGATATTGTTTCCATCGGCGTACCGCTTCGCCTGAAGATAAATTTGATCCAACCCCAACGCATCCTGATCGATGACACCGTCGATACCATCATCCCCGCTCTTGCCTAAGGCGCGCCCGGCATCTTCCGAAGTGCCGCCATAGCCCATGGCCAATAGAAGCTCGACGATTAAATTCTCAAAAAATGCCGGCGGGGCTTGGCGTACACGGTCCAAAAGATCAGCCGCGAGCGCTTCATTGATTTGCTTGTGTGCCGCGCGCAGCACTTCATCGGGTGTCGCGGTACTTTCGATCACGGCCTGAGCAAGCACGGCGGGAGCACCGATTTCCTTGGTGTTCGTGCGTGCACGGAATTCCTGGAACTCGGGGAACTGTTCGAGATAGGCAACATCTATCGTAGCCGCGCCGTGGGCCAACGCTGCCTTGCCGCGATCGGTTATCACGAAATGTGCCCATTTCGTCGGCCGTACGAGGCCAGCTTGTTTGAGGAAACTTTTGGCCCAATGAACACGGTTGGCGAAACGAGTCTGCTTACCGCTGGGAAGCAATTCATCCCGTTCGTCCTGGGTCAGGCCGAGTTTGCCGGCAAGTTCTTCGACGACTTCGCCGATCCGCGCTTCGCCCGCAGCAGCGCATTCAAGCACCGGGCGCATAAGTGTCTCATGATCCGGAATCATTCCATCCCCCAAGAAACCCCAACTCATGCTGCCGTTTGGGTTGCACGGCCGCAACGACAATCCACTTCGCGCGGCAAGCCGGACCACCCAAAGCGGTCGATAGCGCCCTCACCCTTCGACATGCTCGGGATGAGGGTCATTACCGGAATTCCTTGACGCTTCGCGGGAAATGTTCTTGAATTGTTCTTATCATATCCTATGCGATTGTACATGAAGGTTCGCGACATCATTTGATTGATCATGGACACGCGCGTTCTTGGAGTTGGTATCTGGTGACGACACGCGGCAGTCATCGGCAGTATAAACATGCGACGAAGCCTGGGCGCGTGACGGTGGCGGGAAAACCGTCCGACGATGCCGGGCCGGGCACGCTGAGCAGCATTCTGAAACAGGTCCAATCGACGAAGGACAAAAGTTGATGCGCTACGCGGTGGTGATCGAACAGGCCGAGGGCAATTATTCGGCCTATGTGCCCGACCTGCCCGGCTGCGTCGCAACCGGCGCAACCATCGCCGCCGTCGAGCGTGAAATCCGCGCGGCCATCCGCTTCCATATCGAAGGGCTGACGGAGGACGGCGCCGCCGTGCCCGCCCCCAGCAGCATCATCGAATATGTCGAGGCGTAAGCGGGCGAAGGCCGGTCGAAATGAACGAAAAAGATACCGCGCAATTCTCGGCGGATGAACTCAAGGCGCTGCGCGCGCGCGGCGCAACCGCGACCCGCGCCGACGCGCCCGAACGCGCCGTCGAGCCTGAATTCTGGCGCACCGCACGCGTCGTCCTGCCCGGCCCGAAAACCTCGATCCATCTGCGCGTCGATACCGACGTGTTCGAATGGTTCCGCGCGCGCGGCAAGGGGCATCTCAGCCGCATGAACGCGGTGCTGCGCTCCTATATGGAGGCCCATTCGCGCGACTGAAGCGTGGGGCCCCGATAAGTCGAAAGATGGATACGCGGGTCCAGTGTTTAGCCGCGACATGACGGACGGATCAGTCCCTCTTGCCGCCCCTGTCCCTCCCCTATATCGATAGCGACCCCTGAGTATTCTGCCTCCCCGTGGGACCCAAAACGAATGACGCCCGTACAAATGCTCGCCGTGGCGCTGGCCTATATGGTCGACGTGGATCACTCCCGGCCGGCGGAAGAACGCGCCGAACTGATCGTCGTGTTCGGCAAGATGGTGACACGCGGCGAACTCAACGATGCCGGCCTCGCCGCCTTGGTGAAGTTCGCCTTCGACTATGCCGAGACGACGCCGATCGACGATTTCCTGACCGAGGCAGCGGAAAAACTGGCGCCGCTGCAAAAGGTCGCGATCTATGTCAACGCGCTCGACGTCATGCTGGCCGACGGGCGCGTGGTCGAATCCGAACAGGGCCTGCTCCAGAAAATACAAGAAGCGTTCGGTATCGAGCACGATACCGTACGGGCGATCCGCGAGGTGCTCCACGTCAAGAACGACACAGCGATGTTTCTGCACCCCGAGCACCCACGCAATGCGCGCGATTCCTTCCTCCGCGTCGCCTATCGGCAGGGGCGCAACGATTAGGGTTAAGAACCCAGGTTATTAAAAAGAGCCGTCATGCCCTTACTTGTTACGGGCATCCACGAGTCTTTTCGCGCCGACGCGCTTTCGTCCGTGGATGGCCAGGACAAGCCCACTGCTGTCCGGTTTAAATCGGCCGTCATGCCTCGGCTTGCCCCGAAATCCTCATCCTGAGCCTGTCGAAGGATGGGCAGCGGCCCCCCTATGCTTCGACAGGCTCGGCATGAGGCACGCATTGGAGCAAGTCCTCGTCCGAATCGAGCATGCAAAAAGCATAACCGCCGTAAGGCATTGCGCGGCCTCAGTACATTTTAAACCGGACAGCAGTGGGACAAGCCCGGCCATGACGGTCAAGAGTGATACTTATTGTTTCCAGCCGTAATCGCCGAGGATCGGCACCGCCTTGGTCAGCGGGTTCGCCTTGATGAAGACGTCCTTGTTGTGCGCCCACACGATCGGCAATTCCGATACCGGCAGGATGTAGGCCCCCTGATTCACCCGATCGAGCGCGGCGGTATAGAGCTTGCCGCGCTTTGCATCGTCGAATTCCATCTCGCCGTCGGAGGAGGCCTTGGCGATCACCGGGTCCTTCCAATAATCGCGGTTGGATTCGAAGAAGAAGGACAGCATCACCTGGGCGTCCGGATGCGTGCCGGCCGGATAGAAACCGGTGAAGGCGGTGAATTCGCCGTCGCCGCGCTGGCGCACATAGGCCGCGTTCGGCAATCCTTCGACCGAGGCGCGGATGCCGACCTTACGGACCTCGCCCGCGATCGTCTCGGCCACGTATTTGACCGGCTCGTGCGCGTGCAGCACCAGATCGAAGCCGTTCGGGAAGCCTGCTTCGGCCAGCAGACGTTTCGCCTCGGCCGGGTTATAGCCATAAGGCTGCGTGGTCGGTTCGCATGCGATCGCCGAGCGCCAGCAGATCGTATCTGGAGTCAGCGCGATGTCGCCGCCGGGAAGAACCTGTTTCTGGATCAGCTTGCGGTCGATCGCCATCATGAAGGCCTTACGAACCCGCTCGTCCGTCATCGCCTTGTTCTTGGAGCGGCCGAGCGCATCGAGCGTCACATACAACAGCATGCTGCTGCTGGTCGGCGTCACCCCGATATTCGGCTGCTTGGCGAGATTGGTCTGATCATCCTGTGTGATGTTGCGGATCAGGTCGAGATTACCCGTCAAAAGCTGCGCGACCTGGGTTTGGCGGTCGGGCACGAAGACGGCCCGCACGCGTTTGATCGGCGCCGGGTAATAACCCGACTTGTCCCAATAATTGTCGACGCGTTCGACGATCATGCCTTCGTTGCGGCCGATCGAGACGACCTTCCAATGGCCGGTGCCGCTCGGATTCTTGCCGTAATCGGCCATGTCGTTGAGGGTCTTCATATATTTGGAATCGTGCATGCGCATGCGATAGCCGAGAATGCCCATGTCGGTCGAAAAGGCACGCTTGGAATGGATGCGGACTTTGTAGGGATCAAGGATCTCAACCCGCTCGACCCAATCGTAGCGTTCCTTGAAACGGATCGTCACCTTGGGGTCGGCGAGATATTCGAGCGTCGCCTTCACATCCTCGGCGCTGAATTTGTTGCCGGTATGGAAGACAGCGTCGTCGCGCAGCTCGAATTCCAGGGTCTTGTCGTCGATGCGTTTCCACGATTTGGCGAGGATGCCGACCCACTGTTTTTTGTATTCGTCATAGGTCAGCAACGGCTGATAGACGCTGCGATCAAAGGCGCCGGCCTCGTCCGAGGCGAAGTGATATTCGTCGAGCACCGCGAAGGTGTCGTTGATCGCGACACGGATGGTGTCTTGCGCTTTTTGTGCCGCGACCGGAAAAGCCGCAAGGCCGACGCAGAGTCCGAGTGTGGCCATCGCAGGCCGGAGACCTTGGAACATGTTGCACTCCCTATAGGTGCGTTTCAGTAACGCTTCTTTATTTGAAGCTTTTGTTAAACCCATCATACATGGGAATTTCGGCCGTGACGAATGCGACGATTGAATTCTCAACGCCCGAAAAGCGCCAAAACCAGGGGTACCAGGGCTGCGGTGAAAAGGGCATTCAAGCCAAGCGCGATGCCTGCGAATGTGCCCGCCAGGGGATTTATGTGAAAGGCGTGCGCCGTGCCGATTCCGTGCGCGGCAAGGCCGGCGGCGAACCCTCGCGCCCTCCAGTCCTTGATGTGAAGGCCGTTCATCAGCGGCGTGACGATCATCGCGCCGACGATACCGGTCAGGATAACCAGCACCGCCGTCAGGGCCGGATCGCCGCCGAGCGCCTCACCGATACCCATGGCGACGCCGGCGGTCACCGACTTCGGCGCCAAGGCGGCAAGTACAGGACCAGGCGCGCCTAAAAGCTGTGCGATCCCCACCGCCGAAACAACGGCGACGAAGGAGCCGACCACCAGCGCCGCCAGCATCGGCACCAACGCCTTCATCACGGTCGCACGGTTTTCGTAAAGCGGGATCGCCAAGGCGACGGTCGCCGGCCCGAGCAGGAAATGGACGAACTGGGCGCCCTCGAAATAGGTCGGGTAGGCGGTGCCGGTCAGCGTCAGGATCGCGCCGATAATCCACACCGCATGGAGAACCGGATTGGCGAGCGGATGCCGATTGCTCGCCACCGAAACGCGGTCGGCTGCCCAATAGGCGGCGAGCGTGACTGTCAGCCATAGCAGCGGCGTGTGTGAGAGATAAACCCACAAGGCAAATGGATTGTCGCCGATCACGCGGACGTCCTTTCCATCAGACGTGCGACCAGCAGGAAAGTGCCGACCGTCGCCAACAGCGCCAACAGTGAGGAAACAATCACCGCGACGCCAAGGGCCACGCCGTATTGTGCAAAGACTCCGAGATTCTGCACCACGCCAACACCGGCCGGAATGAACAGCAACGAAAGATGTGTGAGCAACCCCTGCCCCGTGCTGACCAACGCATCATCCGACAACGCCGCCGGTAGATGACGCGACACGCGATCGCGCAGCAGCAGCAAGGCGAACAGCAGCGCCATGCCCATCACCGGGCCCGGCACCGCGAGACCGAAGCCGCGCGCCAGAGCTTCGCCTGCAAGTTGACACGCCAGGATGACGATAAGCGAAGCGATCATTCCAACTCTACCGTCATCGCCGGACTTGATCCGGCGATCCAGCTTTCGGTCTCGGTAGCAAAGTGAAGATGGATGCGCGGGTCAAGCCCGCGCATGACGCGGACTGGAATTAATCCCCTTTCGCGAACCGCGCGAAGCGTTCGACGTCTTCGGGTTCCAGGCTGACCGAGAGTTCGACATAGTCTCCGGTATCGCGACGCTCGACGACCTCGCCGCGTTCATAGACGCGCGTCAGCACGGCCCCTTCGCTCCACGGGATCTGCAATTCGACGGTGCGGCGGCGCCGGCCGAGGATATCGTCGAAGCGTTGGGCCAGCACATCGAGCCCCTCACCGGACTCGGCCGACACGAGGATCGCCTCTTCGTTGCCGCGCTCGACGCGATTGGCGAGTATCTCGCGCGTCTCCGGCGACAATAGATCGGCCTTGTTCAGCACCTCGATCATCGGCGGCGGATTGTCGTCCTCAGCCGGGCGAAGTTGGGCCAGCACGTCCTCGACATCGCGCTTCTGTGCGTCGCTATCAGGATGGGCGGCGTCGCGCACATGAACCAGCAGATCGGCTTCCTTGACCTCTTCGAGCGTCGCTTGGAAGGCCTCGACCAACTCGTGCGGAAGATCGGAGACGAACCCCACCGTATCGGACAGGATCGCGGTCCGCCCGGACGGCAGAACGAATCCCCGCATGGTCGGATCGAGGGTTGCGAAAAGCTGATCGCGCGCTTCGACCTTTGCCTCGGTCAGGCGATTGAACAGCGTCGACTTGCCGGCATTGGTATAGCCGACAAGCGCGATCGTCGCATGGGCATCGCGGCGCCGGGCGCGTCGATGCAGATCGCGGGTGCGGCGCACTTCCGCTAGGTCGCGCTTGAGCGACAATATACGCTCGTCGATAGCGCGCCGGTCGGATTCGATCTGGCTTTCGCCGGGACCGCCGAGGAAGCCGACGCCGCCGCGCTGGCGCTCAAGATGCGTCCAGGCGCGCACGAGACGAGAGCGCTGATAGGTCAACGCCGCCAGTTCGACCTGCATCGTGCCTTCGCGGGTCCGCGCGCGCGCGCCGAAGATTTCAAGGATCAAGCCGGTGCGGTCGATCACCTTGCACTTCCACGCGCGTTCCAGGTTCTGTTGCTGGACCGGGCTCAGCCCCGCATCGACCACGGCCACATAGATCTCGGCTTCAGCAATCGCTTCGCCCAGCCGCTCGACCGCGCCCGAGCCGAAATAGGTGCCTGGACGCAGGCGCGAAATCCCAACGACCTCGGCCAAGCGTATATCGAGATCGATCGCCTCCGCCAAACCGACCGCTTCGTCCAGGCGTGCGGAAGAATCGCGGCGGGCACCACGTGAAGACCGTAAATCCGGGTGAAATACGGCGGCGCGGCCGGTTGTCGGCCGGGCGCGATAGTCCTGGGTACTATCCGTACTAGGCGGTGGCTTCTTCGTCGTCTTTCTTCTCGGGCTCAAAGAGTGAAATCGGCCCGGATGGCATCACCGTCGAGATGGCGTGCTTGTAAACCAATTGCGTGTGGCCGTCGCGGCGCAGAAGCACCGAAAAATTATCGAACCACGTAATGATCCCCTGAAGCTTGACGCCGTTGACCAAAAATACGGTCACAGGATTCTTGTTCTTGCGGACATAGTTGAGGAACACGTCTTGAACGTTTTGTGATTTTTCTGACATGGGTATGCCCCTAGTTCGTCTTTTTAACGGCGATCTGCGAACGTAGCCGTTCCACCGCGTGCAATCTTTTTCACCCGTAGAGTATTACATTCATAAGAACCTATTTAAAGGCCAGTTTTCGTCACAGAACGGCGAGAAAACCCAGCAATTCGGCCGGAAAAGCGAAGGTGTGCTGCGGCGGATGCGCATCGAACTCGCCCGGCGTCGTCGGTGCCTCGCGCAACAAGACCGGTACGCAAGCGCCTGCATGGGCGCATTCCATATCGATGTTCGTGTCACCGACATACCAAATGCCGGCTTTAGCGGGCAAATGCGACGGCTTGAGTGCCAAATCGATGGGATCGCGGGCGGGCTTATCGCGTGTCGCATCGCCGGCGCCGACAAGTGCTCCGAAATAGCGATCCCAACCGAGATGGCCGACCTCGGCGCGCAACAACGCACCATCCTTGTTGCTGACGACGCCGAGATAAAAACCCGACCGGCTGAGCGCCGCGATCATATCGCCCGCACCCGGCATGGCGCGCAGATCTTCCAAATGATGGGCGCGGAAATGACCGTAATAGACCTCGCGCGCCTCCTCCCACCGATCGCCGAACATGACCGGAAAGGTGTCGCGGAGCGATTTGCGCACGCGCATCTTCGTCTCCTCGAATGTCCACGGCGGATGCCCCATCGCCGCCATGACGGCATTCGTCGCCGAATGGATCGCAGGCCAACTGTCGATCAGGGTATTGTCCCAGTCGAAGAGGATCGCACTTGGCCGCGTCATACCGTCTCAAGCGCGTCGAAATAGGCATCGACGAGACGGCGCGCGACTGGGCCGACAACGCCATCGCCGATCTTGGTTTCGTCGATCTGGATCACCGGGCGCAAAATCGCCGTCGCACTGGTATAGAACGCTTCTCGCGCCGTCTTCGCCTCGGCCAGCGAAAAGGCGCGCTGCACCACGGGCATTTGCGCACGTTCGGCGAATCCAATCAGCGCGCGACGGGTGACCCCGGGCAATATGCCCTCATCGAGATATCGCGTGACCAATTCTCCCGTGGCGGTGACGATCCAGGCATTGGACGTCGTACCCTCCGTCACCATGCCGGCTTCGTCGATCATCCAGGCCTCGGCCGCGCCAGCGCGCATCGCCTGCTTCTTGCCAAGAATATTGGGCAACAAGCCGACGCTTTTGATGTCGCAGCGTTTCCAGCGAATGTCCGGGATGGAAATGACTCGATAACCGGCCAGCGAGGCCGAGCGCAACGGCGGCGTGGCGCGTCGCACGGCCACCGTCAGTACCGGGCGCATCGCATCGACATAAGCGTGGTCGCGACGCGCGACGCCGCGCGTCACCTGAAGATAAAGGCTGCCGTGCTTCAGCCGGTTGCGGCGCATCATTTCGCGCAAGACGATACCCAAAGAAGCGCGCGAACCGGGAAACGCGATACCAACTTCGGACAGTGAACGC
Source organism: Caenispirillum bisanense (assembly GCA_945877815.1). Lineage (GTDB taxonomy): Bacteria > Pseudomonadota > Alphaproteobacteria > Rhodospirillales > UBA2165 > CANIGJ01. The sequence goes on from CAMDWJ010000019.1 coordinate 54,322, forward strand.
TCTAGCCGATCGAGGTGCGATGCCTCGTCTACAAGCTTGCCGCCGTAAACCGCGATCACCTCGTAAACGCCGTCGGCGAACTGATAGCCGCGGTCCTCCATATGTACGAATGCTTCGGCATGGGACACGTAACGGCCATCGACATAGGAAATGCCGGTCATAACGAAGATACCTCATCCTGAGCTTTTCGAAGGATGAGGCGGCCCTCGTGCTTCGACAGGCTCTGCATGAGGGCAACATTAATCTTGGTCATCAAAAATATTCCAGCCGAACCGAGAACATCTTCTCGACCTGGCGCACGGCATCGGGCCTGGCGAACAGGACGACGCGATCGTCTTCCTCGATCACCGTCGTGCCGCGCGGCACGATGACCTCGCCGTTGCGCACGACCGCCCCGATGATAACGCCGTCCGGCAGTTCCGCTTCCTGCAACGGCTTGCCGACGATGCCCGAGGTTTCGATCGCATCGGCCTCGATCAATTCGCCAAACCCGTCGCGCAATGTATGAACCGAATGAATGCGGCCGCGCCGAACATGGTGCAGGATCGATGAAACCGTGATGGCGCGCGGCCCGACCAGAACGTCGATGCCGAGCGTAGGCATCAACGGAATATAAGATTCGTTGTTGACCAGCGTGATAACCCGGCCACAGCCTTTTTTCTTCGCTAGAAGCGAAGCAAGGATATTGGTCTCATCGTCATTTGTAACAGCCACGACGGTTTCCGCCGCCGCGACATTAGCTTGATCGAGGATTTCTCCGTCAAGCACGCTACCTTGCAACACCACCGAGCGCTTGAGACTACGCGCCACGATTTCCGCTCGCGCCTTGTCGAATTCTACGACCTTGAGGTTCACTTTGGGATGTTCCTGCTCGATCTGTTTGACCAGGAACTCGCCGATATTTCCACCGCCGAAAACGACGATCCGGTGCGCCTCGTGCTCCTCATGGCCGAAGGCAGCAAGCGCGCGTTTGAGATGTTTCGTATCTACAACGAAGTAGATCTCGTCTCCTGCTTCCAGCTGGTCGTCACCCTCGGGGATGAACGAATTATCCCCGCGCACGATGCCGACCACCACGACATTGAGATCGGGAAACAATTGGGTGAGTTGTCGCATCGGCGTCTTGATGACCGGGCAACTCTCGAAGATGCGCACACCGACCAATTTAACCTTGTCGTCCACCAGACTGATCAGATCGAAGGTTCCGGGCACCTCGAGGCGGCGCGCAATCGCGCGCGCGATCTCGCGCTCTGGCGAAATCAAGACATCAATCGGCACCCCATCGCGCGTATAGAGGTTCGCCCATTGCGATTCGAGATAACCCTGCTGTCTAATGCGGGCGATCTTGGTCGTGATATTGAACAAAGTATGCCCAACCTGACAGGCAATCATGTTGACTTCGTCGGCATGGGTCACCGCGATCAGCATTTCTGCGTCATTGGCCCCGGCCATTTCGAGAACGGCCGGGTGCGATGCATGCCCGACGACGGATTTGACGTCCAAGGTGTTGGCAATCTTACGTGCCAGATCAGGCGAATTATCAATGACGGTGACGTCATTTCCTTCTTGCGCCAGATAGCGGGCAATCGAAAATCCGACCTGCCCCGCGCCGCAGATGATGACCTTCATGACTAGTCCGCGCCCGTGCGGGGACGTTCATCGGACTGGACGCCGAGCGACTTGAGTTTGCGATGCAACGCGGAACGCTCCATTCCGACAAATTCGGCTGTCCGCGAAATATTGCCGCCAAACCGCGTGACCTGGGCGATGAGATACTCGCGCTCGAAAATCTCGCGCGCCTCGCGTAGCGGCAAACCCATGACCTCCGCATTATTGGTATTCACGGAGGCGATCGGCACCGCCGAAGAAATCTCCGCCGGCACCATATCGGCGCGGACGGCGTCGTTCTCGCTCCCCGGTGCCATGATCAACACGCGCTCCACCACATTGCGCAATTCACGCACATTGCCGGGCCATTCGTAGGATTGCAGCCGTGCCAAGGCATCTTCCGAAAAGCGCCGCGGCGGCTGGCCGCTGGTTTTCGACATCTGTGTCACGAAATGTGTCACCAGGGCGGGAATATCCTCGCGATATTCGCGAAGCGGCGGCACCAAAAGCGGCACGACGCTCAGGCGATAGAACAAATCCTCGCGAAAGCGCCCCTCCGACATTTCTAAATGAAGATTGCGCGACGACGACGCCAGAACCCGCACATCGACCTCGACCCGGAGCGATCCGCCGACGCGCTGGAACGTTTGGTCCTGCAGCACGCGTACGATCTTGCCTTGGGTTTCAAGCGGCATATCGGCGACTTCGTCGAGAAACAACGTCCCATTGTGCGCCTGTTCGAACAGCCCGACCACGCGCGGGCCTCCGCCGCCATTCGCGGACGCCTCGACGCCGAACAGACTCGCCTCGAAACCGTCCGGCTGCATCGTGGCGCAATTCAGGGATATAAAGGTACCGTTGGCGCGGCTCGATTGCTTATGCAACAGACGAGCAACCACATCCTTCCCGGCTCCTGCGGGACCTGTGATCAGGACGCGGCTGTTCGTCGGCGCAACCTTGTTGATCGATTGTCGCAAGGTAACGATTTCGTGAGATCCGCCGACCAGCTCGGCATCGCCGCCGACGCGAAGCCGCAATTCCTCATTCTCACGCTTGAGGCGGGCCGCCTCGATCGTGCGCCGTACGGCCAGGAGAACTCGGTCGGAGTTGAACGGCTTCTCGATAAAATCGTGAGCGCCAAGATTGATCGCGCTTACCGCCGTCTCGATATTGCCATGGCCGCTCATCATGACGATCGGCACGCTCGGATGCTCTTGGCTCAAAGCCTCCAAGATTTGCATTCCGTCGAGCTTGCTGCCCTCCAGCCAAATATCAAGCAAAACGAGATTAGGCCGGCGCGCGGCGATTTCGGCCAAAGCCTGATCGCTGTTCGCGGCTTCGCGCGTCTGATAGCCCTCATCCTGCAATATCCCGGCGGTGAGGACGCGGATATCGGCCTCGTCGTCAACGATGAGGATTTCATGCGCCATGCACGGCTACCCCAGTGGAAGCATCTTGATTCGCTCGCGAAGACGTGGCGGCTGATCCAGCTTTGTAGAACATGAGGATGACCGTCGCACCTTCGGTGTCATTATTGCCGAGCATCAATTCGCCGTCATGGTCTTCCATGATTTTCTTGGCGATGGCCAGCCCGAGACCCGTTCCGCGTTCTCGGGTGGTAACATAGGGCTCCGTGATCCGATCAAGTAGTTCGGGTGGAAACCCGCCGCCGTTGTCTACAATTTCGACCCGCGGACCATCCTCGTCAACTGTCAATTTGAGGGAAATTTTACCAGGCGAAACACTGGATTTCGGGGAATTTTTCTCTCGATGTCCCTCAATTGATTCAGCGGCGTTTTTAAGGATATTGGTCAAAGCTCGCCCGATCTGCTGACGATCGCAACGCACCTGAACGGGCGTATCGGACAAATTTTCCTCATAGATAATATCGGGATATCGATTGCGCTCCAGAAAAATCGCCTGGCGGACAAGCTCGTTCAAATCGATCTGTTTGAGATCGGGACGCGGCATCCGCGCGAAGGCGGAAAACTCATCGACCATACGGCCGATTTCCTCGACCTGTCGAATGATCGTATCGGTACAGATATTGAATGTCTCAGGATCGGTTTTGATTTCCTTGGCATAACGTCGCTTGAGGCGTTCCGCCGCCAGTTGGATTGGCGTCAGCGGGTTTTTGATTTCATGCGCGATACGCCGAGCAACGTCCGCCCATGCAGCCTTGCGTTGAGCGGACAAAAGCTCGGTGACGTCGTCGCAAGTAATAACAAAGCCGACGATTTCATCGTCCGCACGTTCGGCCGCGATAGAGACAACCAGAGTGCGCTGACGCCCACCGCGAGACACCATCACTTCGCCGGAGAAGGTCCGATGGGGCGCGGCCTTTACCTGGGCAAGGAGTGCCGCCATTTCCGGCACGACATCTTCGAGGGGTTCCGAATTGCGAGCCAAAAGATCGGCGTCCACCAAGTCGGATGCTGAGCGATTGGCCAGATGGATATTTCCAGCGGCGTCGAGACCGATAACGCCCGCCGAAACGCCCGTCAGCACGGTTTCGGTAAAGCGACGACGCTCGTCGAGTTGGCGATTGGCTTCGATCAGCCCTCGCTGTTGATTGTCGATCTGCTCGGTCATCCGATTGAAGGCTCGGATCAGCGTGCCGACCTCACTCTTCTCACCGCGCGCGTCCTCAACGCTTGCCGTCAGATCGCCGCGACGGACGCGCTCGGCCGCATCGATCAATTTTCCGATTGGACTGGCCAAACGATTGGCAAGGTTCCAGCCGACCCAAGCAGCGATCAAAAACATTAAGAGCGCGACAACACCGAACACCGCCAGGAAGCGAACCTGAAGGCGTTCACGGCTACTTTGGATTTCCGCATATTGGGACGCCGCACCCCGTGTACGCGAAATATGCTCGAGCACGCTGGCATCCACGAAACGCCCGACCAACAGGTAGGCATCGACATAGGCTTCTAGCTTTACCCCTGCGCGTATACGCTCGTCGTCCTGATTGCTGATGATCTGCACTTCGCCGGGCGTGCTCGATAGCATCTGGCGCAAGAAATTGTCGGTCGTGAAATCGAAGAACAGGGAAAAGCTCAGACCCGATTGGGCGATCAATCGGCCGCTGCTGTCAACAATGACTGCCTCGGGCAGTTCGCGCACCAGCGCCTGGGTCGTCATGAATTCGGCGAGCAATCGTGCACTTTGGCGCAAACTCGCGGCCTGGCGGTTAATGTCGTTGGCCATGGCGAGCGCATCGGCGCGGATATTCTGTTGATGTTCGCGCAAATACAATTGGGCAACGTCGCGCGATTCCTCGACCGCGGTGCGGACACGGTCCCCAAACCACGCCTCGATACCGAAATTCAGGAATACGCCGGAAAACACGGCGACCAGGATCGCCGGAATGACCGCGACAAGGCTGAACGACAAGACCATGCGGAAATGCAGTTTGGAACCTGCCGAGCCGAACTGACGCTCCATCCATTCGCCGAGTATGCGCCGCGCCAGGATGACGGCGAGCGCCACGGCGAGCCCGATATCGATATTGAGCAACGTGATGACGGTCGCAACATCCGCAGCGCGCGGCGTCAAATCTGCCATAAGCGCGATCGTCGCCGAAACAGCGGTCAACAAGGCGAAACCGACGACGAACGCGGCAATACGGCTCGCGCTAATCCCGCGGCGTGTTTCGGACACTGCAGGAGTCTCGCTCGCCGCAGCTATATCCACGTTTTTGCTTTTTTCCATATCCGTTCCCGAATGGCGCGGTTCGGGCCGTCCGTCACTTCGGCGTCCGCATGACCGGAATGCCGAGATCGCGAATTTTCTTGCGCAGCGTATTGCGATTCAATCCAAGCAAATGCGCCGCGCGCAGCTGATTGCCCCGCGTTGCCGACAAGGTAAGCGAAATCAGCGGACGTTCGACCTCGCGCAAGACCCGTTCATAGAGCCCCGGCGGCGGCAATCCGGTCCCATGCGCGGAGAAGTATTCGCGCAGATGAGGTTCCACCGCGTCCGAGATCCCGTTGCCCGTAAGCGTCGGCGGCTCGGCAACGGTGCCGCCGACCAGCTCAGCCTCGATCGCATCGACGCCGATCGTTTCCTGCGAATATAGCGCCGCCAGACGGCGGACAAAATTCTCAAGCTCGCGTACGTTGCCCGGCCATGAATATTCCTTGAGCCGCTCCAACGCCCCCTCATCGAGAATCTTCCACGGCAAGCCTTCGTCGGTGCATTGCGCGAGGAAGCGGCGGACAAGGTCCGGAATGTCCTGCCTGCGTTCGCGCAAAGGCGGCATGCGGATCGGCACGACGTTCAAGCGATAATAAAGATCTTCGCGGAACAGCCCTTGGCGGATCAGTTGGGTGAGATCGCGATGCGTCGCGGCGATGATGCGCACGTTGGTCTTAATCGAGGTGCGCCCGCCGACCGTCGTGTATTCGCCTTCCTGCAGGACGCGCAGCAGACGTGTCTGCGCGTCGGGCGGCATGTCGCCAATCTCGTCGAGAAACAGTGTGCCGCCTTCGGCCTGTTCGAAACGGCCGTGGGCGCGCGCCGTGGCCCCGGTAAACGACCCCTTCTCGTGACCGAACAATTCGCTTTCGATCAACTCGCGCGGGATCGCCGCCATATTGATCGCAACGAACGGACGGTTCTTGCGCCGCCCGTAATCGTGAAGAGCACGCGCGGCTAATTCCTTGCCTGTGCCCGATTCACCCGTGATCAACACCGTCAGATCAGTGTTCATCAGGCGCGCAAGCGACCGATAGACGTCTTGCATCGCCTGCGAACGGCCGATTAGCGGAAGTGCCTCCTCGCGCGTTCCGTCGTCGGCACGCACCACATCTGCCGTCGAAGACAACGCACGTTTGACCACGTTGATCAGTTCGTTCAAATCGAACGGCTTCGGCAGATATTCGAACGCGCCGCGCTGCGTGGCATTCACCGCCGTCATCAGCGTGTTCTGCGCGCTCATAACGATGACGTGAATTTCAGGACGGATTTTCTTGATGCGCGGAATCAGATCGAGACCGTTTTCGTCCGGCATGATGACGTCGGTAATGACAAGGTTGCCCTCGCCGTTGCTCACCCATTTCCATAGCGTCGCGGCATTGCCGGTCGTCCGCACCTCGAAGCCGGCCCGGCTCAACGCCTGATTCAACACTGTACGGATCGCCGCATCGTCGTCTGCAACTAGAATAGTTTCTCCGCTCAAATCACGTCCTCGATTGGTTCGCCACGCGCCATTGGGAGCATGACGCGAAATGCAGTTCGTCCAGGCTGGCTATCGAACTCGATAATTCCACCGTGGTCGTCGACCATCTTTGCGACGAGCGCCAGGCCAAGCCCGCTCCCCTTCGCCTTGGTGGTCACGAAGGCATCGAACAGATGGTTTTGCAGCCCTTCAGGAATGCCGGGCCCGTTGTCCTGGATCGACACCACGAGCGGCAATTGAGTCAACGCCGTGGAGCCCGGAATGGCGAAGCGAACACCATGCTGATAAGACGTCGTCAAAACGATCTCGCCACCCTTGATGGGCGCTGCCTCGGCGGCGTTCTTGACCAGGTTCAGGAAAATCTGAACGAGCTGGTCTCGGTTGCCATCGACCGACGGCAATGACGGATCGTAATTCTCGATAATCGTGACGTGCTTCGCAAAGCCGTTTTGAGCAAGCCGCTTCACGCGTTCCAGAACGACGTGGATGTTGACCGCGCCGCGTTCAAGCGGACGCTGATCGGAAAACACGTCCATGCGATCGACGAGCGCGCAGATACGGTCGGTTTCGTCGCAAATAAGGCGGGTCAGATTGACGTCTTCGCCATCGACCGAACCTTCGAGCAGTTGCGCAGCACCGCGAATGCCCGAAAGCGGATTCTTGACCTCGTGAGCCAGCATGGCAGCCATCGCGCTAACCGAGCGCGCGGCATTGCGATGGTTGAGCTGACGATCGATCTTGTCAGCGATGTTGCGTTCGAAAATAGCAACAACGACGCTGCCAGGACGATCGTTGAGCGGCGACACCTGCACATTGACCAATTGGGTTCGTGTGCGCGGCGTGTCGAGCACCAACCCATATTCCGATACTCCCACGCCTCGGCGCTGGGCTTGGCGAATCAAGGCAATGATTGGGCTATCGCGCGGAACCAAATTATCGATCGGATTGCCGCACAGTTGCGATGCGCTCGCTGCGAAAAAGCGCTGCGCGGAATCGTTCACGAATGACACCGAGCCATCGGCATCGACTGCTACGATGGAGCATTCGAGCGCCCCCAAAATGCTTTCTGTATCCACCGAGGGTGACGGCGCATCAAATAGGCGGATGGGTTTGATGCTCATAAGGACTCAGGCGGCCTGTCGTTCCAACAACGGCTCGTAAAAATCCTTCACCGCGCGTTTGACCGCGGCGACATCGTCCAGCCGCATGACCAGCGAGCGGAATTCGGCCGAGCCCGGCAATCCCTTGGAATACCAAGCCAGATGCTTGCGCGCGATCCTGAGTCCGCCTTCGACGCCGTAATGTTCGAGCATGGCTTCGTAATGTTCGAGTACGATGCCCAATTGTTCGCTGAGCGGCGGCGCTGCCAGGCGCTGACCGTTTTCCAGATACGCCCTGACCTGGCCCAGGAACCACGGCCGCCCATAGCTGCCGCGACCGACCATGACCGCATCCGCGCCGGATTGTTCCAGCAGCGTTGCCGCATCCTCCACTGTCGTCACGTCGCCATTGCCGACGACGGGAATCGAAACCGCTTCCTTGACGCGCCGGATGAAGGCCCAATCCGCGCGGCCGTTGTAGAATTGCTGCCGGGTACGGCCATGGATCGTGATCATTTTCACGCCCGCCTGTTCCGCGATGCGCGCCAACGTCGGCGCATTGCGGTTGTCGAGATCCCAACCCGTGCGCATTTTCAAGGTAACCGGCAGATCGACCGCCTTCACGGTCGCCTCGATCAAGGCGCCGGCCAGCTTTTCGTCGCGCATCAGGGACGAGCCGGCATGCCCGTTGGTGACCTTTTTGACCGGGCAGCCCATGTTGATATCGATAATCGCGGCACCCCGGTCAGCATTGAGGCGTGCGGCTTCGGCCATCATCTCGGGCTCGCAGCCGGCAAGCTGGACCGACATCGGGAATTCCTCGGCGCAGTTGCTCGCCATCTTCATCGTCTTGCGATTGGCGTGAATCATCGCCTGAGATGCGATCATCTCAGAGATCACCAACCCCGCGCCGTAACGCTTGGCGAGACGCCGATAAGGCATATCCGTCACGCCTGACATAGGCGCGAGGATCACCCGATTGTCCAATGAAATTTGCCCGATTTTCAGGCTCACGCCTGTATGCTCCACACCAGTTGATGCCCAATTTATAGGCATATTAGCGCGCAATACAAACCCTTTGAAGAGACTGGTGCAAAATAACTAGAAGGCGGGCCCAAGAATGATGTCGGTCACGAATTTGACGCCCGGATATCCGAGGGTGAGCAAAAGATAGGCGAGCAAAACCGCCTGAACGGCAGCCCGGCCGCGCACGCCCCATCGGGCATGGGCGAGCAGCAGCATACCGACCACGACGAAGACCGAGGCCGTGAAAAGCGTTTTATGGTCGATCAATAAGAACCGGCCTGTCTCCATATAATAGGTCGCAACGCCGGTCATCAGACCGGCTGCCAACACCGCTTCGCTGATCGCAAGAAGCCGCATCATCAGGGATTCACTATCGGTCAACGACGGCAGCAGCTTGGCAAAGGGCGAATAGATCTTCGCCTTGAGGGCACGGCCCTGAAGACAGGCGGCAAGTGCCGCCACCGCCGAAAGCGTAATGAGGCCGTAAGTCGCGACGGAAACCACGATGTGCGTGCCGATCCAGGCCAGCGGGGCGGTCGGATTCAGCGGGCGTTCCGGCGCCTGGTCCCAGACCGTCGCCAAAACGGCCAGCACGATCAGATACGGCATCAACAGCGGCGTGAGCCGCCACGCCTCGTGCGTCGCCGCCGATAAGATCAGGAAAAAGAGCAGACACGCGACGATCGTCAGCCACAGCGCCGACGAAATCCCGGTGCTCCAGCCATCCGATTGGCGCACCACCACCAAGGCCATCGTACCCGCGAACGCGACCACCAGCGTCGACCAAAATACGGTGTCGCGCTTGGCGGGCTTGCGAAACAGCGTCAGCGCGGCCGGCACGAGCGAAATCAGGGCGGCGAGCCGGAGGAGTGTCAATTCCATCGCAATCCAACTATGTTTGAGAGGTTCGGCCGCTGGCTTCGCGCGGTGACACATCAACACCGCGCTTGGCATGCGAACGAGGCTATTCTAGCTTGATTCTCGAATCGGGAAAGCCTTTGGGGTTTAAGTTGATGTCAGATTGCGCGGCCCTACTGGTCGCAGCCGGACGCGGGCATCGCGTCGGCGGGCCGCTGCCGAAGCAATATGCGAAAATCGGCGGGCAAGCCGTGCTGCGCCATACCGCGCGGCACTTCCTCGCCCATCCGCGAATCTCGACAGTCATCGTGGTCATCCATCCCGACGATATCGCGCTCTACGAAGACGCCGTCGCCGGCCTCAATCTTCCGGCCCCCGTGATGGGTGGTGCCGAACGCCAGGATTCGGTGCGCAACGGGCTCTTGCGGCTGCAGGACATGGGCGCGCCGTCCAAGGTGCTCATCCACGATGCGGTCCGCCCCTTCGTCGCGGCGAGCGTGATCTCCGCCGTCATCGACGCGGTCACGGAAGACACCGGCGCCCTGCCCGCACTTCCGGTCGCCGATACCTTGAAACGCGCGGACGGCGGACAGGTAAAGGCGACGGTCGACCGTGCCGGGTTATGGCGCGCGCAAACGCCACAGGGATTTCCCTTCGCACCCTTATTAGCCGCCCACCGCGCCGCTGCCGGCTCGGTGCTGACTGACGATGCCGCCGTCGCCGAGGCCGCCGGGCTTGCCGTCGCTCTGGTCGCCGGCAGCGAAAGCAATTTCAAAATCACGGGACCGGACGATATGGAGCGCGCCGAACGCATACTGAACCCGCCAAGCTGGATCACGCGGGTCGGAACCGGTTTCGATGTCCATGCCTTCGAAGAGGGCGATACCGCAATGATCTGCGGTGTGGCGATCCCGCACACGCACAAGCTGGCCGGACATTCCGATGCCGATGTCGGGCTGCATGCGCTCACCGATGCTTTGCTCGGCGCCGCCGGCAAGGGCGATATCGGCGTCTATTTTCCGCCGAGCGATGCGAAATGGCGCGGCGCCGCCTCGGATATCTTCCTGAAAGCCGCCGGCGACATGATCGCGGCCGACGGCGGGCGCATCGAAAATCTCGACATCACCATCATCTGCGAGACGCCGAAGGTCGGTCCCCACCGCGAAACCATGCGCGCGCGCGTCGCCGAGATATTGGGCATTCCGCTTGGCCGCGTGAATATCAAAGGCAAGACCACCGAGAAGCTCGGTTTTCTCGGACGTAGCGAAGGTATCGCCGCGCAGGCAGTGGCGAGCGTCACCTATCCGGCGCTGCGCGACTGAAATTTGGTCGTTACCTAGCGCCGGCCGTTTCCCGATCGATCCAATTCAGGAAATCTACGTTCCCGCCGGTGATCGGCACGGCAACGACGCAGGGCACCGTATAACCATGCAGGGCCTTCACCCGCGCCGTAGCCTCGGGCACAAGTTCGCTCCGCGTTTTCAGGATCAACGCGACTTCAAGTTCCCGCTGCACTTTGCCCTCCCATCGGAAGATCGAGGTGGTGCGGCCGAGCACATTGGCGCAGGCGACCAATTGCTCCTCAACGAGCGTTTCGCCGATCTTGATCGCCTCGTCTTCCGAAGCGCAAGTTATGTAGAGAAGCGATTGCGTCATGACGGGCTCCCGGCGTCGCTTGGACAGATAAACCAATTTATCCTAGGATGCGGAAAGCATCAGCGAAGAGGAAGCTGAATATGAGCGCTGAAGAATTCGGCGTTGGCGCGTCGGTTGGCAAGAAGGCGGCGGCAGCACCGACGAAACCAACGGAACTGCAACGTAAGTGGCTGATGCGAGGGCTAGGCCAGCCCGGCGGCAAATTACCGCTGTTCGACGAAGAAGGACAGCGTGTCAGCAAACGCACCGTCGATAGCTGTCTGCGCCAAGGCTGGGCAGAACCCTGGTTCATCAATCCGATCAAACCGGACTGGCTGGTCTGCAAACTGACCGATCAGGGGCGCCAGGCCCTCGGCCTGCCCAGGATCTAGCCTCCCCTTCGAGCATGAATGGCCGATTTCCTGGGTATTTCCCGTTCCGTTGGCCGGTAATTCAAATTTTATTTCGAATTTTATGAAAATTCCGCCGACTTGTGATTCCAGTCACATCGCTTGGACGGCCGCTCAGGCACTCTCCAATCTTCCCTCAAGAGCATAACTCAACCGGTCCGACGTAAGTCGGGCCGGTATTTTTTTGCGTTCAGCCATGGAGCGAAGTAGGTTCCGCCCCATGACCGATCCAGATTACAAGAACCTCGACCAACTCGGTCGCCACGCCCCCCTTCCCGCCTCGCCCGACGAAGCGGTACTAGAGCATGTGCCGAACCCGCACCTGGATTCGCCCTACCTCGTCCGTTTCACCTGCCCGGAATTCACCTCGCTCTGCCCGGTGACCGGACAGCCGGACTTCGCCCATCTGGTGATCGACTATGTGCCCAACGGCGCCATCGTGGAGAGCAAGTCGCTGAAGCAATATCTGGCTTCCTACCGCAACCATGCCGCCTTCCACGAGGCCTGCACGATCGACATCGCCAAGCGCATCGAAGCCGCTATCACGCCCGCGTGGCTCAGGATCGGTGGCTATTGGTATCCGCGCGGCGGCATTCCCATCGATGTGTTCTACCAGTCCGGCCCGCCGCCCGCAGGCCTATGGCTCCCCGACCAGGGTGTCGCGCCGTACAGAGGACGCGGTTAGGCTTGGCCGAACAGGCGCGCTTTCTCGTTGTCGTCATCGCCCTCATCGAAGATGAGGGCCACATCCTGTTCCTCAAACGCGCGGACTGGAAGGACCACGACCCCGGTTCCTTGGAATGCGTGTCCTGAACTGTCGATTCTGGTGAAAGCCCGGCACAGGCAGCAATCCGCGAAGCGAAAGAGGAAAGAGGCTTCGACGTCGAGATCGTAGCCGTCCTTGATAATTTCAACTTCCGACTCGGACCAAGGCGCGAAGAAGCGATCGGAATCACATTCCATTGCAAGCGCCTGCGCGGCGAACTGTGACTGTCGGACGAGCATACGGACTCTCGTTGGGTCGCCATCGGCACCGACCAAGGTTCGATGCTAATGCGGAGTTGATCAACTGTTTTCACCAGCTGAGCCGCAGAAGGTAAGAGTCGGGATAACCATACCCCTCGCCGTCATTCCCACGAAAGCGGGAATCCAAGGGCCAAATTTCAGCGCGTCACTATCTTCTTAGAGATCGCGCCATTGCGGATTGTCGCGCTCGATTAGTTCGAGCTTCCAAGCCCGCCGCCACTTCTTGATTTGCTTTTCGCACGCAATTGCGTTGGGCATGGTGTCGTGGAATTGGGCATAGACCAGCCGATGAGCCGCATACTTTTTCGTGAACCCATCGACGGCATCGGATTTATGTTCCCAGATGCGTCGAATGACGTCGTTGGTTACGCCAACATAGAGCGTGCCGTTCCGTTCGCTCGCCAATATATAAACGCAAGGTTGAACCATGATCCCTGGATTCCCGCTTTCGCGGGAATGACGGCTAATAGGATTGCAACTCTACTGCATCAGTTTATCAGCCATATACCTCATCGTCATTCCCGCGAATGCGGGAATCCAGGCGGCACCCTCATCGTCCGTGACGCTTCAGCCATTGGTCGCGCGCAATTCGCGCACCGCAACGCGATGAACGCCGCCGCGCGCCGGGGCGTCTTCCGTTCACTCGCCGCTATATCGCATACCGAGGTCGGAACAAACGAGACGGACTCAGCCACCGAACCCGTACAACCGCGCCGGATTATCGACCAGGATCTTCTTGCGCAAGCTCTCGTCCGGCACATAGAGGCCGAAGAGATCGACGAGATCGGCATCGTTTGGCATATAGCCGTCGATATTCGGATGCGGCCAGTCGGTGCCCCACAGGATGCGGTCCGGCGCCGCCGCAACGAGTTCTTGCGCATAGGGGATGACATCGTGGAACGGCGTGCCCGCGACCGACAGACGCTCGGCACCGGTTATTTTCACCCAGGCGTCGGAATTCTTCAGATACCCGAGCAGCAGCTGAAACGCCTTTTGCTGAAGGCCCTGATCGGGATGGATTCGTGCCATATGGTCGAACACCACCGGCACCCCGAGCTTACTGAGTTCGGCAGCATTTTCGACCACGTCGTCGGCTTCCATATAGATGACAGCGTGCCAGCCGAACGGCTTCATCTTGTCGCACACCATTTTGATCTTGGAAAAATCCGGCTTGTTGCCGCCCGACAGATGGCGCGCGAAGGAAAAACGCGCGCCGCGCACGCCGCCTTTGTGCAGGCGTTCCAGTTCCGTGTCGCTGACATCGGGGTTGACCATGCAGATGCCGCGATAACGCTCCGGCGCCCAGGCGATGCAATCGAGCATCGCTTCGTTGTCGTCGCCATGACAGGTCGCCTGCACGATCACGGCGCGCTCCAACCCGAGCAGATCGTGCAGTGCCCGTAGCTTTTCCCTCGGCGCATCAGGCGGCGTGTAGCTGCGCTTTGGATGATAGGGAAACTTGTCGCCCGGCCCGAAGATGTGGCAATGCGCGTCGCAGGCGTGCGCCGGCAATTTCAGCATCGGTTTGGTCGTGTTTGGGTTGGGGCCCTGGATCGTCGGGATCGTCTCGTCCGGCATGGTCTATTCCGCCGCCTTTGAAAGATACTGTTGCTTGCCGTCCCACACGGAGGACGGAACCAGGATATTGCCTTCGAACAGACGTCGCGCGGTGCGCAGCAGGGCGGCGCGCTTGATGACCGGCGCATTGGCCGGCCCCTCGAATTCCATCTCGACCGACATCTCCCCGGTCGGATGTTCGACCGAGAACATCTTGCGCTTGCCTTCGGGGATCTTGGCGACGCGCGAGGCGGTCGTGCCCGGCAGGATGCAGGCGGTCGCCACTGATACGGCGGCAAAGACTCCGATGGCGGCGTGGCAATCGTGCGGAATAAAGGAGCGCGTGGCGATCGAGCCGCTGTTCTGAGCGGGCGCCACGAGCGTCATCTTGGGCACCGACAGATCCTTCACGTCGCCGAGATTCATCATCGGTCCGACCTTGAGGCGAAGATCTTCGATGATCTTCTTGAGTTCGACGTCGGCGTTCAGTTCGTCGCGGGATTCATATCCGGTACGCCCAACCGCCTTGGCTTCCAGGATCACGCAGGGCATGCCGTTATCGACGAGGGTCACTTCGATGCCGTTGACGACATCGACGAGATTGCCGGTCGGCAGAAGTGCTCCGCAGGTCGAACCTTCGGTGCCGCGAAAATTGGTCATCACCGAGGCCGAGGTGCCGGGTACGCCGTCGATGCGTGCCGCGCCGTCATAGGTGACCACGCCGCCCGGCGTCGGGAAGGTCAAATCGCACAGCGAGTCGGTGTTTTCCATATAGACGGTGAGCGTGGTTTCGTCGCCGCGCGCCGTGATCATCCCCTGCTCGATCGCGAACTGGCCGACACCGGCCAGCATATTGCCGCAATTCTGCTTGGTGGTGGCCACCGGCTTTTCAACCATCACCTGGATGAACAGGTAATCGAGATCGACGCCGGGTCGGGTCGAGCGTTTGACGACGGCGACCTTACTGGTCAGCGGATCGGCGCCACCGACGCCGTCGATTTGGCGTTCGTCCGGCGAGCCCAATGCGGCCAACAGAACCTGCTCACGCAGCTTTTCGTCTTCGGGCAGATCGGACGCCTTGAAGAACGGTCCCTTGGACGTGCCGCCGCGCATCAACACACAGGGGATTTTTGTTTGCATGATTGCCTCCCGTTCACGAAACCATACGCAAATCTCATTTGCGGCCGATATTTAACCGCCACAACGAGGTTTTGCGGTATCATAAGCAACGCTATTTCCCGCCACAACCTGTCACAACTGGACATTTCCGATGACGCTTCCGCGCAGATTTCCTGCCATCGGCCTTGGCGTCCTCACTATTCTTCTCTGCGTGCTTGCCGGAATGATCGCATTCGGCACTGAGTCCCCGTCGCCGCCCCTCGCCTCCATCGGCGCACCGTTCCGCTCAGTCGACTATTCCGATCTGCCGCGCCCGGCCAAGTACCCTGCCCGCGACGACGCCCAACTCACGTTCCGCACCTATCCCGCAGATCCGGCGCGCATCGCCGTCATGGTACATGGCTCTTCATCCAATGGCCCTTCGCTCCACTCCATGGCCAAGGCGGCTCAAGCCGCTGGATTCACCGTAGAGGCCCTCGACGTGCGCGGCCATGGCGAGTCGGGAACAACGGGCGACATCACTTACAACGGTCAGCTCGACGACGATCTCGCCGACTTCGTGGCTTACTTGCGCAAGCAATCTCCCGGCGCAACTCTCGTGCTGGTGGGATTTTCCTCCGGCGGCGGCTTCGCACTGCGCACCGCCGGCGGTGTCAACGGCGATTTGTTCGACCGTTACGTCTTGGTATCGCCCGCTCTGCCGCACGACGCACCGACAATCCGACCCAATACCGGCGGATGGGTCACGCCGTTCATCCCCAGGATCATCGGACTGACCATCCTGGACCGGTTGGGCATCCATGCCTTCGAACATCTCGCCGTCGTCGCCTTCGCGGTTAATCCGGCCTCGTCCTCAAACCCGACACCGAGCTATTCCTATCGTTTGCAGCAGAATTTCGCCGCGCATGCCGATTTCCGTGCCGATATCAGAAACATACGCAAGCCAACGCGCGTAATGGTCGGCTCCAACGACGAGCTGTTCATCGCCGACGAATTCGCTCCTTTATTCAGGAGCGAGCGAGCCAGCATACCGGTCAAGATACTGCCCGGCCTCGGCCATACCGAAATGAGCGTGAGGCCAGAGGCGCTGGCCTCTATCGCAACAGCGCTCACCGACTAGACGACACACGTCGATCATTTCCAGAAATAATCCCCCGGCCGCGTCTCGGTCTTCGAGGTTAGGCCCGGCTTGATCTCGACCTCCTTCGCGTGGATGAAGAGGTTGGGCTGCTCGCTGATCGGCATGATGAGTGCCTCCTGGTTCACGCGATCCATGGCTGCCTTGTAGATCTCGGTTCGCTTGGCGAGATCGAGGGTCTTAGCGCCCTCGTCATAGGCCTTCTTAATCAGCGGATCGCCGGAATAATCGCGGTCGGCGCCGAAGAATACATCCATGATGTTGATCAGATTGGGCTGCGAGAAGGTGGGATATTCCGCCACCAACGCCGTCAGCTTCCCGTCGCCGCGCAATTTCGTATAGACCGCGATGGTCAGCGGCTGCACCGAGGCGCGGATACCGACCCTGCGCAGATCGCCCGCGATGGCTTCGGCGACCGCCTTGTATGGCGTGAAGGCCGACAGCTCCATCTCGAAACCGTCGGGCTTGCCGGCCTCGGCCAACAACTTTTTGGCGCCTTCCGGATCATAGGCATAGGGCTTGGTCGAACTGGCGCACCCGATGTTGTCGCTGAAACAGATGGCATCGGGGCGCACCGCGATGTTGGCGCCCGGCACGAAAGCCTTGATGATCTTTTCGCGATCGACCGCCTTGATGAAGGCCTCGCGCATCCGTTTATCGGTGAATATCTTGTTGTCGGAGCGTCCGGCCGCGTCGAGCGTCACGTAAACCAACAGGCGCGTCGAGAATGGCGTGATGGTGAAGTTTGGATTGTTCGCGAATTCGGCCAGAAGGTCTGGCTGCACCTTGGCAAGTACGTGCACGCCCCCGGTCAGAAGCTGCGCAATCTGGGTCTGGCGGTCGGGAACCGGTACGCCGACAATATTCTTGATGGGGGCGCGGATATTCGTGAGCTTGGAAACGGCTTCGTCGTTGCGCGTCAGGCGAATATTGCCGCCATGATCGATCGAGACGAGTTTATAAGCACCGGTCGAGGATGCCGACGTGCGACCGTAGGATTGTTTATCCTCAAGCTTCTCGTGAATATTCTTGTCGAGAATATGGAATCGGTAGGCCATGACCTCTAGATCGTCGGGCCGCGCCGCCTTGGCATGAACGCGCACTTTGTAGGGAGACAGAATTTCGACCTTCTCGACCCAATCGTAGCGCTGCTTGAAGCGGATGCTGACCTTGGGATCGGCGATATATTCGAGCGTATATTTGACGTCTTCCGCGCTGAAATGGTTGCCGCTCGAGAAATTTATGTTTTCGCGCAGATCGAATTCGAGCGTCTTGTCGTCGATACGGCGCCATGCCTTGGCAAGCTCGCCGACGAACTCGCCCTTATACTCGTCGTAAACGACGAGACGGCCGAAGACCTCGCGGTTCCATTGATTGGCCTCGTTGGCCGGGACCCAGAACGGATCGATCATCGGAAAGGGATCGAGCACCGTGAGCTTCAGGGTATCGCTCGCCTTTTGCGCCATCGCCGGAGCCACAAAAGCCGCACCCGTCAAAAGCAACGCCGCCGCTGCCGTCATTGTTTTCAAACGCATGATATTTACTCCTTCGAAATAGCGCGCAAGCTTGCCGTCAATTCGGATACATCCGTCATCGTGGGCAGGCGTCGAATCTGTGTCAGAAGTTTTTCTGCCGCACCCCGACCGGTCACCGGCTCCACAAGCCCCATGAATTTCGCATCGAGATGGGCGCGCGTGGCCGGCCGCATGGCGTGGCCGAGCGCGTATTCGCATGTCTCCTCGATCTTTTGTCCATTCTTGAAGGTCACGACGACCACCACCGGCTGGCGCGTCGGACCGAATTTCTCAACATCCGCAAGAAGCTGCACCTTGATCTTGCGCATCAGAGGTCGGATGGCGGGATCGAGCACCTTATCCATCTCGAAACTCTGCAATGTCATCTTGCCGTCCACGAGCGCGCGGGCCACGAGATACGGCAGGCTGTGATCGGCCGTCTCGCGCGTCTGAGGATCCCACTTTTCCTTAGCGTCGTTGCGCCCGCCGCCGATTTCCTTGACCAGGAACTCGTTGCCGGAAATGACGATGCTCTCGATGTCGTCCGGTTTTACGCGCTTGCCGAGTTCGAGGAACATCTCAACGGACGCCTGCGCCCCCCATTCGACGGGCGAATATTTGATCCCGGTCCGCTCGATTACGGTTTCGCCGGGTTGCGCCTTGCCCAACCCGCTAAGATCGACGGGCACCGGTATCTTGGTGAGAAAGCCATCGACGCCGCGAAAGGCTGCGGGCGGTCCTACCATGCCGCGCTGGGCAAGCGCCGCCATGAGGACCGCATTGCCGACCGAATGGCCGGTCGAGCCGCCCTTCCACATCGATAGCTCGCCCGACCGCGCCGAGCGCAGCGGCATGGTTGAAGTGATGGTCAGCGAAATCGCATTGCCAGCTTGATTTTCATCGAAGCGACAAATGGACGAGATCGCCGCCGCGACCCCCAGCCCCAGGATCGGGCCTTGGTCGGTCGCGTTGTCGCGCAACGGGATATAATCGGCGAGCGTGCCGAATACCTCATAGGCGATGAAGGTGCCGTCGATCATCGCGCGACCGGGTAGCTTTGCCATCTCTGCTGCGGCCAGCACACCCGGCATCATATCGCTTGGATGACCGCCGGTCTTAAGGCCGTTGAAGGTGTCGTTGAAATCGAGACAGCGCATCGCGATGGAATTGGCCATGGCCGCGCGCTCCGGCGTGGTCAGCCGGGGAAGGCCAATGACAGAGGCCCCCTTCCCGACCACAGCACCTTCGTCCGCCAGTTCGCGCGCGACGCGCGCCGAAACTTCATTGCGGCTTGCGATGGCGCACCCAAGTGAATCGACGATATGATCGACGATCGTTTCGACCAGCTTCGGAGTGATCGAGTCGGACCGAAAGCCCCGCGCATAATCTACGATCGCCCTGGTGAGATCGTCCATGCGCGCTGGTCCTCCTCCGACGTGCCGTCGCCTTGGGCCGGCGGTTCCCATGACCTCAGGTCACACTTGCCGAAATAGGTTAACTTTAGGGCTCATGCAAGAGCGAAGCCCTTGATCTGGCCATCGATACCGCTTAGCAGAATGTTATCGAGCGCTGGCGACAAAACCGGTGCGCTCTGCAACTCGGGGGCAGCGGAAAGACCATGATCATCGATTGCCACGGCCATTACACCACGATGCCGGAAAGCGTGAACAATTTCCGCAAGGCCCAGCTTCAGGCCTTCGAGAAAAAGGAACGCGATCCCGATGTTCCGATTTGCTCCGATGATGAAATCCGCGAAACGCTGATCGACGCCCAGTTAAAGATGCAGGCCGAGCGCGGCACGGACATCACGATTTTCTCTCCCCGGGCCAGCATGATGGGCCATCACCAGGGCGATGCGGCGATGAGCGAGCGCTGGTCGCGCATTTCCAACAACCTGATCCATCACGTCGTCCGCCTCTACCCTAAGAATTTCGTCGGCGTCTGCCAATTGCCCCAATCCCCCGGGACACCTGCGTCGACGAGCGTGAGCGAGCTGGAACGCTGCGTGAAAGAGCTGGGGTTCATCGGCTGCCTTATCAGCCCCGATGCATCCGGCGGCTATTGGAAAGACGGTATCCCGATCACCGATAAGTCCTATTATCCGCTATATGAAAAGATGGTGGAGTTGGACGTTCCAGGGATGGTTCACGTCACGGCCTCGTGCAACCCTGCCGTCCATTTCACCGGTGCGCACTATATGAATGCCGACACGACGGCCTTCATGCAGCTGATTACATCGGATCTCTTCAAGGATTTTCCGACCCTACGCCTGATCATCCCGCATGGCGGCGGTGCAGTTCCTTATCATTGGGGCCGCTATCGCGGCTTGGCGCTGGATCTGAAGCGCCCGCCGCTCGAAGAGATGATCAAGAACAACGTCTTCTTCGATACCTGCGTCTATCATTATCCGGGCATCAGACTACTGACCGAGGTCATACCGCTCGACAACATCATGTTCGCGACCGAGATGATCGGCGCCGTTCGCGGCAGAGATCCGAACACCGGACATTATTTCGACGACACCAAACGGTATGTCGATCAGCTCCCGTTGTCCGCCGCCGACAAGAAGAAGCTGTTCGAGGACAATACCCGCAAGGTCTTCCCGCGCATCAACAAGGTTCTGGGCGACTAACACCCAACTTGGGGCACTTCAGGTTCCTTCCATGCTGCTGACATGGGCGGCGACAATACGCCAGCCCAGGTCTGCACGGACCCAAGTGTGAGACTGCCTCCCCCGGCGCGTGGCTCCCGCCACTTGTGTCTCGCAAAAGGCGGTGGCGAAGTCGTGACCGAAGGTGGTGATAACGGCCCGGCCGATGGCGCGGTCGATCGGCCCCTTACGGCTGCCGCGGAAGCGCGCGATCTCGTCGTGACCATAAAGGTTCTCGCCCGCGCCATAGCGCACCGTCAACGGCCCCTGCCAGAACAGCTCGTTCATAACCGCCACATCATTGGTGTTGACCGCGCGGTTGTAGCGCTCCCATGCTGCCGTGACCTCGGCCAGAACCTCCGGGATGTTGATCTGCATCATGAAAACGCGTAGCCCCCGTCGACGTTGAGCCCTTGGCCGGTGATGAAGGATGCTTCGTCGGAAATCAGGAAGGCCAGCGCGCCCACCATATCCTCCGGCACTTCGCGGCGTTTGATGGCCTGCTGGCGGATCGCTCGCGCGTCGCGGTCGGCGCGCGGCGGCTGGCCCGGCCGCTCTATGCCGGTTTCGACCGAACCCGGCAGAATCGCATTGACCGTGATCCCGAACTCGCCCAGTTCGACCGCGAGCCCACGCGTGAATCCGAGCAACGCCGCCTTGGTTGTGACGTAATGAACGTAAGGACGCGGCGGCGGCATCAGGAAGGTCGCCGAGGACATATTGACGATGCGTCCCCATTTCACTGTCTTCATATACGGCACCACCGCGCGCGTGCAATTGAAGGCGCCGGTGACGTTGACTTGAAGCGCCTTCGCCCAATCGGCGTCCGACACATCCTCGATCGGCGTCGGCTTGAGGCCGGACCAGCGCGCATTATTCACCAAGATATCGATACGCCCGAAAGCGGATAGCGCCTGTTCGGCCATCGCGTTTGCAGCCGCACTGTCGGTGATATCGGTGCGGACGAAACGAGCCGCGCCATTGCCGCGTTTAATCTCGCCCTCCACGCCCGAGCCCGCCTCGTCGTCCAACTCGGCGATCACAACCCGATAGCCGCGTTCGGCCAGCCCGATACAGAATGCTCGGCCAATCCCCTGCCCGCCGCCGGTGACAATCGCCACCCGGCCATTTGCGTCGTTCAC
>CAMDWJ010000020.1 GCA_945877815.1 Caenispirillum bisanense
CCGCGCGCGCAGCCTCGACCGCCGCGTTGAGGGCAAGGAGATTCGTCTGAAACGCGATCTCATCGATCATGTCTACGATTTCCGTGATTTTGTGGGCTGAGGCAGAGATTCGCGACATCGCGCTCACCGCGCCAGAAACGATCTCACCGCCTTTTTCTGCAGCAGTTTTGGCCGATATAGAAAGCGCATCGGCCTTTCGGGCATTCTCGACATTCTTTCCAACCGCCCCTGTAAGAACGCTCATCGCAGACGACGTTCTCTGCAAGCCTAGGGCCTGCACTTGCGTACGATGTGCAAGATCGGAAGTTCCTGAAGATATTTCGGCAATCGCCGCCTGGACGACACTCGCTGCGCCCGAGATATTACCTACGATCTCCGACAGCTTTGCCGAAGTCGAATTAGAGTCGACCATAAGGCTTTCGAAAGCTCCATGGAAATCACCTTCCATTCGCTCCGTAAGATTCCCGAGCGCCAAAGCAGAGAGTATGCGGCTGACCGCGGCCAATCCATCATCGACAGTGACCACCATCCTGTTGAGACTGCGCGCAACATTTTGGAGCTCACCATCTTTTCCATGCTCGATAAGGCGTGCAGACAAATCCCCGCGGCCGGCCGAATCCGATAGGGTAGCTATTTCGTCAGCAAGAACCTTCAACGCTGCAGCTTTTTCTGCTGCGGCACGAATGCGGTCCTCACGACCGACTTCTTCTAGTCGCCTAATTTCAACCGCATTGTCCTTAAAAATTTTTACAGCCTTGGCCATATCGCCAATTTCATCACGACGATTCAAATATGGAATCTCAACGTCGAGCCCGCCGGCAGCCAACTTCGTTTGAACAGCAGTCATATCCTTTATAGCCGGCACCACAGAGCGATTCGTCAAGAAAGCAATGATCAATGCGATTACGATCGCCAGCGCAGCAGTGCACAATAACAAGACTTCAAAAAATGCACGGCCTGTTGTCAGCTTGTTCCGCCCATCCTGCATGTCCTTCTGAATAAGCGTCTCAGCATCATCGGCGAGATCGATGAACGCCTTGTAGGCATCCCGGAAACGCAAATCGGACGCCGCAGCCGTTGCGATTGCAATCTTGTGGGCTTCATATCGTTCTCGGGCGAGTTCCGATAGATTAACTGCGTCGTCGGCGTAGCGCTTGGACGAAACACCCATTCTATCGATTGCCCCCAATGCCTGGGACGCAATGTCAAAATCAGTCAGTGCGGTCCGAAAATCCTCTTACCTTGCTGAATAGCCAGACGCTATCTCTCGTATATCCACAGCAAAATTGAAACGAGATATTGATTCTCGGAGCGAATCGGTGTGTTTACAGCATGTGTTTACCCCTAGCAGCGATCAGACACGAGGTATGAGCCAATGAGTAGAGTTGTACTGGCGGATGCGATCCGCAACGCAACTGGATGCACCAACGCCCAGGCGAATGAGGCCGTTGGTGAAGTAACCGAGGCCATCGCGAAAGCCCTCAAGAAAGAAGGCAAGTTCGGATTGGTCGGATTCGGCACCTTCATGGTCAGCAAGCGCGGCAGCCGTAAGGGTCGCAATCCGCAGACCGGCGCCACGATCACGATCAAGGCATCGAAGTCGGTTCGTTTCAAGGCGTCGGCGACGCTCAAAAAGCGTATGTAATTGGCATCGATCTCCGGTGCGCTGCACTGGGGGGAGTCAACGTTGTTACTCGTGATGGCCGGGCTTGTCCCGGCCATTTGCGTTTGAAGGTGTGCAGCGCGATCAGCGGATCATGCTGTTCGGGATCAGCAACGCTATATCGGGCACCGCGATGAGAATCCCGATGCACACCATCATCGCCAGCCAGAAAGGCAAGATACCGGCGAAGATCTGACTCATCGGCACGTCGGGCACGAGTCCCTTCACGACGAAGACATTGATGCCAACCGGCGGATCGATCAGCCCCATCTCCAGCACGATCACCATGATGACGCCGAACCAGATCAGATCGTAGCCGAGCGCGGTGACGATCGGGATCACGATCGGCAAAGTCAGCACCAACATCGAAAAACCTTCGAGGAACGTGCCGAGCAGCAGGTACACGCCGAGGATCATCAACAAGATCACGACCCGCGGCACGTCGAGATCCTTGACCAACCCCGCGATATGTTCGGGCAGGCCGGACAAAGCGAGGAACGGTCCGAAGACCTGCGCACCGATCAAGATCAGAAACACCATCGCGGTGGTACCGACGGTTTCGATCAGTACGCGATTGAAATTGCCGCCGCCCAGCGTCCGCTTCCACAGCGCATAGGCAAAGGCGAGGAACCCGCCGACCGCAGCTGCCTCAGACACCGTGAAGATGCCGGCGTAGATACCGCCGATCGAGATCAGCACCACGCCCATCATCGGGCCTGCCTGCGCGGTGGCGCGCCCGCGTTCCGGCCAGCTCGCGCGCGGACCGCGCGGACCGTAATGCGGGCGATAGTATGTCCAGATCGCGATGGTGATCATGAAGATCGCCGTCAGCAGTAGGCCGGGCAGGATTCCCGCCAGCAACAAGCGGCCGATCGATTGTTCGGTAAGAATGCCGTAGATGACGAAGGCCGTCGACGGCGGAATGAGGATGCCGAGCGTGCCGCCCGCGGCGATGGTTCCGGTCGCCAGGCGGTGATCGTAATTGTAACGCCGCATCTCGGGCAGGCAAACGCGCCCCATGGTGATCGCAGAAGCGACCGACGATCCCGAAACCGCAGCGAAACCGGCGCACGCCGCGATGGTCGCCGAAGCGAGTCCACCCCGCCAATGGCCGACCCAGGCATAGGCGGCCGCGAACAGATCGCGCGCCATTCCCGAAACGGCAGCGCAGTTGCCCATCAGTACGAACAGCGGAATGACCGCGAGATCGTAGGCGCCGGCATATTGGAACGGATAGGTTCCGATTGCCGAAAGAGCAGCCGGCAATCCGTTGAGCATGGCAAACCCGATGATGCCGACCAGCAACATCGCGGTGCCGATCGGCATGCGCAGCACCAGCAGCACGAGCATGACGGCGATGCCGCCAAGTCCGACAAAATCATTATAGCTCATTGGGCGTCGCCTTTCGAAGGCGCCGGCGGAGTCGGCCGAAACGCCTGGACCGCCTGCACGAACAGAACCAGAGCGTAGGCCGCGCATCCGAAGGACGTGATGAAGATGAAGGGATAATAGGGCCAGCGCAGCATATTGCTGACGCGCCGCATGGTGGCGAGTCCATCCTGCAGCGCGTACCAGGCCATGACCGCGAAGAGCAATGCGCTGACCAGCAGCAAAATGACCGGCACCAAACGCAGGCTTGGTTTTTCCAGCGGTCGTTCGAGAATATCGACGGCGACATGTCCGCCGGTCCATCCGCAATGGGCGAGACCGAGGAAGACGATAACCGCCATCAAGAATTGCGTGAATTCGAGCGAGCCCCGGAACGGCATATTGAAGACATAGCGCAGCACGACATCGAGCACGGTATAGACAAGGAGCACCATCAGCACCCAGCCGGCCGCCAGCGCGAGCCAGCGCAGCACGCGCCCGAACGGCCCATCGGGCCGCTCGGGCAGGTCGCTATCGATCATTTCCGACATGCGGATTACGCGCTCAGGCTCGGATACCGCGCCTCAACTGCTCAATCCATAGGCTCCGATGAGCCCTTTGGCCGGTAGGCCCGCCTTCTCTCCCTCGGCAACCTTGGACGCGATCAGCGGCTTAAAAGCCGTGAGCCAGCGTTGACGTTCCGCCTCGCTCAGCAACACAACCTCGCGGTCTTTCTTCGCCGCGGCGACGGCTTCGTCGTTCTGTTTATCGTAGGTCATCGCACCCTTGAGGCTGAGCGAGAGCCCAGTCGTCTCATCGATCCCTTTCTTGAGATCGGCCGGCAGCTTGTCGTAACGGCCCTTGTTCATGGCAACCATGAAGGGCGAGCGACCCAGCGGAGCGTTGATGGTGAAATATTTCGCCACCTCGATCAGCTTGAAGTCGATCGCCGCCGACATCGGAATCATCGCCGCATCGATCACGCCGCGATCGAGATTGTTGTAGATCGCATTGGCCGGCATATCGATGGGTGTGGCACCCAGCGCCTCAATCTGCGCCGATTGCGCGGCCGACGGCGTGCGGATCTTGAGGCCCTTCATATCTTCCAGCGTCTTGATCGGCTTGTTCTTGCTCATCAGGCTGGCGGTGTCGGAGTTCCAGAGCATCAGCAGCTTGGCTTCGGCGAAATCGCGGGCCAGGAACTTGTCGAAATGCGTCCATAGTTTTTTCGTGCCGTCTTCCGCGCTGTTGGCGGTCCCCGGCAATTCGGTGAGCGCCATCATCGGAAAATCGGCGGAGGTATAGCCGGGCAGGCTGAAACAGATGTCGGAAATGCCCTGTGCCATCTGGCGATAGAGCTGCGGCGGCGTGCCGCCCAGCTGCATCGCGGGGAACATCTTGACCGCAAGCTTATTGCCGCTTTTGGCCGCCAGCTCGGCGGCCCACGGCGTCAGCACATTGGCGTAAATGATGTGGTTGGGCGCGACGAACGTCGATAGCTTAAGCTCTTCAACCGATTGAGCCATCGCGCGGGCGAACGGCAACGCCGACAGAGCCGCAGCACCCAAAGTACTGGCAACGAATTCCCTGCGTGTCATCGACATGGTGATCCTCCCTGGATCTATGGTGACGGTGTGATTTCACACTCGTTCTCTGACCATGACGTTAAGGCGTAGCCGCGCTCGCTGTCAAATGGCGCAAAATGAGACAACAAGAAACCGGCGGCGACCCTTCGATCGCCGACGATAAGATTGAGAAATCGCCCGCTTACTGTTCCGCTGCGGCGATATAATCGGTCAGGAACTTGGCGATCTTGGGATCGGGGTTCTGGGCCATCTGCATGATCTTCAGGCCTTCCGGAATGGTCACATAGACCATGTCGGAGCCGGTCGATTTGACCAGCGCGGGCGAGAGTTGGGGATCGGCCTTGGCTGCCTCATACGCCTTGCGCAGCGTGTCGACGATGTCCTTCGGCGTCTTCGGCGGCGCCACAACCGTCATCGAGGTTTTTCCGCTGACGGTCTGCATCCATTTCAAGGCTTCCCAATGTTCACCCGAGGGATCCTTGCCGTAAACTTTTTTGTAGACTTCGTGGAGCGCCGGTTCGTCGTCGCGGAAATCGGCGTTCTTCACCGGGTTGCCGTTGATATCGAAGAACGGGAAATACCAAAGAGCGAGCGCCTTGCCTTGATCGACCATTTGCGGGCCGAACGCAGTGCGCAGGCTCGTGATGCCGGTGGTCATGCCGTCGATCTCGCCCTGCAGCATGGCGGGCAGGATCTTGGCCGCACCCTGATAGCCCGGCACGTAGCGATATTTGACGCCCATGACGTCAAAGCCGAGGCGACCAACGATGTCGAGCGATTCAGTCGGACGGAAGCCGGCCTGCTTGAGACCCTCCACCTTCATGATGTCGGTCGGTGTTTTAATCGGCGGATTGACGCCCGTGCGCGTGATCTGCACGCGACCGCCGCTCGATCCCGCGCCGATGAATTCGAATTTGGTGAAATCGGCGCGCAGGCCCTGCGCGCCGGTCGCCATGCCGACCGGATTGAATCCGCCCCAGGCGAGCGTCAATCCATCGGGCCGCGCCTTCTCGTAGACGAAGTTAACCGCCTGCATGCCGCCGGCGCCCGTCTGCGCCTCGATCACCACGGTCGGATGGCCGGGGATATGCTTGGTCAAGAACGGCGACCAGGTGCGCGCCAGCGTATCCGTGCCACCACCCGGCGATTGGCCGATGATGAGCTTGATCGTCTTGCCGGAGAAGTCGGCCGCGTCGGCGTGCGACACAATCGTTAAAACCGCAACGAGGGTGGCAACGGCCGCGACTTTGACGGTGCCCTGCAGACTCATATGTTCCTCCTCTGTTTTCCCGCGCCCGTTTCTCATTGTCCGGCGCGAATTGGCTTAACGCCAAATTGCCAAATTGTTTTAATCGTTATCAAGATTAATACTCGCAGCGCGGGAGACAAACGTTATTCTGCATCCAGGATCGGTCATAAGATCCAATCAATAGGGGGCTATCGTAAATGTTCGATGCGTTTTTCTCGGGTCTGATCCAGGTCCTGATGTGGCCGGCCATCGGCTACATGTTCGTTGGCATCCTGCTCGGCATCTGGCTCGGCGCGGTCCCCGGCATCGGCGGCCTGACCGGCCTCGCCATCCTCATCCCCTTCACCTTCGATATGGATCCTGTTCCGGCCTTTGCCATGCTGCTCGGCATGATCGCGGTGACGAACACCAGCGACTCGGTGACCGCCATCCTGCTCGGCGTGCCTGGATCGTCCGCCGCGCAGGCGACGATCATGGACGGACATCCGCTGGCCAAGCAGGGACAGGCGAACCGAGCCATGGGTGCCGCCTTCGCCGCGTCCGCCTTCGGCGGCGTGTTTGGCGCCATCGCGCTCGCCATCTCCATGCCGGTGGCTTTGCCCATCATCCTCGCGATCGCGCAGCCCGAAACATTCGCCTTTGGGATATTGGGATTGTCGTTGGTCGCATCGCTCGCCGGATCGTCGATCTACAAAGGTTTGGCGGCCGGCGCGTTCGGCTTGCTGCTGTCCGCCGTCGGATATGCCGAAGCGAGCGCGATCCCGCGTTATCATTTCGGCACCGATTACCTGCTCGACAATCTGCCGTTCCTGCCGCTGATCCTGGGTCTGTTCGCGATCCCTGAATTGATGGAACTCGCTACCGGCAATACCTCGATCAGCCGTGTCACCGAGGATCAATCGAAGAGCACCATGTGGCAGGGCGTCAAGGATACCTGGACGCATATCGGGCTCAACATCCGCTGCTGCATCATCGGCGTCTATATCGGCATTCTGCCCGGCCTCGGCGGCTCGGTCGCCGATTGGCTCGCCTACGGCCATGCCAAGCAAAGCGCCAAGGACAAATCGATGTTCGGCAAGGGCGACATCCGCGGCGTCATCGGACCTGAATCGTGCAACAACGCGGTGCTCGGCGGCTCGCTGATCCCGACCGTTGCCTTCGGCATTCCGGGCGGCGCCGGCATGGCGATCCTGCTCGGCGCGTTCCTGATCCAGGGCCTGCGGCCCGGGCCGGAAATGCTGACCACCAAGCTCGACATCACCTTCAGCATGGTGTGGACGGTCGCCATCGCCAACATCATCGTCGCCATCATGATGATGGCGTGGGCGCGCCAGGTCGCGAAGCTCGCCTACACGCCCGGCTATTACATCGTCCCGGGCGTCATTCTGTTCGTGTTCATGGGCGCCTGGCTCAGCACTACCTCGGTTGGCGACTGGGTTTTGTGCATCGTATTCGGCGTCATCGGATACACGATGAAACGCGCGGGCTGGGCGCGTCCGCCGGTCGTGCTCGGCTACGTGCTCGGCGAGATCATGGAGAATGCCTATGTCATCTCCATCCGAGCCTATGACGGCTATAGCTGGTTGTTCCGCCCGGTCACGTTGCTGATCTTCGCCGCAGCGGTGCTCACGGTCGTACTCTCGGCGCGCGGCATCTTGAAGCTGAAGCGCGCGGGCGTGGTCATGGAGGAAGGTGCGGAGGAAGGATCGATGCGCAATTCCGTCCTGTCCTTCCCGTTTGCCGCCCTCATGAGCGTAACGTTCATCTATGCGATCGCCGGAGCGTTCGAATGGACCAAGTCCGTTCGCATGTTCCCTCTGACCATCGCGATCCCCGGCACGATCTTCGCCCTGATCGCCTTGTTCTACGATTGGCGGAACCTTCGCGGAGACGTCGCGCGCGCCGGCGGATTTAAAGCCGCGGCTCGGGCGGCTTCGGAAAAAGCGGAGCTCACGCCGTCGCTCTGGTTCTTTGCGATGCTGATCGCTTTGCTACTGGTGATGCTGGTGATCGGGATAAAACTCGCGATCCCGCTTTACGTCGTTGTATTCCTGATGATGTGGGGCAAGGTCAAATGGAGACCGGCACTGATCTATGCCGGCGTCTGTTATGCCTTTCTCGTGGGATTCTACGATCAGGTCCTGCACACATCCTGGCATCCGTCGCTGCTCTACGATGTGCTGGTCGGCAATCTGCCGGACTGGCTGCCCGAATGGCTCATCCTCTAACGACAGGCATCCCAGAAAGGGGTGACGCCCAGGCTTGGGGAACCTGGGCGTCTGGGGTGTGGAGGCGGAACTGATCCGCCTCCACAGGGAGGAACTTGGCCCTAGCTACGGGCGTGAAGTCGCCGGTCGCGGACGTTCATATTCGGGCAGGCGCTCGATCTGCGATTCCGACATCGCCACGATCAGGCGGCCATCGTCGGTGCGTTCGATATCGCTCGCGGGGATCAAGACCTTCTTAGCGCCAATGCCGAGGAAGCCGCCGACGGCGACAACCGCGTCGCGGGTCTGACCGGCCTGAGGAACGACCTCGTCGATCGAGCCGACCTTCTTGCCGGACGCGTCGAAGATAGCCTTGCCTTTCAGCTCGGTCGCCTCGAACGGCTGTTTCAGCGTTTCGCGAGGCGCGGCCGCGCTCGGCTTCAAGCCGCCGGGGGCCACAGAATCGTTCATTGACGGCGCCTGTAAGGTCGGAAGTGCCGGGCTTCCCTGCGGCGCCGGAGGTGTGCTTTGCCCATGGGCAATATTTGGTGCAAAGCCCGGGAGTGCGAGTGCGATCGCGGCAGCAGCGATATACGGCGCTATTTTGCTGATCATTGATCGTCTCCTTTGTTGTTGAACATTCAACTCATCGGGCACACACCCTCACCCGAACGAGGTTGAATCGAAAGGAACAACGAAGAGACCGGACAGGGACCGGTCTTGCCGAAAAAGGTCACAGCAGTTCCGACAGAGAATAGCGAGCTTAGCAGCCGATCCCACGCGCCATCACGCGCTTGTGAATTCACGCGTTCGTGTTTGCGCGCTGCGATGCCCGATTAAAACACGTGTCTAGGCAGCGTTACGATTTGGTCGCACCGGGGAATCCTGCCGTGAACATCTTCTGGAACTGATCCCAGGCGGCGGCACCGCTCGGCATCCAGGTTTTGGCGATTTCCTGTGGATCCATCTTGCCCATATAGTCGACCATGCCGGCCTGGACCTGCTCCATCATCGCCTTGTTGAGGGCTTCGACATTGGGCAGGCCGAAAAACGCACGCGCCTCGTCGGGCGTGCAATCGATATCGATCGAGAATTTCATCTGAGCCTCTCCGTTTTATACGTCAGCCTTTGACTTTAACGTAGGAGCCCGGAGCGGTTTCGAGCACCTTCAATTTTCGATCCCCAGGCGCCCGCGCGGGCACGTCCGGATCGGACAATTTCGCCAGCCACGCATCCCAATCCGGCCACCAGGAACCCGGATATTCCTGCGCATCGGCGAACCATTCCTCGACGCCGTCATAGGACTTTTTCTTGGCATTGAGCCAATGCTGATATTTTTTCTTGTCGGGAGGATTGATAACGCCGGCGATATGGCCCGACCCCGCCAAGACGAACCGCTTGGGTCCGCTCAAAAGATGCATCGCCTTGAACACCGATTTCGACGGGGCGATGTGATCTTCCTTCGACGCCTGGATATAGACCGGGATTTTGATCTTGCTCAGATCGATCGGCACGCCGTCGATCACGAACCCACCAGGTTGGACGAGCTTGTTCTCGATATACATGCCTCGCATGTAGTCGATCCACAGGCGCGCTGGGAATCGCGTGGAATCGGAATTCCAATAGAGAAGATCGAACGCCGGCGGCTCCTTGCCGAGCAGGTAACTATTGATCATGAACGACCAGATGAGATCGTTGGCACGCAAAAGATTGAATGTGCCTGCCATCGAGTCGCCGTCGAGATAACCCTTGTCCGTCACCTGATTTTCGAGACGCTTGATCGTCTCTTCGTCGGTGAAAACGCGCAGATCGCCGGCATCTGCGAAATCCACCTGCGCGGCGAAGAAGGTTGCCGCCGTGATCCGGTCGTCTCCTTCGGCCGCCATATAGGCCAGCGTCATGGCGAGGAGTGTACCCCCGATGCAATAGCCGATCGCGGTGACCTGGCGCTCGCCCGTCGCTTTTTCGACGGCGTCGAGGGCCGCGAAGATTCCCTCCTTCATGTAATCGACGAAGGAGAATTTGGCGTGACGTTCGTCCGGATTGACCCATGACATGATGAAGACCGTATAGCCTTGTCCCACCGCCCAGCGGATGAAGGAATTGTCCGGGCGCAGATCGAGGATATAGAACTTGTTGATCCACGGCGGAACGATCAGCAACGGCTTTTTGTGAACCTTCTTGGTCGTCGGTTCGTACTGCACGAGCTGGAAGAACAAATTCTCGAACACCACCGAACCCGGCGTCACCGCGACATTCTTCCCGATCTCGAACGCATTCATGTCGGTATGGCGCGGCCGCAGCATGCTGCCGCCGTCCTTCATATCCTCCATCAGATGCGCAAAGCCGCGACGCAGATTGTCGCCTTTGGTTTCCGCCGTCTCGCGCAAGACCACGGGATTGGTCATCGCGAAGTTGCTGGGCGACAAAGCATCGACGATCGTGCGTCCGTAAAAATCGAGCTTGCGCGCGGCATCGGCGTCTATGCCGTCGACCTCGGACAAGGTCTTTTTCAGCCAGCGCGAATTGATGAGGTAAGACTGCTTGATGAAATCGAAGATCGGATTTTCCGACCAGGCCGGATCGCGGAAGCGATTGTCCCCGGCTTCGGGCTTGATCACCGGGGCGACGGTCTCGGCCTGCCGGTTCATCATGCGTTGCGTCGTCGCGACCCACAATTCTTGGTATTCGCGCATCAATTCCGTCTGGTTTTCGAGCACCTTGGCCGAATCGAATGACGGCGCCGAAGCGTTCGCCTCGGCGCCGTTCGATTTGCCGTTCTCGGACATGCCCGTCGATGCGTCGCCGTTCGAGTTGGCACCCCAGGCGTTCATCCACTGAGTCATCGCCTGCTGATAGCCGGCGGCAAGTTTCCCCATCTCGCCGCTGAAGGCGGACATGGCGTCGCTTACTGTTTCCTCGGTGGATTTGTCCGTCATGCTATCCTCAATACATATGTTGGCCGCCGTTGACCGACAGGGTTGAGCCCGTCAGGAATCCGGCATCGTCGGCGACAAGGAACAGGATCGCGCGCGCGATCTCGCTGGCCTTGCCGAGACGGCCGACCGGAATGCGTTCGATGATTTTTTCAAGGACGCGTTCGGGCACGGCCGCGACCATGTCGGTATCGATATAGCCGGGCGCGATCGCATTGACGGTCACCCCATGAGGGGCGCCTTCCTGGGCGAGCGCTTTGGTGAAGCCATGGATGCCCGATTTGGCGGCGGCGTAATTCACCTGCCCGTATTGTCCGGCCTGCCCGTTGATCGAACCGACATTGACGATGCGGCCGAATTTTCGTTCGCGCATGCCCGGAAATGTCGCGCGGCTCATATTAAAGCAGGATCCGAGATTGGTATCGACGACTGCTTTCCAGTCTTCGAATGACATGCGGTGCAAGGTAGCATCCCGCGTGATGCCCGCATTGTTCACGACAACTTCGATCGGTCCGAGATCTTTTTCGATTTGGGCGCAACCGGCGGCGCAGGCCGCGAAATCGGCAACATCCCATTTGTAGATGGCAATGCCCGTTTCGGCCTTGAAGGCCTGGGCCCGTTCGTCGTTGCTGCCATAGACGGCGGCGACTTTGTATCCGGCATCGCGAAGGGCCACGCTCGTTGCGGCGCCGATGCCGCGGGTTCCTCCGGTAACGATGGCGACGCGGCTCATGATTTAGCTCCCTCCCATTGGGGTTATGTCGGAAGATCCCTCGTCATAACATGAAAAACAGTCGGACCGGAAAGAGGGATTAACCCGCCGTCCGGTCCGCCCTGCACAGGGAGGTTATCTGAATTTAGCCGAGAAGGGGCTTCACAAAGGAATTCACGTTGCTCTCGACGCGAACCTTGATCGGATCAGTCACTTTCGTGACGGTTTCGGTGGCCATCTTGCTGAGCTTCGTGCTCTGGGCAACCGTACGGCTGAGCATCAGGTTCATGGCTTCCGACTGAATCTCGAAGAATTCCTGCGGGGTCTTCACGGCGAAAAATTTCTGCATCAGGTCGACATTCTGCGCGGTCGCCTTGGTCGTATAATCGACGACTTCCTCGTAATAGGCTTCGACGCCGCTGAGCGCAGCTGAGGAAGCGGCCGACAGGGCTTCCATATTGCCTTTGCCGAACGCTGCGGCTTTGTCGTAACCGACCTTGCTGGCGTCGATCTGCTCTTTGCTGAAGGCCGAGGCGTTCTTGTAGCCGTCCGAAGCAGCCTTGGTGCTCATGCTCATCAGCGATTCGAAGGTTTCCTTGCCGACGGTGGCCATCGATTCTACGGCGTCGAGCCCGATGACTTTATCCTTAAGTTTGCTTGCGTTCATGGTGGCGTCTCCTAAATGAGGGGCGAGTTCAACAGGGATTGTTTTGCGTTTGCGAACCGTACGGGATCGACACACGATTATTTTGCATTGCAAAAGATATAGGGTGAGCACCCCCGCCGCGTCAAGATAAAATATTTTGCAGCGCAAAATATTTTGCGCTACAAAGCGACGTCCATGTATGCCACAGTATTGAGAACCACCCCTTATCAGGCGGGAGCACGCGTCTTGGCCGACCAGCCGACCGACAAAGACAAGCCAATTTTCATCAAAAAGTACGTAAATCGGCGGCTTTACAACACCGCGACCGCCAGCTTCGTCACCCTCGACGATCTCCACGATATGGTGAAAAGCGGACAGAAATTCACTGTCACCGATGCCAAGACCAGCGCGGATATCACCTGTTCGGTGCTGGCCCAGATCATCGCCGATGAGGAAAATCGGGGGCATAACATGTTGCCCCCGAACTATTTGCGCCAGGTCCTCAAGCTCTACAACGAGGGGATCGGACCTCAGCTTTCGACCTATCTCGAACAGTCGGTCGACAGCTTCACCGCCAACCAGCAGCAAATGCTGACTCAGATGGCGCGCGTATTCGGCGGCCCGGACGCGATGGAAAATTGGGCCGAAGTCAGCCGCCGCAACTTGGAAGTGTTCCAGCAATCCTTCAATATGTTCGCCCGCGATGCCCAAACTTCGACCCCGGCACCCGCCAAAACCAGCGGCGCGCCCGAGCCGCAGGCAAGTAGCCCATCCAAGGATGACGAGGTTCGCGCGCTCAAAAAGCAGCTCGAGGAATTGCAAAAGCAACTCGATACAGTCTCACGCGAAAAAAATACCTGAGGATTCATTCGTGACTCAGATCGCGATACGTACCTTCGACGACATCGCCGAGGGCATGACCGGCGAATTCTCCAAGATCTTGGGCGAAGCGGAGATCGTTGAATTCGCCCACGCGTCTGGAGATGTGAATCCGATCCATCTCGACGCCGACTACGCCAAGACCACGATTTTCGGCGAGCGAATCGCCCACGGTCTTTTGACGGCGGGCGTCATTTCTGCGGCTTTGGGCACGGTTCTACCCGGACCGGGCTGGGTCTATGTCGAGCAGAATTTGAAATTCCGCGGCCCCGTGCGCATCGGCGACACGGTGACGGCGCTCATCGCCGTCGTAAAACGCATCCCCGAAAAGGGCTTCATCGAATTCACGACCATCTGCAAGGTCGGCGACAAGGTTGTTATCGACGGCGCCGCTACACTGATGGCGCCCCGTCCCAAGAAAGCTGCATAATCGCGTCACGGAAAACGACGGCGCCCACGCGGGGCGTTCGTCTATCGCATCAGGAGAACATCATGGCACGTCCCTCGGATATCGTGATAGCCGGCGCTGCGCGTACGCCTATCGGCGCGTTCAACGGCGCCTTCGCATCGCTCAAGGGTCATGAGCTTGGTACCATCGCCGTCGTCGAAGCGCTCAAGCGTGCCGGCGTCGATCCCGCCGAAGTGAACGAAGTGATCCTCGGCCAGGTGCTTGGCGCCAGTGCCGGCATGAACCCGGCGCGCCAGACCGCAATGGCGTCCGGCATTCCACAGGAACGCACCGCCTTCGGCATCAACCAGGTGTGCGGCTCGGGCCTGCGCGCGGTGGCACTTGCCGCACAGGCGATCGCGCTCGGCGATGCCAAGATCATGGTCGCGGGCGGCCAGGAAAGCATGAGCAATTCGCCGCACTGCATGCATCTGCGTAGCGGCACCAAAATGGGCAATGCCGAACTGATCGACACGCTGATCAATGACGGATTGTGGGACGTGTTCAATGGCTACCACATGGGAGTCACGGCCGAGAACGTGGCCCAGCAATATCAGATCAGCCGCGACGCGCAGGACGCCTTCGCCGCCGCCTCGCAAGCCAAGGCGGGCGCGGCGCAGAAGAGCGGCCGCTTCAAGGACGAGATCGCTCCGGTCACGGTGAAGTCGCGCAAGGGCGACATCGTGGTCGATACCGACGAATATCCGCGCCCCGACACAACCATCGAAATCCTCGCCAAGCTGCGGCCGGCATTCAATAAAGAGGGCACGGTGACGGCGGGCAATGCATCCGGCATCAACGACGGCGGCGCGGCGCTCGTGCTGATGAGCGCGGAAGATGCCGAGAAGCGGGGCATCAAGCCACTCGGGCGCATCAAATCGTGGGCGACCGAAGGCCTCGATCCCAAGATCATGGGTGTCGGGCCGATACCGGCCTCCAAGTCCGCGCTCAAGAAGGCCGGCTGGACCTCCGACGATCTCGACCTCATCGAGGCCAACGAAGCCTTCGCGGCGCAGGCCTGCGCAGTCGCCAAGGATCTCGGCTGGAAGGACGAACGCATCAACGTCAATGGCGGCGCCATCGCGCTCGGCCATCCGATCGGCGCATCGGGTGCTCGCATCCTGACGACGTTGCTCTACGAGATGGGCAAGCGCGATGCGAAGAAAGGTCTCGCCACGCTGTGCATCGGCGGCGGCATGGGCATCGCCATGTGCATCGAGCGCGATTAATTTTACCCGGCGGCGTCATTGCCGGGCTTGACCCGGCTATCCATCTTAACAAACGACCTGAGATGAAGATGGATGCGCGGATCATGTCCGCGCATGACGGAGGTTCATGAGCGAAGAAACCCAAACAAACATCATCGCGTTTCTCGCGCAGCCGTCGAGCTATGGCATCGATGGCAAGGTCGATGTCATCGAGACCCATATCTCACGCGTCTTCCTCGCCGGCGAATATGTCTAGAAACTCAAGCGGGCGGTAAAGCTGCCTTACGTCGATTTCATCAGCTTGGCGGCGCGCAAACATGCGTGCGAACAGGAACTCACGCTTAATCGACGCACCGCACCCGACATCTATCTGGACGCCCTCGCGATTACCAAGGATTCAACGGGGGCGTTACACCTTGGCGGCGATGGCGAAGCCGTCGATTGGGTCGTCAAAATGCGCCGCTTCGATCAGGATCAGCTGCTCGATGCGCTCGCGCGCATACCCGGCGCCTTGACGCGCGCGCAGATAGAAGACCTCTCCGAAAGCCTTTTCGCCTTCCACGCGGCGGCCGAGATCGTTCGCACCCAGGGCGGTCATGCAGCAATGGCCGCGTTCGCGCGCGCGAACGCAGAGGCGTTGGATAAATTCGGGGCCGAAAAATACGACAAGACCGAGATGACCCGGCTCGCCGATCTCACCATGTTGCGGCTGGCAGCGGTCGCTGAACTTCTCGACCGCCGGCGTGACGATGGACACGTGCGGCGCGGCCACGGCGATCTGCATCTTCGCAACATCGTTCTGTTGAAAGGTCGGCCGACACCGTTCGATTGCATCGAATTCAACGAAGATTTCGCGATCGTCGATACCATGTACGACCTCGCATTTCTGTTGACGGATCTTGAACATCGCGACCTGCGCGAGCTCGCCAATGCCGTGCTCAACCGCACCATCGATTTGTCCGGCGATATCGTCGCCCTCGCATGTCTTCCGCTTTTCCTGTCGCTGCGTGCGGCCGTGCGTGCGCATGTCGACGCGGCGCAGAAGAAATTCGGCGAAGGGGCCGAGTATCTCGATCTGGCGCTCGACTTCCTGACCCCGCGAGCCCCGCGCCTCATCGCGGTCGGCGGTTTGTCCGGCAGTGGAAAATCGAGCCTCGCGCGCCGGATCGCGCCGGCTATTGGCGGGGCGCCCGGTGCGGTCGTGCTGCGCAGCGACGTCATCCGCAAGCGCCTCGCCGGGGTTGGGCTTTACGACAAGCTCGACGCGGCGAGCTATACCCAGGAAATGTCCGGTCGGGTTTATACCCGCATGCTCGACGAGGCCCGTCGCGCGATCGCAGCCGGCCATTGCGCAATCCTCGATGCGGTCTATGCGGGACCTGGGGAGCGCGACGCCGCCCGGGCCCTGGCCGGGGAATTCGACGTGCCGTTCGACGGGTTGTGGCTCGAGGTGCCGCTTTCCGTGCGCCAGCACCGGATCGGCAAGCAGAGGAAAGACGCCTCCGATGCCACGGAGGAGGTCGCCCGGGCCCAGGATCGCTACGATTTGGGCCTGATCGATTGGCATATTCTCGATGCGACGGCGGATTTGGGCAGTTTGGAGCGCCAAGCCGCCCAGATCTTGTGATTTCGATTGCAGTGATCGAAATCACTGACATTTCCTCTGCGACAGCGCAGTATGGGCTATGGCTGGCATTCAACTTACCCCCGCGCTGAATACGACGCTCGATGCGGTTCAACGCATCCAGGCGTTGTCCAACCGGCACGCCGGAGATTTGGCGAGCGGACGCCAGCGCGACGACGGGTACGCGTCGTCCCCGTCCGATTACGTTGCCCAGAGCCTATCCGGCCAGGCTTCGGATCTGCTCGCGGTCAAGGATTCGATCCTTCAAGGCGCAAGCAAGTCCCAGGTGGCCATCGATGGGCTGCAAACAATCGACAAGACGCTCGATCAGCTGAAATCGATTGCCCTTCAATACCAAAATACCGGCGACGCGAGCCAGCAAGCCCGACTGCAAAGCCAATTCGATACACTGTCGCAACAGGTGGACAATTTTGCCCGCGATACCTCCTTCGGCGGGACTCAATTGATCTCGGCTCAACCCGACGATCTGACGATCCCGGTCTCCGATACTTCGTCGATCGTGATCGACGGGCAAGCCAGCGACAGTAACTCGCTCGGCTTTTCCATCACCGACGTGGCCTCGATCGATGGCGCCAAGGTCCAGGTTCGCGCCGCCCAGCAGTCCATCGGCACGGATTCCAGCTCCATTGAAATTCGCGACAATTTCACCAACAAGCTGGTCAACCGGCTGCAGGAAGGCGCCGCAAAACTGACGGACGTCGATCTCAACGAGGCGGCAGCCAATGCCCTATCGGCGGCGACCCGCAGCCAGCTGTCCTTTGCCGCAATCGCGCTCGCGGCCAAATCCGACCGCGCCATCCTCCAGCTCTTCTGATCGCGTTTTCGGCTTGGCGGTCCGGCTCCGGGTCCACAGCCATGCCGATCCGGCGACTCAACGACCCTGAAATGACATGGGGTTTCCCATTGGCTTGGCTTGACGAAACGTGCCAACCTTACAAATCTAAATGGCAAGGGTGCCTCTTTTGGGCCCTGCCACGCTCGCTCTCTATGTGAGGAGGATCGGCAATGTCTCGTATGCCCGTGTTCAACAGTCCCTTGCTGTTGGGGTTCGATCATTTCGAACGGGTACTCGACCGGGTCGCCAAGGCGTCGGCGGACGGTTATCCCCCTTACAATATCGAACAAATGGACGGCGAACGCCTGCGCATCACGCTCGCGGTCGCCGGCTTCACGATGGATGACCTCGACGTTTCGACCGAGGACAACCAGCTCGTCATCCGTGGCCGCCAAGCGGCCGAC
This sequence comes from Caenispirillum bisanense, assembly GCA_945877815.1. Classification (GTDB taxonomy): domain Bacteria; phylum Pseudomonadota; class Alphaproteobacteria; order Rhodospirillales; family UBA2165; genus CANIGJ01. Next base: position 17,787 of record CAMDWJ010000020.1, read on the forward strand.
GAGGGAACCCGCGTCTTTCTTCACCGCGGCATTGCGGCGCGCCAGTTCCAACGGAGCTTCGTGTTGGCCGAAGGAATAGAAGTGACGGCAGCACGGTTGGAAGATGGGCTTTTGCATATCGAGCTGTTTCGCCCGATGCCCGAGCCCCAAGTGAAATCCATTAAAATCCAGAAAGGCGGCACGTCCGGGAAACCGGGCGTCCGAACAATCGATGTGGACACCGAAAAGAAGTGACGCAGACAACGACGCCGCAATGACCACGCAAATGCTAGCGACCCTCGGTTTAAATGAACTCGCCTTCCTCAAACCCGTTGTGGACGAGGGAAGGCCGGCTTACGGCATCTTTTCCGCGAACGGCATCGCCATCGGCGTTGCCCCCGACCGCGATACCGCGGCCGCGGCGACGATCCAGCACGACATGGTTCCGGTCAGCGTTCACTAGGGCGGAGATCGACCACACAGATCGAAAGGGGCGGCCTCGTGCGAATCGTGAGGCTGACGACAAACACTTAGTGATCGCCGACGAGAACCTCGCGGCGGCCGACGCGGTCGGCTTTACTGACGACGCCCTGTTCTTCCATCTGTTCGATAATACGGGCCGCTCGGTTGTAGCCGATCTGCAGATGGCGCTGAATGAAACTGGTCGAGGCTTTGCCTTCGCGCGCGACCAACGCCACCGCCTGATCGTAAAGTCCGTCGACCGACGATTGCTCGTTCTCCATGCCGGGAATTCCGAGCCCGCCCTCGACATCTTCGGTAACGGCTTCCTCATAGACCGGCTCGCCTTGGCTCTTCAGATATTTCACGATCCGCTCGACTTCGCCGTCGCTGACGAAAGGACCATGTACGCGCGTGATCTGACCGCCGCCCGCCATATAGAGCATGTCGCCCTGGCCGAGTAGCTGTTCGGCACCCTGCTCGCCGAGGATGGTGCGGCTGTCGATCTTCGAGGTGACCTGGAAGGAAACACGGGTCGGGAAGTTCGCCTTGATCGTACCGGTGATGACGTCGACCGAGGGGCGTTGCGTCGCCATGATCAAATGAATTCCGGCGGCGCGCGCCATCTGGGCCAGGCGCTGCACGGAGGCTTCGATATCCTTGCCGGCCACCATCATCAGATCGGCCATTTCGTCGACCACGATTACGATCAGAGGCAATGGATCCGTGCCCAACGGCTGATCTTCGTAGATCGGCTTGCCGTCGGCATCGAAGCCGGTCTGTATCCGGCGCGACAGGATCTCGCCCTTCTTCTTCGCTTCGAGAAGGCGGGCATTGTAGCCGGCGAGATTGCGCACGCCCAATTGCGACATCAGACGATAGCGATCTTCCATCTCGCGTGTCGCCCATTTCAAGGCAACGACGGCTTTCTTCGGATCGGTGACGACGGGCGAGAGCAGATTCGGTATGCCGTCATAGACGCTGAGTTCCAGCATCTTCGGATCGATCATGATGAATTTGCATTCGTCGGGCGTACGCTGATAGAGCAGCGACAGGATCATCGTATTGATCGCAACCGACTTGCCCGATCCCGTGGTGCCGGCAATCAACAGATGCGGCATCTTAGCGAGATCAACGACGACGGGTGTGCCGCCGATATCCTTGCCGAGAGCGATCGCAAGGATTGCGCCCGATTCCTCGAAGGAGCGGGCCGCCAGCAGTTCGCGGAAATAAACCATGTCGCGGCGGGCGTTCGGCAATTCGATACCGATGACGCTGCGGCCCGGAATAACGGCGATGCGCACGCTGAGGGCACTCATCGAACGCGCGATATCGTCAGCGAGGCTGACGACGCGCGCGGTCTTGATGCCGGGCGCGGGTTCCAGTTCGTACAATGTGACGACGGGGCCCGGACGCACTTTCGTGATCTGGCCACGCACGCCGAAATCCTCGAGTACGGATTCCAAAAGCTTCGCATTGGCGGCGAGCGAGTCCTTGTCGGCGCCATATTCGCCGTGACCGGAAGGAGCCGCTTCGACCAAATCGAGCGGCGGCAATTGGAAATCGCTGCCACCCTTGTCGCGGCCGAGCGCCAGGCGCCCTTGGCGCACCGATTGAGCGCGCATTCCTTCGGGTGGACGTTTCTCTTTTTTCTCGACGATCGACTTGCGCGCGGGCTCGATGATCTCTGGCTCGGCATCGTGGTCGTCCTCGACCTGAGCCTCGAGCGGCGGGTGTGTATCGCCGTCCAGAAGCGGCTCGACTCGCTCGCGCACCGGGCGGCGTTCGAGACGCGGTTTGAAGGTCTGCGCGCGATCGGCAAGGGCACCGGACCGTTCGCTGATCGTCGCGCCAAAGCGGCGAAGGCGCACGACATAACGCAAAAGCCCGATGGTGCGCGCGGAAATGCGCGCCGTGGTCGCGGCCGCACCTGCGACGGCCTGCCAATCGCGACGATCGAGACCGAGGGCAAAGGCAAAAGATGCAAGCCAGACGACGGCACTGACAGCGGCGAGGACCATCGGCATATCGAGATGCAGATATTTGAAGATCGCCGCATCGAAGGCATTCACGATCAGCATGCCGCCGACTCCCCCCAATCCGGCACGCAACGGCCAGCCATCCGGTTCGGGCAAGGCGGTCAGCCAGATCGAGGCTGCAAACAGGCTAAGGATGAAAACCAGGCTGCGGAACCACATGTAGGAGGGCGCCTTGGCGCGCAGCATTTGCACACCCCAGGCACCGAGCAGCAAGGGGGGCAGAATGCCCGCGAGTCCGAAGAGTTGGACCAGCACATCGGCTGCATAAGCGCCGGGCAAGCCGATCAGGTTTCTAGCTGCGCCATCGGTCGCGACGTCGAACGACGGATCGGACGGGGAATAGGTTGCAACGGCGGCAAAAAGGACCGCGGCGGCCGCGACCACGGCCACGCCGATTGCCTCGACCGCGCGCCGCTTGAGGCCGTCGACCGCGCCGTCCGGCAGGAATGTCGTCCGCGCCTTCGCTGAAGAATGTGCCATAAAGCGGACTATGAAAGGCGAAGATTAACGCGGCGTTAAGAAACGCTCTTTACGGCAGATCACTTGACTTTCGGGAGTCCTTTTGTGCCATCTCTGCCACTGTCCATGCGCTCCAGGTTTTCCTGGGCGACCTTCGCCGCCGGGGAGGCCGGGGATCGCTCGATGACCGAGAGCCAATCGCGGCGCGCGGCGGCGGCGTTGCCCGCGAGCCGGTTGAGCATGCCGCGTTCCAGCAATGCCTCGGGATGGGATGGGTTGAGTTGGAGGGCCGCAACCAGATCGGCGGTGGCGAGATCGGTCTTGCCGGTTTGGCGATAGGCGCTGGCCCGAAAGACCAACGCGTCGACCTTGGTCGGATCTTGGGCCAGCACGGTGCTGAGATCGGCGATGACCGTGGCGAAGTCGCCGCGCTGAGCCAGCGCCTGGGAACGATCGAGCCGCAGCTCCAAATCATTCGGATCGAGCTTGATCGCGGCGGTCAACAGAGCCTCCGCCTGCTGGGCATTACCGGCGAGCATCCAGCCTTGCGCGGCCTGTGCGAGCAATTCGGCACGGAAGCCGGACACGGCGCGCATATCTTGCGCCAGCGCTTCGATGCGGCGCGCACCCTCGGCATGCTGCCCCATGCCGATCAGCGCGACACCCTGGCAATGGCGCGCGGCATCGCCCCCGCCAAGTCCCAGCCAATGGACGGCATGGTCGAATCCAAGCTTCGGATTGGAGCGCGCCTCATCCATGCAGGCGTGATATTCGCGCCGGGGATCGATAGACTGGGCCGCAGCGACGCCCGCCAGGACGGATAACTGGGCCACAACCAGCGTAAGGACTAGATATGGTAAAAGGCGTGTCTTCATCAGACGCTAGACTCCGTCACCGGCGGGATCGTGGCAAGACGCATGTCGGACTCTAAGAATCGCCTGCTCTGCGTCGGCTTCGGCTACGTCGCGCAAGCCCTGGCTGTATCGCTCGATCGCGCGGGGTGGGACGTCAGCGGCACCATCCGCGCCAAAAAAGTTCCCGCCCAACCGAAACCGGTGACGGTTGTTCCCTTCGCCGAGGCCGGACCGGCGATCGCGACGGCCACGCATATCCTGATTTCGATCCCACCCGATACCAGGGGCGACCCGGTCCTGCGCCGGCACGCATCTCACTTCGCCACGCTGAGCGACTTGCGCTGGATCGGATATCTGTCGACCACCGGGGTCTACGGCGATACCGGCGGCCGCGCGGTCGACGAGACGGCGGCGCTGGTGCCGACAGCGGACCGAAGCCGGCGGCGCATCAAGGCGGAGTTCGACTGGCAAGACCAAGCCGCGACGAACGCCTTACCGCTTCACATCTTCCGCCTCGCCGGCATCTACGGGCCGGGGCGTAGTCCACTCGACCAAGCTAGAGCCGGAACGGCTCGGCGTATTGCCAAGCCGGGGCATGCGTTTTCACGCATTCATGTGGAAGATATTGTGCAGGCGCTGACCCTTTCGATGACCGCGCCCCAGCCCGGCGCGATCTATAATCTGTGCGACGACGAAGCGGCCGAGCAGATCGATGTCGTCGCCTGTGCCTTCAGCTTGTTGGGGATCGAGCCGCCGCCGCCCGTCGATTTCAAGGAAGCCGTCAAAACCATGTCGCCGATGCAGCGATCCTTCTGGGACGACGACCGACGCATCGACAATGGCCGCGTCAAACGCGAGCTTGGGCTGACCTTGCGTTATCCAACCTATCGCGAAGGTCTGGCGGCATTGCACTCAACCGGCTAGATCACGCGAAGCGGTCGAGAAGATTTGCGACGACAGCGGTCAGGCGGGCCAGATCGTCCGGCTCGCTCAAACGATGGTCGCCGTCCTTGACTAACGTCAGTTCAACATCTTTGGAGGTTAGAACCTCTAGAATTCGTGCCGAAATCTCCCAAGGCACCGCAGCATCCGCCGTGCCGTGCAAAAGGCGCACAGGACCGTCGAAGGCGATAGCGCCCTCCAACAGGCGGTGAGCGCGACCCGACGACAACAAACCGCGCGTGAAGACGTAATCGGAGCCATAGGCGCTGGCCACGACGACCTTGCCGGTCGCCTCCATCTCGATGCGATGTTCCGGTGTCATCGCGAGCATCAGGCGTTCGGTGAAATCGGGGGCGGGGGCTATGCCGACGAGACCTTTGACGCGATCCGGCCGGGCGCGGGCCAGCAACAGCATCATCCAACCACCCATGCTGGAGCCGACCAGCACTTGCGGTCCCTCAGTCAACAGATCGAACGCGGCGAGCGCGTCGGCGAACCATGTGGCGATATCCGCCTCCTCGAAGGCGCCTTTGGATTCGCCATGGCCACGGTAATCGAAGCGCAGAAAGGCTTGGCCGCGGGCGCGGCACAGCCCGTCAAGGGCCAATGCCTTGCTGCCCGACATATCCGACATGAACCCGGTCAGGAACATCACTCCCGGCCCTCGACCCTCCAGCCGATGGTAGGCGATGGACGGCGCCTCGCCGCGTGTTAATATCCGCGCCCGCGCATTGGGTGCGGCTTTTTGCTCGGCGGTTTTTTCAACGCTCATGGAATCGCGTACTCTAACGAATGTGGGACTCGACCATACCACCGCGCATGCCCCGTCGGAAACCGACGCGGGGGCAAGCCCCCTGCCGCGCGGTATCCGTGGCGCCACTGTCCTTCAAGTTCTACCGGCCCTCGTCACCGGCGGGGTGGAACGGGGCGCGGTAGATATCGCCGAGGCCATTGTCGCCGCCGGCGGACGCGCCATCGTGGCGTCGGCCGGCGGGCCGATGGTCACCGAACTCAATCGCGCGCGTGCCGAACATGTCACCCTGCCGCTCGATTCCAAGAACCCGCTTGTCATCTTCAAAAACATCGACCGGCTCGCCGAGCTGATCGTGCGCGAGAATGTCGATATCGTGCATGCGCGGTCCCGCGCGCCTGCCTGGAGCGCCTATCGCGCGGCCCGCGACGCCGGCCGCCCATTTCTGACGACCTATCACGGCACCTACGGTCATCGGAACGCGCTGAAACGCTGGTACAATTCGGTCATGGTGAAGGGCGAGCGCGTCATCGCGATCTCCGATTTCATCGCCGGCCATATCCGCCAAATCTATGGTGTGCCGAGCAGCCGCATCCGTGTCATACCGCGCGGCGTAGACATGATTCGCTTCGATAGCCACAACATCAGCCAAGAGCGTGTGATCAATCTTGCGCAGCGCTGGCGCCTGCCTGACGGCATGCCCGTGGTGATGCTGCCGGGGCGGCTGACGCGCTGGAAAGGGCAAATCATTTTCATCGAAGCGATCGAGAAGCTCGGCCGCCGCGATATCCAGTGCCTGCTGGTCGGGTCGGATCAAGGGCGCGAGGGTTACCGGCGCGAACTCGAACAGGAAATCGAGCGGCGCGGTCTCAACAACATCATGCACGTGATCGACGACTGCAACGATATGCCCGCTGCCTATATGCTGACCGATCTCGTGATTTCCGCCTCCACCGATCCCGAAGCCTTCGGGCGCGTGATCGTCGAAGCCCAGGCGCTTGGCCGTCCGGTGGTCGCAACCGATCACGGCGGCGCCCGCGAAACCGTGATCGAGAATGTCACCGGCTGGCTCACTCCGCCCGGCGATGCGCAGGCCCTGGCCGACGCGATCGGTCTCGCCCTGACCCTCGATGGGCAACAAAGACAGAATCTGAGCAAGCGCGCCATCGAACATATACGCGCGAATTACACCAAGGAACTGATGAGCAAGCGCACACTCGACGTCTATAACGAACTGCTGCGGGAGCGTTCGGCTGGCCGCTGACATCCGCATTCTCGTCATCAAATTGGGCGCGCTTGGCGATTTCGTCCAAGCCGCCGGGCCGTATGCCGCCATCCGTGCGCACCATCCGGGTGCGCACATCACATTGCTGACCACTGGCCCCTTCGCCGATTTCGCGCGCCGCACGCCTTGGTTCGACGAGGTGTGGGTCGACAACCGGCCGAAGCTGAGCAATCTCGCGGGCGTACTGGCGCTGCGCGGGCAATTGCGCGCGCAGCGCTTTTCTCGCGTCTACGATCTCCAGACATCGGATCGCAGCAGTTTTTATTATCAATTGTTCAGACCCGGCCCGATGCCCGAGTGGTCGGGAATCGCTTTCGGCTGCTCACATCCGCACAAAAATCCCCGGCGCGATTTCCTGCACACCGTCGAACGGCAGAAAGATCAGCTCGCCATGACCGGGATCGCCGAGGTTCGTCCCCCCGATTTTCGCTGGCTCATGCGCGGCAGTCTGCGGTTCTGGCTGCCGCGGCCATTTGCCCTGCTGGTGCCGGGCGGCGCCGCACATCGACCCGAAAAGCGCTGGCCGATCGCGCATTATTGCGCCCTGGCAACCCAGATCGCCCATCGCGGCCTGACGCCCGTAATCTTGGGATCGACTGCCGAGAAGCCGCTCGCCCAAACCATCAGCGCTGTGGCACCCCGGGTGCGCGACCTGACAGGGGAAACCGACATTGCCGATCTATTTGCGCTCGCTCGCGAAGCTGCCATCTGCATCGGCAACGATACCGGCCCTATGCATATCGCCGCCGTTATGAATTGCCCCACCGTCGTGTTGTTTTCCGAGGCCTCCGACCCGGCGCTTTGCGCACCGCGCGGGCAACGAGTCGCGATCGTGCGGCGCAAGGATTTGAGGGCCGTGCGGATCAACGAAGTGTTAGACGCGCTGCCCGCCGATGGCGCGTCTTCTTGACAGCGTCATGAAGATTTCCGATATATTCGCGCATGAATACGCCGATCACCACCACCGTGACCGCGACCGCGACCTCGTTTCGAGGGCCGTGACGTCCAGCGTACGCTTTGCCGGACCCACAGCCCTCCTCGCCTCCGGCAGGAGGGTTTTTTAATTTTGAAAGAGAACGGACGACTTCGATGGTTGCAGTAACACTCCCCGACGGCAATGTGCGGCGTTACGACCGCCCGGTGACGGGCCTGGATGTCGCGGCCGATATCGGACCCGGCCTCGTCAAGGCGGCACTGGCAATGCGCATCGACGGCGAGATGCGCGATCTGGCGCGCGAGATCGACAAGGATACGGCCTTCTCCGTTGTCACAACCAAGGATGCAGATGCGCTCGAGCTCATCCGCCACGACGCCGCGCATGTGATGGCGCAGGCGGTCCAGGAACTTTTTCCGGGCACGCAAGTCACCATCGGCCCCGCCATCGATAACGGCTTCTATTACGATTTCGCGCGCGCCGAACCCTTCTCGACGGACGATTTCGAGAAAATCGAAAAGCGTATGACGGAGATCATCGACCGCGATCTGCCGATCGTGCGCGAAGTGTGGGATCGCAACCGCGCGATCGCCTATTTCAAATCGATCGGCGAGGATTACAAAGCCGAGATCATTCAGGATCTGCCCGAGAGCGAGACGATCACGATCTACAAGCAGGGCGACTGGACGGATTTGTGTCGTGGGCCGCATCTGCCCTCGACGGGCCAATTGCCGAAAGCCTTCAAGCTGATGAAACTTGCCGGCGCCTATTGGCGCGGAGATTCGACCAAGGCACAGTTGCAGCGCATCTATGCGACGGCCTGGCCCGACGCCAAGCAGCTCAAATCCTATCTCGAAATGCTCGAAGAGGCCGAGAAGCGCGACCATCGCCGCCTGGGACGCGAGATGGATCTATTCCATTTCCAGGAAGAGGCGCCGGGTGCGGCCTTCTGGCACGCGGATGGATGGACGCTCTATCGCGCGCTCGAGACCTATATGCGTCGCCGGCTCGACGCGTCCGGCTACATCGAGGTGAAGACGCCCCAACTCGTCGATCGTGTTTTGTGGGAGAAATCCGGCCACTGGGAAAAATTTCGCGAACATATGTTCGTATCGGAATCGGACGAAGATCGTGTGCTCGCGGTCAAGCCGATGAATTGTCCCTGCCACGTGCAGATCTTCCGCCAGGGCATCAAAAGCTATCGCGATCTGCCGATGCGCATGGCCGAGTTCGGCTCGTGCCATCGCAACGAACCTTCCGGCGCATTGCACGGACTCATGCGGGTGCGCGCCTTCACGCAGGACGATGCACATATTTTCTGCATGGAACGCCAGATCACGGACGAGACGAAGAAATTCATCGATCTGCTGTCCTCCATCTACGCCGATCTCGGTTTCACGGATTTCGCGATCAAATTCTCGGATCGGCCGGCGGTGCGCGCCGGCACGGACGAGACCTGGGATCGCGCCGAGCAAGCCTTGCTCGATGCCTCCAAAGCGGCCGGGATCGAGGTGATCCCGAATCCCGGCGAAGGCGCATTCTATGGCCCGAAGCTCGAATTCGTGCTGCGCGACGCCATCGGTCGGGATTGGCAATGCGGCACCTTGCAGGTCGATTTCGTGCTGCCCGAACGTTTGGATGCCTCCTATATCGGCGAGGACGGCGCCAAACACCGCCCCGTCATGTTGCACCGCGCGATCCTCGGCTCCTTCGAACGTTTCATCGGCATCCTGATCGAGCATTACGCGGGCAAATTCCCGCTGTGGCTGGCGCCCCGCCAAATCGTCGTCGCCACGATCACGGAAGCCGCAAACGGCTACGCGGCCGAGGTCCTGGCGCGCCTGAAGGCCCTGGGGATGCGGGCCGAGGCCGATCTGCGCAATGAAAAGATCAACTATAAGGTGCGCGAGCATTCGCTCGCCAAGGTGCCGGTGATCATGGTCGTCGGCGGCCGCGAGGCGGATGAAAAAACAGTGGCGCTCCGCCGTCTCGGCGGGGAAAAGCAAGAAGTAGTTGCCTTGGACGCCGCCCTGGCTACACTGCTGGCCGAAGCGTGTGCCCCGGGCCTGTGAGTCCAGCGCGCCGGTTCGACAAGGAGAAACGTCCTTCGTTTCCGCCAGGAAATGGTCACATGCATTCATGGCATCGGACCCCTGCGAAACGAGGGCCCATGAAGGAGTTGCATAGATCCCTCGCCCGCCGATGAACGCAGGCCCCTCCAAGGACGGGCCCAATATCAATACCGACATCAGAGTGCCCGAAGTGCGTCTCATCGACGCGGACGGTTCGAATGTCGGTGTCGTTTCAATCAACGATGCGCTGTCCCGCGCCGAAGCCGCCGGCCTCGACCTAGTCGAGATCGTGCCGAATTCGGAGCCGCCGGTCTGCAAAATCCTCGACTTTGGCAAGTTCAAGTACGAGGAACAAAAGCGCAAAAACGAAGCCCGCAAGAAGCAGAAGGTCATCGAGGTCAAAGAGATCAAGATGCGCCCTGGCATCGAAGAGCATGACTATCAGGTCAAGATGCGCGCCATTCACCGCTTCCTCGAAGAGGGCGACAAGGTGAAGGTGACGTTGCGCTTCCGCGGTCGTGAAATGGCGCATCAGGAAATCGGTGCGCGCGTTCTCGAACGGGTTCAGACGGATTTGGCCCTGGAGGCCAAGGTCGAAGCGTTCCCGCGCATGGAAGGCCGGCAAATGACGATGGTCTTCGCGCCGCGTTAACGCGGCCACCCTACCCGCCTTCACACGGTTGTAACGTCGCCGACATTAAATGTCGGCGACGCAATGCCCAAATCCCACGACAAAGCTCTTTCGCTTTCTGCAATCACGTTCAATACGTGGAATTGCCAGGGCGACTATCGCAAACGCCTGGCACTCATGGAGGCGGGGCTCGGTGTGTTGGCGCCCGACCTGCTGCTTCTACAAGAAGTTTTTGCCACGCCGCGTGGTTGCGAGAACACCGCCCGATACCTGGCCAAACAACTCGACATGAAGTTCAGCTTCCACCCGGCACGCGCGAAGATGCGCACTCGGAACGGCGAAGCCATAACCTGCACCTCGGGCCTCGCAATTCTATCGCGTCACGATATCGCGTGGTCCGAGAAAGTCGCTCTTCCGGCAGATCCGCGCGACGGCGAACGGATCGCGCAATTCGCGGAAATCCGCATCGGACGCGCACGCCTGCTCGTCGTAAATCTTCATTTGAGCCATCTCGAATACGCCGAAAATCTAAGGCGTCAGCAGCTGGAACAGATCATCGAACGGATCGAAAATGTCTGGAATCATGAACAGATTTTATTGGGCGGCGACTTCAACGCAACAGAACACAGCTCCCTCTTCGAGGTTCTGACGAACCGTCAGGCGCTGATGGTTGCACGCGCCGAGACAGATCGGCCGATCGGTCTCGGCGTCGATCACCTGTTCGTGCTAAGACGGCCCGATGCCGCGACCGTGTCGATCACGCTGGCCCAATCGGTTTTGGATCGTAAGGACGATACATCCGGACTTTATCCCAGCGATCACGTCGGAATCATGGCGACCGTCACCCTCGATGCGCTATCCAAAACCGGCCCCAAAACGGTCACATCGGTGTCACACGAAGGAAATGCGCGCCGAATATAATCTGCCGCATGCTATACAATCCATACGACAAACGTGACGCCTCCGCACCGCTCGCCGCGACGTCTTTCAGCACATCTTCCTGTGATGACGACTATCGCGCCAGATTGGGCATTATGGCGCGCGAGTTGGCGTTGCGGTCGCCGGACATTCTTTTGCTGCAGGACGTCTTCGCGACGGCCGATCATCGCTACAACACCGCTGCATACCTGGCGCGGCACCTTCACATGCATGCCTCCTTCCATCCCGCTCGGCCAAAAACGCGCCACCTCGACGGACGTCCCATCGATAGCCATTGCGGCCTCGCCGTCCTGTCGCGGCATCGCATTGTCGCGTCGATGAAAATCGATCTACCCCGCGATATGCGCGACGGCGAGCGGATCGCCCAATTCGTCGATCTCGACGTCGCGGGGACGCGCTTGTTGGTTGTCAATGTGCGGGTCAGTCATCTGGCCGGAGCCGAAGCATTGCGTCGCCACCAAATTGAACGTCTGGCCGACTTGCTGGCGGACGCGAGTGACTATGATCACATACTTGTCGGCGGCGACTTCAACACCGGTCCAAAAGATCCGGCCCTGACTCCCTTGCGCGACCTCGACGGTTTTTCGGTCAGCGAGGCGGCGCCGGGACGCGGGGTGGACCGCCTGTTCGGCCTCAGCCGCTATGGCGTGATGCCGATGGGCCTCAGCAACGCTCAGCCCGCACTGGAACGGCTCGATCCGGCCACAAACCTATTCCCAGGCGCCCGCGCGGCCCTTTCGGCCGATTTGGCCCTCGGCCAAATGTACGACCACGGCCAGCAATCTCTGGCCCTCCAAACCGCCGCGGAATAAACCGGCGCGGACGCTGTTTGCCTGTTCGGAAGACGATGTCGTCCGGAGGGTCAAAGGTCCCCCCTTTATCGAGCACCCACCGACACACACCAATTCCTCTGTCCCTCAAGCATTAGCCGCTCCGCCCACGTGACGGAGCGGTTTTTTTGCCTATACTCGCGCCCTTTCAAGAGCAAGGAACGCGAAAATATGACCGTACGTAAAACTCCGCCCTTCCGCGCCGATCAAGTCGGCAGCCTGCTCCGCCCCGACCACCTGAAGACCGCGCGTGCCGCCAATTCCGAGGGCAAGCTGAGCGATGCGGAGTTGCGCAAAATCGAGAACGACGCCATCCGCGACGCCGTGAAGCTGCAAGAAGGCTTGGGGCTCGAAGCGATCACCGACGGCGAATATCGCCGCGAATCCTGGCAGCGCGATTTCCTGCGCGCCATGAACGGCGTTTCCTTCATCGAGGATATGGGCGGCAGCGTTACAAGCACCTCCAAGCAAGCCTTCGGCTTCGCAATCGAGGGCAAGGTGCGCAATCCGCGCGGTATCATGACCGAGGATTTCGGTTTTTTGAAACCACTGGTCCACAAAACCGCGAAGGTTTGCATCCCTTCGCCCAGCCTCGCCTACCATCGCGGCGGCAGCGCCAATATCAACAAGACGGTTTATCCGGATATCGCCATGTTCTGGCAGGACGTGATCGATGCCTGGAAATCTGAGATAGCGCATCTCGCGCAACTCGGTTGCACCTATGTGCAGATAGACGACACATCCTTCGCCATGCTGTGCGATCAGCGCGCACGCGCCGCATTGAAGGCGCGCGGCGACGATCCGGACGAGCTGCTGTCAACCTATGCCGACGTCGTCACCCGGTCGATCGCAGATCGGCCGGACAATATGCGCGCGGCCGTCCATATGTGCCGCGGCAATTTCGAATCGAACTGGAACGGCGAAGGCGGTTACGAAGCCGTCGCCGAAAAAATGTTCGCCGAACTCAATGTCGACGGCTTCTTCATGGAATGGGACAACGACCGTTCGGGCGGCTTCGAACCGCTGCGTTTCGTGCAGCCGAACCAGACCGTCGTGCTCGGCCTCGTCACGTCCAAGTCGCCGGAACTCGAGAGCAAGGACATGCTCAAACGCCGTATCGACGAAGCGGCGAAATACGTGTCGCTCGACAATCTGTGCCTGTCGCCGCAATGCGGATTCGCCTCGACCGCCAAGGGCAACAAACTTACGGCCGATGACCAGAAGCGCAAGCTCGCCCTCGTGATCGAAACCGCCGACGACGTTTGGGGCCGCGCGTAAGGCCGGCCTAAAAACATGAACTGGCTCGCCCGCCTCGCCGCTCCCTTCGCTGGGGCCCGGCGCGCGTTGGCGAGCCGGGGTTATCGGATCTATTGGATCGGCCAAATTCCTCACGTCCAGGGAATTTGGATACATCGTGTCGCGGCAGGCTGGCTAATTTTCGATCTGACCGGCTCGCCCGCCTGGCTCGGTGCCATCGGCTTCGCGATGTCCGCCTCCTCTCTTCTTCTCAGCCCAATCGCCGGCGCGGTCTGCGACCGCATGGGCCACCGCCGCACATCGGTGCTGTCCACCGCGAGCGGAATGCTCGTGATCGCATTGACCACGACGCTCACCTTCCTGCACCTCGTGACGCCGTTTCTTTTATTTGCGCTGGTCGCGCTGCACGCTGTCTGCGTCGCCTTCGAATTTCCCTCGCGCCAAGCGCTGGTTCCGGCATTGCTCGACCGCTCGGTCCTCACCGAAGGCATGGCGATGAACTGGGCGGTTTTCAATGTCGCCTTTTTCACCGGACCGCTGATCGCCGGCATCTTGTTGACCTTGGGCGGGCCGCAACTTGGATTTGCGACCGCCGTTTGCACCTACGGCTGGATGGCCGTCGCCTTGTTCCGCATTCCGCTCGACGAGCCGAAACTGCGATCGGTCAGATTCAATGGCCTGCTGCACGACATCGCATCGGGCATAGCCTATACCCGCAATCATCCGGTCATTCCCTACATCATCGGCCTGCAGGTCGCCGCTTCGCTTTTGGTGCGGCCTTATATCGATCTGATGCCGGGATTCGCGGTGCACGTTTTCGGGCGCGACGAACAAGGCCTCGCGATCCTGCTCGCGGCATCCGGGATCGGCGCATTGATCTTTTCCGTAGCACTCACTTTGTTTTCTCGCGAACGCTGGCTCGTTTATACCTTCGTCACCGGCATCATCGGATCGGCCCTCATGCTGCTGGTCTTCACGACCACCGATCAGTTTTGGACGGGTGTCGCGTGCCTCATCCTCCTCGGCGGACTCGCCACGACCACGGGCATCGCCAATGCAACCTTGATCCAGCAATATGTCGATGCCAGCTATCGCGGCCGCGTGGTCAGTCTCAATATGGCGTTCCAGATCGGCGCGCCGGCGCTTGGCGCCTTCACGCTCGGTTGGCTCGCGGAATTCGTCGGGCTGCAATGGGCCTTGGGCTCGGGCGCCGTTCTCGTCATCATGGTGACCGCCCTCAACGCGCGTAAACTTCTCGCAAGACGCCGTGACATCGCGCCGCCAAGTTAAGGTTGGGCGTCCGCCGCAATCGGTAGGCTTACGCGCGCCCGCAATCCGCCTTCAGGTCGATTGACGAGCGCGATATCGCCGCCATGCGCATGCACGATGGTCCGTGCGATCGAAAGGCCGAGACCGATGCCGCCGGTTTGCTTGCTGCGCGACATCTCCAGCCGTACGAACGGTTCGAACACGCGGGTTCGGTCTGTCTCGGCAATGCCCGGCCCGTCATCGTCGATTTCGATCACCGCATTGTCCTTGTCGCGCTGCAGCCGCACGTTGGCACGGGTGCCGTAGATCACGGCATTTTCGATCAGATTGCTGAGTGCACGGCGAAGCGCGCTCGGACGGCAAGCGAGTGCGAAGCGTTCCGCATCCTCGCACACGACATCCTTGCCCATGGCCGCGAGATCGTCGCACAGGCTGTCGAGCAAGGCTGCGAGATCGACCGTCCGCGTGGACTCGGCGGCGGCCTCGTCTTTCGCAAAAGCGAGCGTCGCTTCGACCATCGTTTGCATATCGGCGAGGGTAGCCATCATGGCTTTCCGCGTCTCGGCATCCTCCACCAGTTCTGCTCGCAGCCGCAAAGACGTGATCGGAGTGCGCAGATCGTGCGAGATTGCCGCCAGCATACGCGTACGATCGTCGACGAAACGCCTTAAGCGGTCCTGCATCGCATTGAAGGCGACGATCGTCTGGCGCACATCCGACGGCCCGCGTTCGGGCAAGGGGGCCGTCGCCTCACCGCGCCCGAAACGTTCGGCCGCGCCCGCCAATTCGCGCAAGGGCCGCGTCGTGCGGCGCACGGTGAAGACCACGATGACGACCAACACGATCGCCGTCGCCGCCATGGATACGAGCGCCAAACCTTCGAAGGTCGGCGGTTGTGTTCGCACCAGCGTACGCATATTGAGCCATCGGCCCGATGCGAGATTGATCGATACGGTCAATCCGACGAAATCTCGAAACATCGGCGGACGAGCGGCGTCGCGCAGCGGGTCCGGACTTTTCGCCGCGGGCGACTTCGTCTCGCCCTTCTTCGGTTCGCGCTGAGGCCGGAACCACCGGCCGAAGGGTTCGGTCTCGTAGGTCACGCGCACTTCGCGGGCGAGCGGGCCGAGTTCGTCGGCGAGGCGGCGTTCCAAGGTGACGTCACGATCCTCCATATCGGAACGGTCGAGCAGGCTGGCATCGGAAAGCTCGAACCGCAGACGGCGGTCGGAGGCGTTGCGCATCATGCGCCCCTGCAACTCGGCAGGCGTTTCGGCAACCAAGCGCGCAAAGTCGACGGTGCGCGTCAGTATCTGATCGCGCGTCGTGCGTTCGACCGCGATGCGTCGTTCATCGGTAACGATCAGGAAGGCAACGGCCTGGGCCACAACCATCGCCGCCAGCAGAAAGACGACGAGCTGACCGGCGAGACTTCGCGGCCACAAACGGAGGAGAAAGTTTTTCATCGTTCCACCTTGGCGGTGAAGCGATAGCCGCCGCCCCAAACGGTTTGGATCAATGTCGGCGTTTTCGGATCGGGTTCGATCTTGCGGCGCAGGCGGCTCACCTGATTGTCGATCGAACGGTCGAAGGGGACGGCCGAGCGGCCACGCGTCAGATCCAGCAATTGATCGCGCGTCAGCACGCGGCCCGAATGATCGAGAAAAGCGGTGAGCAGCAGGAACTCGCCCTGCGACAAAGGTACGACGACGCCGTCGGCGCCGGTCAGTTCGTGCCGCCCGGCATCGAGCGTCAATCCAGCGAAACGGATAACGCCGCTGGTCGGCGCCGGGGCCTCGGGCGGCAGGCTATGGGTACGACGGATCACCGCACGGATACGGGCCAGCAATTCGCGCGGATTGAACGGCTTCACGATATAGTCGTCCGCACCCATCTCGAGTCCGATGATGCGATCGGTTTCCTCGCCCACCGCCGTCAGCATGACGATCGGCAGCCGCGTCGTCTCGCGCAAATAACGGCAGAGCGTGAGGCCGTCCTCGCCCGGCATCATCACATCAAGGATCACAAGGTCGATGGCGCCGGCCGCGAGCACACGCCGCATGGCGATGGCCCCGTCGGCCGCCGACACGCGATAGCCGTTCTTGGTGAGATAGCGCGACAGTGAATCGCGAATTTCGCGGTCGTCGTCGACGATCAAGAGGTGCGGTTGGTTGTCCATGGCTCCATTGTGCCGTGCGCGGCTAGCCTAAGTCGAAGTTAATTGTAACAGACTGTATCAGGTACCGCCCCGCGCCATGCAACGCGACACTTTTCAGCTTCCCCTGCCATAATCCACACACCGCGCCGCGCTACTGTCCTCTCATCAACAAGCGCATAGGAGGCGCACTTTTATGAACCGCACCACAAAAACTCTTTTGATCGCCGGCGTTGTCGCCATTGCCGGCACCGCCATCGTCGCCGGCACGGTGAACGCCCGTGACGGCGGAAACGACCGCCGCTCTCATCATGGTTGGCAAGATCGCGACCACGGCGGAATGGGCGGTGGTCTCGCGATGATGGAGCAGTTCGACGCCAACAAGGACGGCAACTTGACCCAGGCCGAGATTGATCAAGCGCGCAAGGACAAGCTCGCCAAATTCGATACCAACAAGGACGGCAAGCTGAACTTGAAGGAATTCGAAGCCCTGTGGCTCGAAACCATGCGCCAGCAGATGGTCCGGTCCTTCCAACGTCTCGATGCCGATGGCGACGCCATCGTCACCTCGGACGAATACAGCAAGCCGTTCCAGCACATGGTCGATCGCCGCGATCGCAATGGTGACGGGCAGCTGAACAAGGACGACGCCCATCGCCGCCCGGTGCCCCGTAGCGACGCTCCGGCCGCTGCTCCCAAGGCGGCGCCTAAGTAAGCATTAAGTACGCGGTCTCCCCCTTGCCTACGGGCAAGGGGGAGCTACTCGTTCGGTGTACGGATGACAAAATCGTGAGTGTCGCGCATGTCCATAACCAAATACCTACGCGATCTTCCGCTACCGTTCTGGATCTTTCTTTCGCTTCCGGCAGTGCCAATGATTTCAGGCTTAGCGGCGAATGCCACCGACGCTGGCGGTCTGCTTCATTCGACCGGCGAATTCGCCGCGCGCTTCATGATCGCGGCAATGATGATCACGCCGCTTCGTATGCTCTTCCCCAAAGCCGGCTGGATACGATGGCTCGTCCGCCGTCGTCGTGCGCTCGGCGTGACGGCATTCGGATATGCAATGCTGCATACATTGCTCTATCTCGTCGATATGGAAACCATGCGCAATGTCCTGGCGGAGTTCTGGGCATTGAGCATCTGGACCGGATGGGCAGCTTTCGCGATATTCGTCCCATTGGCGATCACCAGCAACGATGCGCTGCAGCGCCGGCTCGGCGACGTGTGGAGGCCGCTCCATAGATGGATTTATCTGGCCGCTATCCTCACCCTTGTCCATTGGATGTTCATCCAAAACAATCTCGGACCCGCCCTCGTCAATTTTCTGCCTTTGGTTGCGCTCGAAAGTTATCGCGTTATCAAATACTTGGCTGCGTGCCGCACGCCGACGGACGCTTAATCGATATCCTTAGAATGGAGACCAAAATGATCGCACGTATCGCCATAATTGCCGCCGCCTGTGCCATTTTGTCGGTGTCCGAAGCCCAGGCGACCGGTTTGATGACCTGCCAGTCCGGCGATCAGTCGGGATGGAAGAGCGAGCAGATCCTAACCGACAAGATCAAATCGGAAGGCTGGCAAGTTCAGCGCATCAAGATCGACGGCGGGTGTTACGAGGTCTATGGCACGACCCCCGAAGGCGATCGGGTCGAGGCCTATTTTCACCCAGTGACGTTGGAGAAGCTGCTGGTGTCGCGCCGCGGTGAAATCTTGTTTCGCAAAGCGAGCTAACGCGGGCGAACACGATCTTTCCCAATCCCCGGACCGGAAAGTCGGGCGGACTATGCCTGCATAGCGGCCCGGTGCGCTACACGGAACTGCCACAGCGCCAACGCCGGGGTCACCAGCAGTTCCATCACCAGGGCGGCGGACATCAAAACCGAGGGGACTCCAATGGCCACGACCGAGACCAAGCGCCCCAAACCACCCGCCACGACAATCAAGGTCAGGAGTAAAAATAGCCCCCGATGTCGCTCGATACCGCGTACGCTCGCGCCATAGGCCAGCCCGATACCCAGCAGAAGCCCGGACAGGTAGCGGAAATGGCTGTCGGCATCGATCCCGCCCGCGCCGCCCAGCAGCCCCGGCCCGAGGATGATCCCGGCAAGGCCGGCCGAGATCGGCACCAAACAGCCGATGGCGACCGCAACCTGAAGCGCTCGCCGTTCCGATCCCATGCTGTTCTCCTGGAAATACTTGATCCTGTTGTCTAATTTACGTTGAAACCCTAGGGGTGGATCACCCCGATCCTGCCCCCGCAGCCCACTTGCCAATCCCACCTCGGATCGATATAACCCCGCCTCCGAAGCGGTACGGCAGGATAGGCGTGTGTTGCGTCCGGTCCTGGGCAGCCCAGCCGCTCGAACCAAAAATTGAGGTTTGAAATGCCCAAAATGAAGACCAAATCTGGAGCGAAAAAACGCTTCAAGATCACCGGCTCTGGCAAGGTCAAAGCCGGCGTCGCTTACAAACAGCATAATCTACGCAAGCGATCGCAGAAGATGAAGCGCAAGGCACGCGGGACGACGATCCTGCAGCCGGGTGATGCGAGCCTCGTTATGCATTACATGCCCTATCATCGGAGCTAATAGACATGGCACGCTCAAAACCGTCCGTCGCTTCGCGCGCGCGCCGCAAGAAGCTGCTTGCGAAGTCCAAGGGCTTTCGTGGCCGCTCCAGCACCAATTTCCGCATCGCCAAGGAACGCCTCGAAAAGGCGATGCAATATGCCTATCGCGACCGTCGCGTCCGCAAGCGCAACTTCCGGGCGCTATGGATCCAACGCATCAATGCCGGCGCACGCGAACTTGGCATCACCTATTCCCAACTCATGGATGGCTTGACGAAGGCCGGCATCGAGATCGACCGTAAGGTTCTGTCCGACCTCGCAACCCGCGAGCCCGACGCCTTTAAAAGCGTCGTCGAACAAGCCCAAGCGGCGCTCAGCAAAGCTGCCCTCGCCACATCCGCGTAAGCAATCCGAGACTTCGATCGGACGCATGAAGGGGGCGGCCCGCAAGGCCGGCCCCTTTTGTCGTTCAATCCCCAGCGAGTGATCCATGGAAGACCTAGATAAATTGAAATCGGATCTGTCGGCGCTGATCGTCGGCGCCGCCGATCTTGCCGGCCTCGAAGCCGCGCGTATCGAAGCGCTCGGACGCAACGGTCGCATCACACAACTGTTGAAGGGACTCGGCCAGATGGACGCCGAGGCGCGGCGCGAGGCGGGCCAGAAATTCAACGTCCTGAAAAACGAGATTGGCGCCGCGCTCGACGCGCGCAAAGCCCAACTTGAAGACTCCACGATTGATGCGCGCCTCGCCGCCGAAAAGATCGATATCACCTTGCCGCCGCGCAGCCAACGCAGTGGCCGCATCCATCCCATCAGCCAGACCATGGACGAAGTGATCGCGATTTTCGGCGAAATGGGATTCACCGTCGCCGAAGGACCGGATATCGAGGAAGATTGGTACAACTTCACCGCACTTAATATCCCGCCCGAACATCCGGCCCGCCAGAACCACGACACCTTCTATCTCGACGCGGAAAAGAACGGCGCACCTCTGCTGCTGCGTACCCATACCTCGCCGGTGCAGATCCGCACGATGCAGAACACCAAGCCGCCGCTGCGCATCATCGCGCCGGGCCGCACCTATCGCTGCGATCACGACGCTACCCATTCGCCGATGTTCCACCAGGTCGAAGGTCTCGTCATCGACGAAGCCACCCATATGGGACACCTGAAGGGCTGCTTGGTCGATTTCTGCCGCGCCTTCTTCGGAATCGACGATCTGCCGGTGCGCTTTCGCCCCTCTTATTTCCCCTTCACCGAACCCTCGGCCGAGGTCGATATCGGCTGCTCGTTCGCGGGCGGCACATTGACGATCGGCGCAGGCGAAGGCTGGCTCGAAATTCTCGGCTCCGGCATGGTTAACCCGAAGGTGCTGGAGAATTGCGGCATCGATTCCACCAAATACCAGGGCTTCGCCTTCGGCATGGGGATCGAGCGCATCGCCATGCTGAAATACGGCATTCCCGATCTGCGTACTTTTTATGAGTCGGATGTACGCTGGCTCAATCACTATGGTTTCGCCGCTCTCGATGTGCCTAGTCTCGTCGGGAGGGCTCGGCCATGAAATTTTCCGTTCAATGGCTGATCAAGGAACTTGAGACGAGCGCTTCGGTTCAGGCGATCTCGGACGGACTCACGCGTGTCGGCCTCGAGGTCGAAGGCATCGACGATCCGGCCGCCAAGCTGAAGGATTTTGTCGTCGCTCAGGTAACCGATGCGAAACAGCATCCCGATGCCGACCGCCTGCGCGTGTGTCAGGTCGATACCGGCAGCGAGACCGTGGAAGTCGTATGCGGCGCGCCCAATGCACGCACCGGCATCAAGGTCGTCTTCGCCAAGGACGGCAGCTATATCCCGGGCACCGGCATCACGCTGAAAAAATCCAAGATCCGTGGCGTGACCTCCAACGGCATGTTGTTGAGCGCGCGCGAGATGGGTCTGGGCGACGATCATGCGGGCATCGTCGAATTGGCCGACAGCGCCATCGTCGGCTCGCCGGCCGCCGCCGCCATGGGTCTTAACGATCCGGTTTTCGACATCTCGGTGACGCCGAACCGCGCCGATTGTTTGGGCGTGCGCGGCGTGGCCCGCGATCTCGCCGCCGTCGGGCTCGGAACGCTCAAGCCGCTCGCCATCAAAAAGATCGAGGGCAAATTCAAAAGCCCGATCTTGGTACATCTCGATTTCGCCGACGACACCAAGACCGCCTGTCCCTATTTCGTCGGGCGCTATTTCCGCGGGCTGAAGAACAAGCCGAGCCCCGCCTGGCTCGCCGACAAGCTGAAGGTCGTGGGTTTGCGTCCCATCTCGGCCCTGGTCGATATCACCAATTTGATGACGCACGCCTATTGCCGCCCGCTGCATGTCTTCGATGCGGATAAATTGTCGGGCGATCTGCGCGCGCGTCTCGCGCGGCCGGGCGAAATTTTCAAGGCACTCGACGGGAAGACCTATGCGCTCGACGATCAGATGACAGTGATCGCGGATGACAAAGTTCCGCAAGGTTTGGCCGGCGTGATGGGCGGCGAAGGGTCGGGCGTCGGCGAGGGTACCGTGAACGTGTTCCTCGAAACCGCCTATTTCGATCCGATCCGCACGGCCATGACCGGGCGCAAGCTCGGTATTCTGTCGGATGCGCGCTATCGCTTCGAGAGGGGTATCGACCCCGCTTTTCTAGTCGACGCGACCGAGCTTGCGACCAGCCTGATCCTCGGCATCTGCGGTGGCGAGGCGAGCGAAATCGTCATTGCCGGCACCGAGCCAAAATGGCAACGCAGCTACCCTCTGCGCCAAAGCCGCGTGAAGAGCTTGGGCGGCGTCGACGTGGCCCCAGCACGCATCGAGGAGATCTTGACCTCGCTCGGTTTCACCCCGACCAAGGCCGCCGACGGATGGGATGTATCCGTGCCGTCGTGGCGTGCCGATGTGGTCGGCGAAGCCGATCTCGTCGAAGAGGTGATCCGCATCAACGGCTTCGACAACATCCCAGCCGTATCGTTGACGCGCGCCACGCCACTGCCAGGCGGCACGATCAACTTGGCCCAGGAACGGCGCGGGCGCGCCCGCCGCGCGCTGGCAGCCCGCGGCCTGACCGAGGCGGTAACCTATTCGTTCCTGAAGGGCGCGCAGGCGGAACTCTTCGGCACGCCGCCGCGCTCGCTGCATCTGACCAACCCCATCAGCGCCGATCTCGACGTGATGCGCCCATCGCTTCTTGCGAACCTGATCGCGGCAGCAGGGCGCAATGCGGCACGCGGTATTTTCGATGTCGCTTTGTTCGAGGTGGGACCGCAATACAAGGACGAGACGCCGACCGGGCAATCCACTGCCGCGACCGGTATTCGCACCGGCCGTGCGATCCCGCGCAACTGGGCCGAGCCCGCGCGCGGCGCCGATGCCTTCGATGCCAAGGGCGATGTGTTCGATCTGCTCGCGCAACTGGGCGCCGCCATTGCCACGACGCAGATCGTTGCCGAAGCGCCGGCTTGGTATCATCCGGGGCGCTGCGGCACCGTGCGCATGGGCCCGCAAACCGTGCTCGCGCATTTCGGCGAAATTCATCCGCGTGTGCTCAAGGCGATGGATGTCGCCGGACCCGTCGTGGGCTTCGAAATTTTTGTGGATGCGATTCCGCAGCCCAAGGCGCGCGGGGCGGCCAAACCGAAGCTCGATCTCGCCGCACTTCAGCCGCTCGAACGCGATTTCGCCTTTGTCGTCGATACGAGTGTCGCCGCCGAGGCAGTGGCGCGCGCGGCGGCTGCGGCCGACAAGGCGCTGATCACAAATATTGCGATCTTCGACGTCTTCGCGGGCCGCGATATTCCGGCCGGCAAGAAATCCATCGCCATTTCGGTGACCTTACAGCCCAAGGAAACGACACTCACCGAGGCCGAGATCGACGCCGTGGCGAAAAAGATCATCGCCAATGTGACGAAGCAGACCGGCGGGACGCTACGTTCCTAGAGACAACCCTCATGCTGAGCCCGTCGAAGCATGGAGGCGCCCCCATCCTTCGACAAGCTCAGGATGAGGCGTTTTATTTCTTCTCGCCCTTCGGCTGAGCCGGGGCTTCCTGCAGATCCTTGATCGCGATGAGTTCGCGCACGCGCTTCACCACGCCATCGTCGATCGCGACCGAGGCCTGCGCGACCTTCTGCAATTCGGCGCCGCCGACCGGATTGATATCCATCTTCGCCTTCGAGGTTTCCTCGACGAAGGCCGCATCCTTCATCGTCTCATCGAAAGCCTTGCGGATGGCGGCAACACGGGCTTCGGGTACGCCCGGCGCCGTCAGGATCGGACGGCCGAACGCGGTGCCGGAGACGAGCGCAGCCAGCGCCTTGCGGTCGGTCTCGTTCTTCGCAAGCTCGGTAATGACGGGAACGTCGCGCTTCATATAGGCCGAGATTTCGGGATCCTTTCCTACGGAAAACTGCACGAGGATATTGATCTTGCGATCCTCGATCCATTGGCGCGTCGTCGATTTGGCCGAGGCCCAACTATTGGAGCCGCGGCAATTCACTTCATTGCGTTCCATGGCGAGATTGACGTCGCCGCCGCCCGGATAACCCGTCACGATCTTGATCTTGGTATTGAGCAGATTGTTGAGGATGGTCGGTTGCAGGATCGAAGGCGAGGACGCACCCGTGCCGCCGCAGATCGCGCCTCCTTTGGCGATAACGTCATCCAGGCTCGTGAGCCCGCTCGAAGCCCATATGAAGGTCACATTCGAATCGGCAATGGGATTGCCGATCCAGTTGAATTTGGCGACGTCGAACTGGACGCCCTCTTCCTTCAATGCCTGGTCGAGAGCCGAATTCTCACCGATGACGGCCCACGCCGTTCCGTCCTTGGGCGCCACGTTATAGAGCCAGTTGGCAGCGAGGCGAGATCCGGCGCCCGGCATGTTCTGCACGATGACGTTGGGATTGCCCGGAATATACTTGCCGATGTGACGCGCAACCGCGCGAGTATAAACGTCGTAGCCGCCGCCCGGGGTATAACCGATCGCAATATTGATCGTCTTGCCCTTGTAAAAATCCGAAACCTCGTCGGCGACGGCCGGAAGCGCCGAAGTCAGCGACGAAACGGCGATGAGGCTCGCGAGCAGGAGATTGAACATGATCCACTCACTGTGGTTGCGATCTTGGGTCACGTTTACTAAGAATTCTAAGTTAACATCGGGCAGGTGCGCGTGTCAGCGATTTTATTCCTCCGCCTCTTCCTGCCCTTTGCCTTCGGCAATTTCCTGGGCTCGTTCTACCGTTCGGTAAATGCGGTCATCGCACCCGATATCGTGACCGAGTTGCATCTGAGCGCCGAGACGATCGGACTGCTCACCTCGATCTTTTTTTTGTTCTATGCCGGAGTGCAGATCCCACTGGGCATGGCGCTCGACCGCTTCGGAGCAAGACGCGTCAGCACGACTCTGTTCACGGTTGCCGGTCTTTCCGCGTTAGTTTTCGCGCAGGCGAGCGACTTCGGCGTGCTCCTCGTCAGCCGCGCCCTGATGGGCGTGGGAATCTCGGCCGCGTTCATGGGTGCTCTGAAAGCGGTCATCGACTGGGTGCCGCGCGACAAATTGCCGATCACCAATTCGTTGATTATGACCATGGGCGGCATGGGGGTGATGGGAGCTACCTACCCAGTCCAATTCGCTCTGAACTTCACCGATTGGCGTGGTGTTTTCATCGGCATCGCGATCGCAACCTTCGTCATCGTGTTGTGCATCTTCTTCGTGGCACCCGAACGCTCGCGCGCGGCATCGCCGCCGTCAACCGGCAGTTCGATACGTGGCGTGATCGAGGTCTTCACCAACCGCGAGTTTCTGCGCATGGTGCCTCTCGGCAGCTCGGCGCAGGGCGTCAACATGGCCATGTCCGGATTATGGGCGGGACCTTGGCTGCGCGACGTTTCCGGTCTTTCGCGCGACGAGGCCGCCGCAGTGCTGTTCGGCATGGCTGTGAGCATCACCATTTCGGTCCTGATCATCGGCTGGATCGCGGCGCGCCTAACCCGCGCCGGCATATCGGTGCTCGCCACCGCCTGCTGTGGCATGGCCGGCTTCATCTTTTTCGAATGCCTGATCATCTTGAACCCGGCCATCAGCCCGTGGGCGTTCTGGCTGCCTTATGCCTTTTGCGCGACCGCGCCAACGCTCATCTATTCGGTGCTCGCCAATGCCTTCAGCACGGACATGGCAGGACGGGTCACCACCGCCTACAATTTCACGACATTCACTTTTGCCTTCGCCGTGCAATGGTTCCTGGGCGCGGTAATCGATCTGTGGCCGCCGATGGCCGATGGACGTTTTGCGCCAGAAGGTTATCGCGTCGGCTTCGCCATCATCGTGGCGATCCAACTCGCGGCCTTTGCCTGGCTCTTCATTGGTAATCGTCGCGCGCGGGCGTGACGATGATGCAACGATCTATTTCTTTTGGTCTTGGCGTCCGGCAAGGCGCAGGCGCAGCGCATTGAGCTTAATGAAGCCGGCCGCGTCACGCTGATCGTAGACCGTATCGGCCTCGAAAGTGACAACCGCCTGATCGTAGAGGCTGAGCGACGACTTGCGCCCCGTAACGATCACATTGCCCTTGAAAAGCTTCAGCCGTACCGTGCCGGTGACGCGCCTGGAGCCCTCGTCCACCAGTGCTTGGATCATGCGACGTTCGGGCGAGAACCAGAATCCGTTATAGATGAGTTCCGCATAACGCGGCATCAGCTCGTCCTTCTGATGCATAGCGCCGCGATCGAGCGTGAGACTCTCGACCGCGCGGCGCGCGGTGAACAAGATCGTGCCGCCCGGCGTCTCGTAAACGCCGCGCGATTTCATGCCGACGAAACGGTTCTCGACGATATCGAGACGCCCGATCGCGTTAGCGCCGCCCAGTTCATTGAGCTTGGTCAACAAAGCCGCCGGCCCGAGACGTTTGCCGTTAACGGCGACGGGATCGCCGGCCTCGAATTCGATCTCGATTTCGGTCGGCGTATTGGGCGCCTTTTCGATTGAAACCGAACGGGTAAACATGGATTCGTCGGGGGCCACCCAAGGATCTTCGAGCGCCTTGCCTTCATACGAGATGTGCAAAAGATTGGCGTCGGTCGAATAGGGCGGCTCGCCCTCCTTGTCCTTCGGCACCGAAACTTGGCGCGCTTGGGCATATTCGATCAGCTTGGTGCGCGAATTGAGATCCCATTCGCGCCACGGCGCGATCACCTTGATATCGGGTTTCAGCGCGTAGTAGCCGAGCTCGAAGCGCACCTGATCGTTGCCCTTGCCGGTGGCACCATGGGCGACCGCATCGGCGCCGACAAGATTTGCGATCTCGATCTGGCGCTTGGCGATCAGCGGGCGCGCGATCGAGGTGCCGAGGAGATAGGTGCCCTCGTACAATGCATTGGCACGGAACATCGGGAAGACATAGTCGCGCACGAATTCATCGCGCAGATCGTCGATGAAGATCTGCTTCACGCCGGCCGCCTCGGCCTTCTTGCGCGCGGGTTCCAGCTCCTCGCCCTGACCGAGATCGGCAGTGAAGGTCACCACCTCGCAGCCATATTCCTCCTGCAGCCATTTGAGGATGACCGAGGTATCGAGCCCGCCCGAATAGGCGAGGACGACTTTCTTGAATTGGCCGGCACGCGGATGGATCGACATGGAAAAATCCCTAAAGTGCGCCTGAGGTCACGAAGGCGGCGCAGTATAGGGATTCAGGCCGGACGGACAAGGCAGCCCAGCCCGGCAAACAGCGACTAACCCGGCAATTATTGCCGTTCTTTTTCGAGATTCCGTGGGTCGGACTCCGCCCGGGATTCCATCGCCTGGATCAAGGTGAAGCCGGGGCCGAAACCGTTCGGTGCCGTCTGCGCTTCCAGCGTTTCGTTCGCCGGATCCGGCAGACCTTGCGTTTTGGCGTCGGCCTTGGAACCGCCCGGATTGTCCAACGCCGCTTCGGCGGTCAGTCGCTTGCGGATTTCCTCGGCAATCATCTTCTCGATGGAGGCTTGGCCGTCGGGCGACAGTTTTTTGAGCGCTTCTTCGGTCAGGCCCATGGATTCGAGGATTTTCTTACGCATTTCCTCGAGTTTCTTTTTGTTCAGATCGTCGGCATAGGTACGAAACCCCTTTTCGTGGATTTCGTCGAGCGTGGCCCTGAAGGCCTGTTTCCAGACCGGTTCGTCGGACGACACGGTATTGAGTTGACCCGGCGGCGTGAACGCGGCGAAGCCGGCACCGCCGATGGCGCCGGTGTCGAATGGATTGCTGGACATGATCCCTCCTCCTCTTGTCCTCGCAATCAACAAGCAGGAATCGGGCCATCTTCGGTCATAAAACTTTAGCCCATGAGTCACGCGAGCATAACGTCGCGCGCCTAGGGTTGGTTCGACATATAATCCACCCGACGAACCACTCTATATTGGGCGCCCCCCCCCCTGCGGCGCCCAATTTTTTTCGGCCAAATTTTGTCAGTCGAAAATTTCTTCGAACCAGGATTTGCGGCGATAGGGTTTTTTGTGACCGCGATAGTCATGATCGGGTTCGTGCCCCGGCTGCGGATTCGAGCGGGCCGGTTCAGCGATGCGAGGAGCAGGTGCGCGCGCGAAAGGGTCTGGCGCCGCTTCGGCGGCGCTTTTTTCGATGATCTTGTCGAGTTCTCCGCGATCGAGCCAGACGCCGCGACATTTCGGACAATAATCGATCTCGATATTCTGTCGCACGCTCATCGCGAGATCGACCTGGCAGGCAGGACACAACATTCAAAACTCCGTCTTTCTAAATCCAGACCGAAGGAGGCCAGGGATTCATGGCGGAGTTGTGGCAGGGAAACCGATTAGAAAATTGCTAGGCAGTGGCGTCCAGTTGGACCTTCTCGCCGCGCTGGCGTTCGGACGCCGACTTGAGCTGGCCGCAGGCGGCCATGATGTCGCGACCGCGCGGCGTGCGCACCGGCGCTGAATAGCCGGCGTTGTTCAGGATATCGGAAAAGGTCTGGATCGCCTCCGGCGTCGAGCACTCGTATCCGACGCCCGGCCATTTGTTGAAGGGAATGAGATTCACCTTGGCGGGAATGCCGGCCAGCAGCTTAACGAGGGCGCGCGCGTCGGCCGGCGAATCGTTGACTCCGTTCAACATGACATATTCAAACGTGATGCGCCGCGCATTGCTCGATCCCGGATAGGCGCGGCAAGCCGCCAGCAATTCCGAGATCGGATATTTCTTGTTGATCGGCACCAGCACGTCGCGCAATTCGTCGGTCACGGCATGGAGCGAGATGGCGAGCCCGACGCCGAGCTCGTTGCCGACCTGCTCGATCATCGGGACCACACCCGAGGTCGACAGCGTGATGCGGCGCTTCGACATGGCGAGACCTTCGCCATCCATCGCGATGAGCAGCGCCTTGGCGACCGCATCGTAATTGTATAGCGGCTCGCCCATTCCCATCATGACGATGTTTGTGAGCAGACGACCCTCGGCGGGCGAGGGCCATTCCTTGTAGGTATCGCGCGCCACCATGATCTGGCCGACGATTTCGGCGGCCGACAGGTTACGCACCAGTTTTTGCGTGCCCGTATGGCAGAAGGCGCAGGTCAATGTGCAGCCAACCTGCGAGGAAATGCAAAGAGCACCGCGATCCTCTTCGGGGATGAAAACCGATTCGAATTCGTTGCCGTCGCGCCCGCGCAACAGCCATTTGCGCGTGCCGTCCTCGGACAATTGCTCGGTCACGGTTGCCGGGCGGCGGATCTCGCAGGTTTCGGCCAGGGTCTCGCGGAAAGATTTGGCCAAGGTCGTCATCTGGGCGAAATCGGTTTCGCCCCGATAATAGATCCAATGCCACAATTGTCGGGCGCGGAACGGCTTCTCGCCCAGGCCGGCAACGGTCGCCGCCAGCTCGTCGCGCGATTGGCCGACCAGATTGATCTTTGACTCGCTCATGACGCCCTATATAGCATGGGGCAGTATATAGCAGCGGAATCCGGAAAAACGAACCCATCGCCATGAATTCAAGCCCGATGGACGTTATTTCCGCCGTTTTGCGCGATGCTCCCGGGCTTTCAGGGGACTTTAAGCGCGATGCCGCTGCCTATTCTCCCTACTGGGCCCGCCTCGACGATATCCAAACCCGGCTCGGCGGCGCCGTCTCCGACAACCAAATGATCGTGCTCGAACTGCGCCGCCATGCCGGCGACAGCCGTGCCGCCTTCCTCGATCGCCACGCGGAAACGCTGTATGCCCGCCTCACCGACAATTACCGGCGGCACGTCCGGATAGAGCAGTTGGTCGCGGATGCCGCCGAACAAGTGCCGGGCCTCGCCCCCAGCCCCGGCGCCCTCGCTTACGACCAGAGCTTGAAGCTAGGCGACAAGCCCGGTTGCGAAATTCACCAGGGAATCCTGCTCAGTAAAATATTGGCGTTGCCTCGCGCCGGCCATCATCTGTGCCACGCGATGCTCTTGCCGCGTCCCGAATCCGCCGAAGCCTTGGCCAAATTCACGCATGACGATGCCTTGGATTTCGGATGCGTGCGGGTCGAGCGACGCGGGCAGGCGGCGCGGGTGACTTTGTCGGCGCCGCAACGCCTCAACAGCGAGGATCACACGACACTTGCGGCGTTCGAGACTGCGGTCGACGTTGTCTCGATGGATCCGGGCAGCAAGATCGGCATCCTGCGCGGCGATGCCGTCTCGCATCCCAAATATGCCGGGCGATATCTTTTCGGCAGCGGCATCAATCTGACCGCGCTTTATCACGGCAAGGTGCCATATTTGTTTTATGTCGTGCGCGATCTCGGTTTGGTCAACAAGCTATTCCGCGGCATCGCGCGACCCGACCGCGACCCCTCGGAAGTCGGCGGCGGCACAGTCGAAAAATTATGGATCGCAATGGTCGAGGGATTCGCCATCGGCGGCGCCTGCCAGCTTTTGCTCGTCATGGATCACGTCATCGCCGAGGCCAACGCCTATATGACCCTGCCGGCACGCAAGGAAGGCATCATTCCCGGCATGGCCAATCTGCGCTTACCGCGTTTCGTCGGCGAGCGCATCGCGCGTCAGGCGATCATGGGCGAACGGCGCTTGGACTGCGACAGCGCTGAAGGGCGCATGATCTGCGACGAGGTGGTGGTGCCCGGAACCATCGAGGCGGCAGTCGATCGCACGGTCGAGCATCTGACGGGATCCGGCATTGTCAGCGCCGAAGGCAACCGCCGCGCGTTCCGCATTGGCGTCGAACCTTTCGATCTGTTCCGCCAATATGCCGCGGTCTATGCGCGTGAGCAGGCCTATTGTCACTTAAGCCCAGCGCTCGTCGGCAATCTCGAACGGCATTGGGGTGCGTCAAATCGCAAGGTGAGCTGACGCCCGCCTATTTGCATTCCTTGTCGATGGCGGCCAGCGCTGCACTGATCCCGGACAAAGAATAAGTATCGGTCGTCTTGGTGCCGCGCGCCGAGGCGCCGGTGACCGTCAATGCCTTACCCTTTTTCATCGCCTCGCTGATGGCGAGATCTGTCGGCGCATCCTGCGCCCAGGCGGCGGTGTCGCTGGTGAACAGCTTGAAGGGCTTGTTGCCGTCGATCCCGACCTCAACCTCGCCGCCGTCCTTGTAGGCATAGCCGGCACGGAACTCGAATACGTTGCGCGTTTTTTCGGCCGGGCGGTGCGTGATCAAAATGTAGGTCTTGCCGCGCTGTACATTCTGCGGCGCGGTCGATTTCGGCAATGAGGCGATATAACAGACCTTGTCGCGGCCGACGCCGTCATGGAAGGCGTTCCAATCGCCGAAGGTGGAGATGAAATTTTGCGCCTGCGCGGGCAGCGCGAAAATAAAGAATGTGGAAAACAAAAGGGCAAGAGCAAGTCGTTTCATTTTTTCGATCCGAGAGTCTCAGATAAATCGGGCGGCGCGATCTTGAAGCGGGCCGTCCCCGTACGAAACCGCGGATCGCCGTAAACGTGTTCCGGCACCGGTTCCGGAACGCCGCGCGGGCTCATCGGGCGCCGCGGAAAACGGCCGAGGCTGGTAAGCCGGTCGTACATGACCAGCGCACCAGCCAGACCGACGTTAATCGAGAATTGTGTCGGAATCCTTACCGTGTAAGCGCATTTTTCTAAAATTGTCGGCGGCAGCGAGGTGCGCTCGGCGCCGAGGATATATGCGGCCTGGCGCGGATGGCGAAACGACGGCAGTTCGATCGCATCGTCGACGATTTCCACGCCAACAAGTTCGGTGCCATGCGGCAGGAGAAGGCTTTCCGCGTCCGGAAAATCGTAGAACGGAACCTGATCCGGTGCATTCGAAGTATCCGCCCCGCGGCCGACATTGCGCGAATAGACGGCACCGACGGTGAAGACAAAAGACGCGCCGAAGGCATGAGCCGTACGGAATAGACTTCCGACATTCATGCTCTTGCTGACACCGGCGACGCCGATTCCGAAATAACCCCGCATAAATCCACCCTCACCGAATCGGACCCGGCAATCAAGCGCGATGCCTCGAACGCCCAAGTGTGGTAATTATAGCGGGGGGAGGCTCGATAATCTTGATCAAACGCATTCATCTTTGGGCGGGGCTCATCGTCGCCGCCTATGTCATCCCCCATATGATCAACCATGCGCTTGGCCTGATCTCCTTGGAGGCGATGGAGGCGATGCGCGGCGTCAGCAGGCTGTTCTGGTCGGGGCCGGTGGGCGAGCCGCTGCTGATCGGCGCGTTCCTCACGCATTTCTTTCTGGCGCTGTGGTCGCTCTATACCCGCTCGACGCTGCGCATGCCGGTCTGGGAAGCCATGCAGATCGCGCTCGGCCTTCTGATCTTTCCCCTGATCCTCGTCCATGTCGTCGGCACGGCGGGCGTGCAGCATTTCCTGGCTTACGAGCCCACCTATGAATATGTGATTGCGTCGCTCTGGGTCGCGGACCCGATGCGGGGATTGCAGCAGTCCGTCATGGCGATCGTCGTATGGGGGCATTTGTGCATCGGGCTGCATTTCTGGCTACGGCTCAAATCGTGGTATCGCGCCGCCGTGCCTTACGTCTACGCGGCGATGGTGTTGATTCCGGCTCTGTCCCTGCTCGGCTTCGCCAGCGTCGGCCGGATGTTGGCCGAGCGCGCCGAGATCGATCCCGGGTATCTCGCGCGCCTGTTCGCGCCAATCTTAATGCCGAACATGGCCCACATGGTCACCGGATTGAAATTGGTCGAGCCCAACGGCTGGATAGTCTTCGCGATCCTGATCATTTCGGTTCTGACGGCGCGAACGGTGCGGCGCGTCTGGCGCAACCGCCACGGCACCTATGCGCTCCGACTGCCGGACGGTCGGACCTTCGATGCACCGCACGGCCAGACGATTCTGGAAACCTTGCGCATCCACGGCGTGCCCCATGCCTCGGTGTGCGGCGGGCGCGGGCGATGCACCACCTGTCGCGTCCAGGTCGGTGAGGCGACACGGCATCTTCCGACGCCGGGCGAGGTCGAGCATAAAGCCCTGATGCGCATCGGCGCCGACGCCGACGTGCGCCTTGCCTGTCAGACATGCCCGACGATCGATCTCACGATCCATCCTCTGATGCCACCCTCGGCGAGTGCGCGCGACGCCTATCGTCCCGAGGCCGCGGCCCGCGAACAGACGATCGCGGTGATGTTCCTCGATATTCGCGGCTCGACCCGGCTTGGTGAACGCAAGCTGCCGTACGATGTGCTCTTCACGCTCAACCAATTTTTCGCCGAGATGTCGGCGGCGCTCGCCGAGACCGGCGGGCATTATTCGAATTTCACCGGCGACGGATTGATGGCGATGTACGGAGTTTCGGGGTCCATCGAAGACGGATGCCGCAATGCCGTGAAGGGTGCCGCGGCGATGCTCACCAGGCTGGACGAGCTTAACCGCCGCTACGCGCACGATCTGCCCGAACCCTTGCGCATGGGCCTCGGCATCCATTGCGGCGAAGTGATCGTCGGAAATATGGGGCCACCGACGGCGCAGAATTTCACCGCCATCGGCGATGCGGTGAACGTGACGGCCCGGCTCGAGGCGCTGACCAAGGATTTCGGCTGCGCATTGGTTCTATCGGAGGAGGCCGCCTTGCGCAGCGGCCTGGATATGACGGGTTACGAGAAACGCACGACCGGCGTGCGCGGCCGTGTCGGCGAGATCATCGTCTATGCCATCGACGATCCGCGCGCCCTGATCGGCTGAAAGAAACCCTCCCCGCCTGCGGCGGGGAGGGTATTGCGGAAATTATTTGTCGTCATAGACCTGCAGGAAGCCGTCGGTCATCCAATCCTTGTGCTTGTCCACATTGATGCGCTGATCCTTGGTCTTCGCATTTTCAACCCCGGTGATATGGAGGATTTCGAGCGGCACGTCCCCCGTCGTCTCGAACCAATAGCGCGAACCGCCCGGCAGGCAGATCCCGTCCATTTCCTTGAGATCGCCGATGACTTCATCGCCCGGGCCGTAGAATTTGGCGGCCCCCTTCAGCACCATCCACACGCCGTCCGAATTGGTGTGATAGTGCAGATTGTTCTCGCCGCCTTCGCTCACGACCTGAACCTGAACCCGCACGTTGGGCGTGCGGACCATATTGACCATTTCCTTGACGCGGCCGAGCTCGCTGGGTGCCCGGTAACTGAAGGTATGGACGCGCGATTCGGCTTCGAGATGGATGGCTTCCTTCTCGGGATTAACTGGCTTCATTGCTTCATTCATGACGGCCTCCTGATTGATTGGCGCAATGCTAGCAGCAACGTCGCGCAAAGAAAATCGCCGCCGTTCATCATTCCTATCACTCGGCCAATCCGGGGAGCCACATTTAGGCTGCCGCCACGCGCACCCGCTGCTCCTTGATCGGAAGATGGATGACTGCGGCAACGACGCCCAAGGCGATGGCCCAATACCACATGATGTCGTAGCTGCCGGTGGCGTCAAAAACCACGCCTCCAATCCACGATCCGGTGAACGAGCCCAATTGATGCGACAGGAATACGATAGCGCCCAAAGTGGCGAGATAACGCACCCCAAACATCTGCGCGACCAAGCCGGTCGTCAGCGGAACCGTACCGAGCCAAAGCAGCCCCAGCCATGCCGCGAACAGCAGGACCGAGAATTTCGTGACCGGCATCGATAGGAACACGACAAAGGCCGCCGAACGCGCGAGATAGAGCATCGCCAGCAGTTTCTTCTTGGAATATTTCTGGGCGAGGAAGCCGAATGCCAAGGTGCCCAGGAAATTGAAAAATCCCACCAACCCGACGGCGAGGCCGGCAAGTTCGCCAAGGCCATTCATCGCAAGATAGTTCGGCAGATGTGTGGCCACGAACTGGACCTGAAATCCGCAGACATAAAAGCCGGTGACGAGCAGCAGGAAGCTGCGCTGGCCCAAAGCCTCGCGCACCGCCTCGCGCAAGGTCTGGCCTTCGGTGAGCGGGTCGTTGGTCTCCGACGCCTTGCCGCGCATGGCGATCGAAAGAGGAATCACGGCGGAAAGCGCCACCGCCAGAATCAAGAATGTGCTGGCCGTACCGAGATTAACGATCAGCATCTGATTGGTTGGCGCCGCGATGAGCTGGCCCAACGAGCCGAAGGCCGAAACGATGGACAACGCCATGGTGCGGCGTTCCGGCGCGGCCGCGCGGCCCACGGCACCCAGGATCAGTGTATAGCCGGTGCCCGCCGCCGCCATTCCGATGAAGATGCCGGCGCCAAGATGCAGCCCGAAGGGCGTAGCCGCACCCGACATGATGAGTAAGCCGATCACATAGAGCACGCCGCAGGTGGCGATCATGCGCGCGCCGCCGTAGCGATCGCCGAGCGCGCCGACCACCGGCTGGGACAGACCGACCATCAAATTCTGGATGCCGATCGCCAGCGCGAAGACCTGGGTGTCGAGTTTCAATTCGGCGCTGATGGGGCCGAGAAACAAGCCCATGCTTTGGCGCGTCCCCATGCCCACGAGCAGGATCAGACAACCGCACACCATGATGACAACGGTCTTACGATTCATGGCGGGACTCTGCGATTGAGGACGAAGGTCAGGTTATGGCTCCGCCCACGAGGGTGCAAGCCGACGCCGACGAAACGCCGACGCTTTAGAAACGACGCGCAAACGTCGCTGTCGCCGTCATTTTGATGGCGATTTCGATCTACGACAGAAGTTCCCGAGAGATCGTTTACAGCCGGACAGACTGGGCCAAATTACTCAGTATTTCGGACCCGTCGACGAATGAAGTCCGCCTCGCCGATCTATCCCCATGGGCGACGGGCGTGGGCGGCGCCACCGCCGCTCGCCGGCAAGACGCTGCGTCCGATGACGCGCCGGCGATTGCGCCCGGCATTCACGTTCTCGCCATTCGCCATCGCTTCGAGCAGGCGGATGCGGTTGGCCATGCTCGGATGCGTCGAGAACAGATTATCCATGCGGACACCCGACAGCGGATTGACGATGAACATGTGCGCGGTCGCAGGGTTCGCCTCAGCGCGCGGGTTATCGACCTGATGCGAGATCGTCTCGAGCTTGCCGAGTGCGGAGGCCAGCCACAAGGGCTGTCCGGCAATCTCGGCGCCGATCCGGTCGGCCTCGTATTCGCGTGTCCGGCTGATCGCCATCTGCACCAGCATGGCGGCCAGCGGTGCGAAGATCATCAGCGCGATAGTGCCGATCATGCCGATCCCGCCGCCTTCGCGGTCGCGCGAGCCGCCGAAGAACATGGCGAAATTAGCGAGCATGGAGAGCGCGCCGGCCAGCGTCGCAGTGATCGTCATAATCAAGGTGTCGCGGTTTTTTACATGCGCCAGTTCGTGCGCCATCACGCCGGTGATTTCTTCCTGGCTCAGATGTTCAAGCAGCCCGGTGGTCGCGGCCACGGCCGCATGTTCGGGATCGCGGCCCGTCGCAAAGGCATTCGGCTGCGCATCCTCGATGATATAGACCTTGGGCATCGGCAGGCCGGCATTGGCGGCGAGCCGCGCCACGATATTGTAGTAGGTGGGCGCCAAACGCGCATCGACTTCGCGCGCGCCGTACATGCGCAGCACCATCTTGTCGGAGTTCCAATAGGCGAAGGCATTCATGGCAACGGCTATCGCCAGCGCGATCACGATGCCGCCCTCGCCGCCCAACATGAAACCGATGCCCATGAACAGGGCGGTCATTCCCGCGAGCAACATCCCGGTCTTCAAGTAGTTCACGTATCGCTCCTTCCCGCACCCTGCGGGCTCAATTCGCGGAGATTAGATAGTCGCAAGAAATTGTGTCCGCAATTGGTCGCACCGCGAAAGATTTAAGTGACCAGGGAGGTGATCCCGATCGCCATCATGAGGCCGAGCGAGACCCGCCGGAATAGCCGGATCGAGGCGTTGCGGAACAGCCGCCCGCCGATCCATTGACCGAACGCCACCGGGGCCAGTAACAGGAGCGAGCGGATCCAGGCATCGGTACCGATGGCGCCGCCCCACATCAAAGCGAGCAAGGTGATCGGGGCCACCATAGAAACCGAAACGGTATTGTTGGCGCGCTGCACGCGGACCTCGCCGGGTGCGGCCATGAAATAGATCACCAGCACCGGGCCGCCGACGCCCGCGAAGCCGCCGATCCATCCGGCGAGCGCACCGGTCGCCGCCGTCGCCCATTTACTGTGCGTGCCGCGATAGACCCAACCGCTCGCCAACACGACGGCGCATACGAGGATGAAAATGCCGAAAGCGCGTTTGACCACATGCGGATCGACATGAAGCAGGGTGACGACGCCGAGCGGCACGGCGACGACCACGGCGGCGAACATGACCCCGATGGTGCGCCAATCGGCATCCTTGGCGGCCGGAAGGACAAGCTGCGGCGATGTCGCGCAGGCCACGATCGCCATGATCGCCACCATATCCACCGGCCCATAGAACAGCATCAGCACCGGCCCCCAAATGACATTGGCGCCGAATCCGGTGAAGGCGCGGAAAATCGCCGCAAGCACGGCCACCGCCGCCGCGATGGCGAACGGCCCATCGAGATAGGGGGCGAGATACGAGGCGATGTAATCCAATATGAAGACCCGTTGCGAAGGTTGGCCTTCCTAACGGCCCGATCACCGGGTTACAAGGAAGCATCATGACCGATACACCCAAAACCGAGACTGCGATCCAGTCACCAGCTCCAGCCGCCGACGGCGCGACCCAACCCACGCCAAAGCCCAAGCCCAACGAGACCGGCGGGCCCAAGGGATTGGAACCCACCCGCTACGGCGATTGGGAAAAGGGCGGCCGTTGCATCGATTTCTGAGATGAAATCGGTCGACGCAGCCTGGCAATTCTGGGCCCGGCTGTCGGCCACCTTTGCACACTGACCGCGATCTTTGCCAAGGTCGGCATCGAAACCATCAATTCCGATTTAGCCACCTTCATCCGCACGATCGTTATCCTCGCAGCACTCGGCGCCTTTCTGACGGCAACCGGCCAATGGCAACCATTGGCTACGGTGTCGCACAAAAGCTGGATTTTCTTGGTCCTGTCCGGCCTCGCCACCGGCGCCTCCTTGGTCTGTTATTTCCGCGCTCTGCAAATGGGCGAAGCCGCCCGCGTGCAGCCCGTCGACAAGCTCTCCGTCGTCCTGGTCGCCATCTTCAGCGTCCTGTTCCTAGGCGAAAATCTGACGGCCGTACATTGGTTGGGCGTTGCCTTGGTCACCGGCGGCGCCATTTTGTTGGCGCTTTGATGGGGACCGTTATCTGTGGTCATTGTCGTCATTTGTCAGCATTTGTTGTCATTTGTCGTCCGATCTCGTCCTGTTTTACGATTTTGAGCGTTATCTCGGACGATGTTTTTTTACTTAAATTCCAACCACATGACACATTTACCCGAGCTGAGACACCTTTAGATAAGCCGATTATTTCGCTTACGTAATTTTTAAATCCTTGCGCAATTCCCGAATTTATATAATATATTTCCATTAAATAATTCGAAAATTGGATTAGTCAATGAGGCCGGTGTTCACGCTCCTGATGGCCGTTGCGGCCTGTGCCGTCCCGGCCGAAGCCGCCGAACGGCCGCAGCTCAATCGGCTGGCCGGCCCGGTCGCGGCCGAAGTGCTGCGCGTGGTGGACGGCGATACCATCGAGGTGCGCGCCCATATCTGGCTCGGCCAGGAGGTGACGACCCTGGTGCGCCTGGGCGGTGTCGATGCGCCCGAACTCAAGGGCAAATGCGCGGACGAACGGGCCGCGGCGCTCCGCGCCAAGGCACGCATCGAGGAAAAGCTGGCTGGCGGCGACGTCACCCTGCGCGACATCAAGTTCGAGAAATACGCGGGCCGGGTGATGAGCCGGATCGAGATCGCCGGCGGCGAGGATCTTGCCCGCTCACTGAAGGCCGACGGTTTTGTGCGCGCCTATGGCGGCGCGAAACGTCTACCCTGGTGCGGCACCGACGGCTGACGCGAAGGAACCAAACATGCAGCAGCAAATGTCGCTCATCACCTTGGGCATCGCCGAGCTCACGCGCTCGCGCCGCTTTTATGTCGAGGGTTTCGGCTGGAAGCCGGTCTTCGAAAATCCCGAGATCATTTTCTATCAGATGAACGGCTTCATGCTCGCAACCTGGCTCAACGGCGCACTCGAAATCGACATGAAACGCACGAGCCTTGCGCGCCGCGGCGCCTTCGCGATGGCGCATAATGTCGGGGCGCTTGGCGATGTACAGCCGACGATCGATCGCCTCGCTCAGCACGGCGGACGGATTTTGCGCGCGGCCGATGCCCCGTCGCACGGCGGCTTTCGCGGCTATATCGCCGATCCCGACGAACATGCCTGGGAGATCGCCTGGAACCCGAGCTGGCCGATCAGCCCGGAAGGGTATGTAACTTTCGGGACGTGAGACTATATGTTGGTGCGGAACAACCGGATGCCGGTTGGGTTGCGAGACTGATGAGTCGATGAAAGATCCATACGAAATTCTGGGCGTGGAACGCACGGCGAGCGAGGCCGCGATTCAATCGGCCTATCGTAAGCTCGCCAAGCGCCATCATCCCGACGTGAATCCCGGCAAGCCCGAGGCCGAGGAAAAATTCAAGGAGATCGCCTCGGCCTATGCGCTGCTGTCGGATTCCGAGAAGCGCGCGCGCTTCGATCGCGGCGAAATCGATGCGAGCGGGGCCGAACGCTCCCCCGAGCGCAGCTTCTATCGCAATTACGGCAACGATGCCGCGCGCACCAAATACCGCGCTGCGGGGAATCCAGGCGGCGCCTACCGCGGCGACATCAACCTCGACGATCTCGATCTTGAAAGCATTTTCGGCGATTCGTTGCGCGGCCGTGCGCAGCACGGCCCCATGCGCGCCAAGGGCTACGACATGCGCTATGCGCTGACGGTCGATTTCCTCGATGCCGCCAAGGGTGCGGTAAAGCGCCTGACGCTACCCGACGGCAGCACGCTCGACGTCACGGTTCCGGCCGGCCTCAAGGACGGACAAGTGCTGCGCCTCAAGGGCAAAGGCGAACCCGGCATCGGCCCCGACGGCAACAGTGGGCCTCCCGGCGACGCGCTGATCGAGGTCAGCGTCGCACCCCATCCCTATTTCCGCCGCGACGGCAACGACGTGGTGCTGGACCTTCCGATCACGCTCAAGGAAGCCGTGAGGGGCGCCAAGATCGAAGTTCCGACGTTGAGCGGGCCGGTCACAATCACGGTGCCGCCCAAATCCATTGATGGAAAGCGGCTGCGCCTGCGCGGACGCGGCATCGCCGGCGGCAATCAGGACGTCTTGCTGAAAGTTGTGCTGCCGAGCGAGGACGAGCCCGAACTTGCCGCCTTCCTTGAAGGCTGGTCGCCGCAGCATCCGTTCGATCCGCGTGCGGGGCTGAAATCATGATGCGGCTCGAAGGCGTGATCACGCTGTTCCCCGATCTCGACCAGACCGAACTCGTCAGCTGGGTCGAGCGCCATTGGGTCCAGCCCGATACCAGCGCGACGGGCGAGGAGCAAGTTTGGATCTTCACCGAGATCGACGTGGCGCGCGTGCGGCTGATCTACGATCTGCGCCGCGACCTCGATATCGCCGAGGAGATGGTGCCCCTGATGCTGTCACTGCTCGATCAGGTCTACGATCTGCGCTGCACGCTCAAATCCATGAGCCGCGCGATCGCGGCGCAACCGCCCGAATTGCAGGCCGCGATCCGTGCCGCGATGACGGAGCGCGAGGACTAAAGTGGGCTCAGCGCCTCGTAGCGCGCGATCGGCTTTTCCAACAGCGCTGCGGTGCGCCACTCCACCATCCAGGGATGATCCCACAAGGCCGCGACATAGGCTTCGGCATCGGCGGGCAGCTCCGGCTCCCAGGCACGGAAGCGGATCGCGACCGGCGCATACATGGCGTCCGCAATGGTGAAACGCGCGCCGAACAGATACGGCCCGCCCGCGCCAAATTTTGTACGCGTCTCGCGCCACAGCGTGACGATGCGCGCGATATCGGCGAGCGCGCCTGCGGTACGCCCCCGGCCCGGGCGCTTGCCGAGCAGAGTCATCCACATCTCGTTGCGCAAGTCTGCGAAACCCGCATGCATTTCGTGCGAAACCGCGCGCGCATGGGCGCGCGCCACCACATCCTTCGGCCACATGTCCGCCTGCGGATAAAGCTCGGCGAGATATTCGGCGATGGCGATCGATTCCCACACCATGACGTCACCCATCTTCGCGTCGGAATGGCGTAGGACCGGCACGCGCGCGGTCGGCGAGATCGATTTCACCCACTCGAACCAATCGGGCGCACCCATATCGTGCGTCACTTCATCGAACCGGATGCCGGCCAGCTTGCACATCAGCCAGCCGCGCAGCGACCACGAAGAATAGGCCTTGTTGCCGATATAGAGGGTGAAGTCGGACATGCGACCAGTTTAGCAGAACCGCGCGACGGCCGCGACGCGTCGCCGTGCCGAATCTCTATCCGCAGCGCATCGCCGCGAGGGCAGCGCGCAGCCGCACGGCAATAAAGACGATGCCGGCGCAATTAGCGGCGATGGCGAGCCAAAAAAGCTCCGTCTGATAGCGCCCGATCGCGGTAAAGAACCCAGTCGCGGCAAGCGCCGGGGCCAAATTCACGAACGAGGCATTGCAACACAGAACACACGAGAGCATGGCCGAACTCGAAGAGGCGCCATTGACCGCCACCATCGCCTGCGTGCGCGGCGCGCGCACGGCGCTGCGCAGACACAGATATAAGCCGACCTGAATGCCGAACCCTGTCGCCAGAACCACGATGAAAGGCCACGACCGCGCGAACTCGGCGCGCGTGAATCCCCAATCCGACACCAAAGTCAGCAGACCGAAATAAATTGTCAGAATGCCCATTGTCGCCACGACGCCGCCGAATGCAGCGCGCAGCAACGGAGCCAAGCCGGGGATCATGGGTAGGCTCCAGGTTGGAGGTAAGAGTATCTTTTACATTTCTAAAATGTAAATGCTAGTTCGCAATACCCGCATACCCGGAGAGGTTATGAAATAGACGAAGCAATACTAGGTGCGCGCAAAAGAGCGCCGCACAAACGAAAGCGCAGTCGCGTCTAAGACCGAAGAGGGATGACGTCACGCCCCCGGCTTGTTCACCATATTGTCGACAAGGTCGCCGACCACAGCCGGGTCGGCCAAGGTCGAGGTATCGCCGAGATTGGACGGATCGCCCTCGGCGATCTTGCGCAGGATGCGACGCATGATCTTGCCCGAACGGGTTTTCGGCAGGCCGGGCGCCCATTGGATGATGTCGGGCTTGGCGATACCGCCGATTTCCTTCGTGACCCAGGCGGCCAATTCCTTGCGCAACTCCTCGCTCGGCGTCGTGCCCACCATGAGCGTAACATAGGCATAGATGCCCTGGCCCTTGATGTTGTGCGGATAGCCGACGACAGCGGCCTCCGATACCTGCGGGTGCGCAACCAAGGCACTTTCTACCTCGGCCGTGCCCATGCGATGGCCGGACACATTGAGCACGTCGTCGACGCGCCCGGTGATCCAGTAATAGCCGTCCTCGTCGCGGCGGCATCCGTCGCCGGTGAAATAGAAGCCGGGATAGGTCGAAAAGTAAGTTTCGAC
The DNA here is from genome assembly GCA_945877815.1 of Caenispirillum bisanense. Classification (GTDB taxonomy): domain Bacteria; phylum Pseudomonadota; class Alphaproteobacteria; order Rhodospirillales; family UBA2165; genus CANIGJ01. The sequence goes on from CAMDWJ010000020.1 coordinate 60,283, forward strand.
AAAGCGCTTATGATCGCGATAGACCGTGCGCATCTGGCCGGGCCAGGAATCGGTGAGGATCAGGTTGCCGCTGGCCGCACCCTCAAGCCGCTTGCCATCTGCATCGACGATCGCCGGCTGCACGCCGAAGAACGGCTTGGTCGCCGAGCCAGGCTTGAGTGCGATGGCACCCGGCAGCGGCGAAATGAGGATGCCGCCGGTTTCGGTCTGCCACCACGTATCGACGATCGGGCAGCGCCCGTCGCCGACCACATTGTAATACCACAGCCAAGCTTCGGGATTGATCGGCTCGCCGACGCTGCCCAGCAGGCGCAGCGATGCGCGGCTCGTCTTCTTCACCGGCCCGTCGCCCTGCTGCATCAGCGCGCGCAAAGCGGTCGGCGCGGTATAGATGATGTTGATCTTGTATTTATCGACCACCTGCCAGATGCGTGACGCGTCCGGCCAATTCGGCACGCCTTCGTACATGACGCCGGTGGCGCCGTTCGACAGAGGACCGTAGACGATATAGCTGTGCCCGGTCACCCAGCCGACATCGGCGGCGCACCAAAAGATGTCGCCGTCGTGATAATCGAACACATATTGATGCGTCAGCGAGACCCACGTGATGTAGCCGCCCGTGGTGTGCAGAACGCCCTTGGGTTTCCCGGTCGAGCCCGAGGTATAAAGAATAAAGAGCGCATCTTCTGCGTCCATCGGCTCGGGCTTGCAGTCGGGCGACGCCTCCGCGAGTGCCTGATGATACCAAACGTCGCGACCCTCGACCCAGCCGACATCATTCCCGGTGCGCCTGACGACGAACACAGTTCGCACGGTCGGGCAGGATTTCAGCGCCTCGTCGGCATTGAGCTTGAGCGGGATCGGCTTGCCGGCGCGCAGGCCTTCGTCCGCCGTAATGACGCAGTTGGACTCGCAATCCTGGATGCGGCCAGCCAGCGCATCTGGTGAGAAACCGCCGAACACCACCGAATGGATCGCGCCGATGCGCGTGCAGGCGAGCATGGCGACGGCCGCCTCGGGTATCATCGGCATATAGATGGTAACGCGATCGCCCTTTTTGATGCCGCGATCCTTCATCGCATTGGCGAGGCGGCAGACCTGTTCGTGGAGTTGGCGATAGGTGATCGTGCGGGCCTCACCTTTCGGATCGTCGGGCTCCCAATAATAGGCGACCTGGTCGCCGCGCTTTTCCAGATGCCTATCAAGGCAATTATAGGAAACGTTCAGCACGCCGTCGTAATACCAGCGGATCCGCACGTCGCCGGTATAATCGACATCCTTGATCTTGGTCGGCGCCTTGATCCAATCGATGCGCTTGGCCTGCTCGGCCCAGAATTTTTCCGGGTCCGCGATCGAAGCCGCATACATCTGTTTGTATTTGGCTTCGTCGATATAGGCCTTTTTGGCGAAATCGGCGGGAACCGGAAACAGCTGATTTTCGGACATGACGGCCCTCCCCTAGGCTTGTAAAGAAACGTTATCGCGAAGGGTCATGCTTCGACAAGCTCGCCATGAGGCCTCATCTTGAGCCTGTCGAAAGACGAGGCCGGCCGCCTATACCGCCGGCGCCTCTTCCGTCCTGGGTTCCGGCCATTCCAAGGTTTGGCCGACAAAGACCTCGCCATCCTCGATGCGGGTCTCGAAGCGGCCCAGCGAAGAGCTGCGGCACGGCCCATCGGTGCAATAGCCGTCCTCGATGCGAAAGCAGGCATAGTGGAAAGCGCAGAAAATCTCGACGTCGTCCTTCATCAAGAAGCGGCCGGGCGCGAAATTGAGAGGGCGGCCCATATGCGGGCAATAATTGAGATAGACGAACACCTCGTCGCCCTTGCGCACCGCGAAGAGGATGCGTTTTATCCCGCCCAACTCGATATCGAAATCCATCGCCTTGCCGTCGACGATATCCGAAACCGCGCACAGGCGTTTCATATCCTGGCTCTGCGCAACTTCATCCATGTTCGCGCGCCTTCTGCTGCGCCAGATAGGCATCGATGAGGGCCTGGCGCTTTGCCAGAACAGCGTCGCGGCCCGGCCAAGTCAGATCCTCGCCGACATAAACATCTCCGTTTTCCACGCGGGTCTCGAAACGCCCCAAATAATCGCCGCTCGGCGGGCCGCCGACGCAGACGCCGTCGCGCGGCATGAAGTGACCGCCATGGACGGCGCAATGGATTTTCTTCGAATAGGTTCCAAGAAAGCGCATATTCACGAAACCCATCGGGTAACCCATATGCGGGCAATAATCGAGATAGACGAACACCTCGTCGCCGTCACGCACCGCCAGCAGAAAACGCCGTACGCCGCCGAGTTCGATGTCAAATTCCGCCGAGCCGTTATCGGCGATATCACTAACCGCGCAAAGTCTGGTCAGGCTCTCAGCGCTCACACCTTGATGCCCGCCATGGCGCTGATGATTTTCCAATGTTTGTCGCTGACCGGCACGACCGAGAGGCGCGATTGGCGCACCAGCGCCAGATCGGCGAGGCGCTCGTCGCCCTTGATCTCGGCGAGGGTCACCGGCGTTTTCACCGGCATCAGCGCCTTCACGTCGACCATGCCGAAGCGCCCCGATTCGTCCGAAGGATCGGGATAATGTTCGCGCACCACCTCGACCACACCGACGATGCTTTTCTCGTCAACCGAATGATAGAAGAAGGCGCGGTCGCCCATCTTCATCGCCTTCATATTGTTGTTGGCCTGGTAGTTGCGGACACCATTCCAATGCTCGACGCCTTTTTTCACCTGATCGTCCCACGACCAAGCACCGGGTTCGGACTTCATCAACCAATAGGCCATCTAGAGCGACTCCGCCTTCAAGGGACGCGCCAGCAACCCCGCGATGGAGGCGCCGATATCGGCGTGATTGTTGAGCACGGCATCAACGGCCGTGCAGATCGGCAATTCGACACCCATGCGGCGGCCAAGCGCGCTCACGGACGGTGCGGTATAGACGCCTTCGGCGACCGAATTGCGGTTCGACAGAACCTCGTCGAGCGACTTGCCCTCGCCCAATGCCACGCCGAGCGAGAAATTGCGCGACTGGGTCGCGTTGCAGGTCAGCGTCAGATCGCCGAGGCCGGAGAGCCCGGCCAGAGTTTCCGCCTGCCCACCCTTGGCGAGACCCAGGCGCATGATTTCTGCGAGACCGCGCGTGACCAACGCGGCGCGCGAATTGTCGCCGAGCCCTCGCCCCTCGATGATGCCGCAGGCAATCGCGATAACGTTTTTCACGGCGCCGCCGATCTGCGCGCCGACGACGTCGCGCGATCGATAGATGCGGAACTTGGGCGCACTCAGCGTTTCCATCAGCACCTTGCCGAGCGTTTCGTCGGCGCAGGCAAGGGTCACGGCGGTCGGCTTGTCGTCGGCTACTTCACGCGCGAATGTCGGCCCCGACAGCACGGCGAGCGGGATGCCCGGCAATGTCGCCGCCACCACCTCGCTCATCAGCGCGCAGCTCTCTTGTTCGATACCCTTGCAGCAGATGACGGTGGGCACGCGATCTGGCCAGGCGCGTGCCGCGTTCTCGGTCACCTCGCGCAGGCGCTGGGACGGCGTCACCAACAGAATTATGTCGGCATCGAGCGCTTCGACGAGACTGTTCGTCGCGCGCACCTGCGCGGCCAGCTCAACATTGGGAAGGAAGGCGGTGTTTTCGTGGCGCTTATTGATCGCGTCCACCACCTCGGGTTCGCGCGCATACAACATCGCCTCGTTGCCCGCGCGATGCATGGTTTGCGCAAGCGCCGTACCCCATGCGCCACCGCCGATGATACCGATCTTACTCATGAATCGGCATCCTATAGGACGTTACGGCACTGGCAAGAGTTCCACGTGCATCGACGGGAATGCCGATCATTCGTAGTTGCTCGCCGCTCTCGCTATGTCCGGGTCCTATTTCCCGGCCCAGGCCTTGAAGAGTTCGTTGACCGCTTTGATCTCTTCGTCGCCTTGTTGCGTCGCGACCCAAACATATTGTTCGGGATTCGCGAAGTCCGGCAGATATTGTTCATGTCCCGATGCGGGCGCCACATCCTTGCGCGTGCTCACGGCGCCACTACTGTTGGCCTTCGGCCACTCGCGCACCAGTAGTTCCTGTCCTTCCTTCGACAGGAGCCAATTGACGAAAATCTTGGTCGCGTCAGGGTTCGGCGCATTCTTGAACACCGCGAGCCCACGCGACGAGATGCTGGCAAATTGGCCGATCTGGTCGATGTTCTTGCAACCGCCATCCAGGCGGCATTGCGACAACGACGAGCTTTGTCCGCCGATCGCAAGCGCCGAAGCGCCGCGAATCAGAGAATTGTCGAGTTGCTCGGGATTTTCGAACACCCGCGGCTGCTGTTCCTTCAAGAACCGGATAAGGTAGTCCGCCCCCTTCGCCTTATAGAGAGGCGCCAAACCATTGGCGCCGGCATTCGGATAGGACGCATCGCGGATCGCAATCTTGCCCTTGAGGCGGGGATCCATCAGCGAGTCGTAGGAGTCAATTTTAAGTTCGGGCAGAACATCTCGATTGCGGAAAACATTATAGCTCACTTCATGCGTATGGATGAACACCGTCCGCTGTCGATCGCCGTAGATATAGTCGGGGTGACGCCAATTGGCTGCGTCCTTGACCTCGGGCAGGAGGAGAAAATTCTCGAACGGCTCGAACAAGCCGCCCGGCGATGCCACGCTGGTCATGACGCCGGTGAGCGACCACCACAGATCGGCGAGATAGAGGCCGTTTTTCTGCTCGGTCTGAATCCTCGTGATCGCCGCCGATGGGCGCGTCACACTCGATTCAACCTTGATGCCGAATTTTTTCGTAAATTCCGCGAAAGCGGCATCGAAGGCGGGATTGCCCTGATTGACGACGATCAGCTTCTGCGACTTCGCCTTGTCGAGGACCTGTTGCCAGCCATCGGGGACGCTCTGGGCGCAGACGGTTCCTGAGACCGTCAACATCAAAGCTACGAGAACAACGATCCAGATTCGCACGTGCGACACGAGACAACTCCTTGCATTAGCGTTGCTATTATCGCCGAGCGGCTCAAGCCCCCCGCGACGCGCAACATTTAGACCCAGTCTTAAGTGGGCGATTGTGCAAAAAATCGCCAGCTATGGCGAGCACGTTTTCGGTGCGCCATTACCGCGATACGGCAAGGATTTGGCCCTGAAACCGAGTCGTCATGGCCGTACCAAGTACGGCCATGACGGAATCGTGGTGGCTAGCTTCCCACCGTGCCGCCACCGCGTTTGGTGATGGCGACGACTGCGGGCCGCGGCGGCATGTTTGCCTTGAAGTCCGGCCACCGGGTGGAGGGTTTGTCGTAACTCGAGCCCTCGTCTTCGGCAGGATGTTGCACAGCAACGAAGAAGGTGCGGTCGTCGGGCGTGAATTCCGGCCCGCACATTTCCGCACCCGTCGGCAGACGGAGGAAGCGCTTGGTCAGCGCGCGGCCGGTGCCGACGACATCGCAGGCCCAAATACCGTCGGCGATTTTGGCGGCGTTCTGCGCCCCGTCGGTCGATATCCACAAACGGCCCTTGCTGTCGAAGGCAACGTTATCGGGGCAAGACAGCCAGCCGTTCTCCGTCGTGCCAGCAGCATATTTCGGAGCATCTGCCTTGTTGGCCGGATCGCCCGCCAACAACAAAATGTTCCACGTATAAGTAGTCGCGGTATGGTCGGCGTCCTTGCCCATGCCGCCCGGCGGCAGCATTTCCACGATGTGGCCGTGCTTGTTGTCGGCGCGCGGGTTGACCTTGTCGAGCCGATCGGACTTGCGGCTGGTGTTGTTGGTGAGCGCCAAATACACCCCGCCGTTGACCGGATTGGTTTCCACATCCTCCGGACGATCCATCGGCGTTGCACCCAACAGGTCGGCGGCACGCCGCGTCTCGATCATGATATCGGCTTGGCTATTGAAGCCCTGATCGGGGGTCAACCACTGCGCGCCGAAAATCAACGGCAGCCAAGCAAGCGTGCCGTCAGCGCTGAACTTCGCGACATAAAGTGTGCCGGAATCCAACAGATCGCGGTTGGCTTCACGGTTGATCGGATCGAACTTACCTGCGGTGACGAAGCGATAGAGATAGTCGAAGCGCTCGTCGTCACCGGAATAGACCACCACGCGCCCGTCCTTGTTAACCACGCAGGTCGCGCCTTCGTGTTTGAAACGGCCGAGTGCGGTGCGCTTTACCGGAACCGAGTTCGGATCGTAGGGATCGAATTCAACGATCCATCCGAAGCGGTTGGGTTCGTTCGGTTCGGATTCCACATTGAAGCGCGCATGAGTCTTGCTGAATGCGTAGCGCGATTTCGCGGCGAAGCCGAGCCGCGCATAGTTCTTGGCTTCCTTGGTCTTCGCCGGATCACCGCTAAAGTAGCCGTTGAAGTTCTCCTCAGCCGTCAGAACCGTGCCCCACGGCGTCTTGCCGCCGGCGCAGTTGTTGAGAGTTCCGAGAACGCGCGTTCCCGTCAAATCCGCCTTGGTCTTCAGACGATCATGGCCCGCCGCCGGCCCGGAGATACGCATGGGGCTTGTCGCGGTAAGGCGCCGTGCGAAGCGACTTTTATCCACCACCGACCAGCGGCCATCGCGCTTGCGGACCTCCACGACTGAGGCGCCATGCGCGGCGAGTTCGATCTCGATATGCTCAGGCGTTTCCTGTTCAAGGTAAGTTTTCTCGGTCATCCCCGCGAACATCAGGAACGGAATCGTATATTCGTGATTTACGACCAGAAGCCCGCTGTCGGAATTTTTGGTCCCGAAGGGCAGCGGGAAATAGCCGATGAAATCGTTGTTATAGCCGAACTGCTGTGCCTGGGCGGCCGCCGTCTGCTTTGCGGGATCGAAAGCAGGCGCATCGGGCATCACCTTGTCGCCCCAGCGAATCAGGACTTGGGCATCGTAGCCTTCGGCGACATGAAGTTTTTCATCGACACCCTGTTTCACTTCCTTGAAAGACAGAGTGGTCGGGCCATTGGCGAGCGCTTCAGAGATCGCCAGCGGGCTGGTCGCCATCGCGGTCGCGGCGCCGGCCGCGGCAATGCCGATGAAGCCGCGGCGCGACAGGCGTTCGGCCAGAACATCGGCGAAAACGGGCGTGTTCGTTGGATTGCTGACCATATCGTTGTCGTCGCTCATCATGGCGCTTGCCTCGCTAGAGTGTGGAGCTGAAAATCGCGCCGAATTTGGCCGCCTAAGGTAACGGAAAAGTGACCAATTTGTTACGAATCGATGACAGCGCGGAAAACGAACCGGAACAAGCACTTGGTGCGGTTCCGGAGCAGCCGATTGCCGATTCGACCCCGATGATGGCGCAATATCTCGATATCAAGCGCCGCCATCCCGGATGCCTGCTGTTCTATCGGATGGGCGATTTCTACGAGTTGTTTTTCGACGATGCCGTCCAGGCCTCCAAGGCACTCGACATCACGCTGACCAAGCGCGGCAAGCATCAAGGCATCGACATCGCCATGTGCGGCGTGCCGGTACATAGCCATGAGGCCTACCTCGCGCGCCTGATCCGCAACGGCTTCAAGGTCGCGGTTTGCGAACAGATCGAGGATCCGGCCGAGGCCAAGAAGCGCGGCGCCAAATCGGTGGTTGAGCGCGCGGTGATCCGCACCATCACGCCGGGCACGCTGACCGAGGACACGCTTTTGGAGGCGCGGCGCAACAATTATCTCGCCGCCTTGGCCGAGGCGCAGTCGGCCTTCGGCCTCGCCTGGTTCGATATGTCGACCGGCGAATTCACCATGCAGGCGGTGAGCGAAGCCAATCTCGACGCGGCCCTCGCGCGTCTCGATCCGCGCGAATTGCTGCTTGCCGATTCATTGACCGTGCGCGCCGATCTGCGCGAACGCTTGGCCGCGTGGCGCGACCGCATCTCGCCGCTGCCGGCCAGCCGCTTCGACAGCACCAATGGCGCCAAACGCCTGGAATCGCTCTACGGCGTGCGCACGCTGGATGCCTATGGCCATTTCAGCCGCGCCGAATTGGCCGCCGGCGGAGCACTTGTGGATTACGTGGCACTCACCCAGCAAGGCCAATTGCCGCGCATCGCGACGCCGAAGCGCCTCAACGACGGCGCGGTGATGGAGATCGATGCCGCGACGCGGCGCAATCTCGAACTCGCGCAGACCATGACCGGAGAGCGGCGCGGCTCCTTGCTCGCCTGCATCGACCGCACGCGCACGGGCGCCGGGGCGCGCGCCCTTGCCGCCCGCCTCGCCGCCCCCTCCACCAATTCGGGCGTGATCGAGCAGCGTCTGGATTGCGTGGGTTTCTTCGTCGAGAACCCCACGCGACGCAATTCAGTGCTCGATCTCCTCGCGCGCGCCCCCGATCTCGAACGCGCACTTTCGCGTCTCACGGTCGGACGCGGCGGGCCGCGCGATCTCGCCTCGGTGCGCGACGGATTGATCCTCACCGCCGAGCTGCGCGACAGCTTCGCTGGCGTGACCTTGCCCATTCGCCTCGCCACGGCGCTGCGCGATCTTGGCGATCATGCGATCCTGGTGCGCCGCCTTACCGAAGCGCTGCAAACCGAGCTGCCCTTCTATGCGCGCGACGGCGGCTTCATCGCGCCCGTATTTTCCGCCACGCTCGATGAATTGCGCAGTTTACGCGACGAAAGCCGCCGCCTGGTCGCGGGGCTCGAGGAGACCTATGCAAACGCCACCGGCATCGCGAATCTGAAGATCCGCCACAACAACTTCATCGGCTATTACATCGAAGTGCCGTCGAAGGCGGGCGAGGATCTGTTGCGCGACACCTCCGCGCGCTTCATCCATCGCCAAACGATGAAAAGTGCCGTGCGCTTTACCACGGTCGAGCTGGGCGATCTCGAAGGCAAACTGGCAAGCGCCGCCGACAAGGCGTTGGCGCTGGAACTCGAACTCTTCGCCGAGCTGGTGGGCTCGGTGATCCTCGAAGCCGAAGTCATCGCGCGCGCGGCCGCCGCGCTGGCTTTGTTCGATGTCGAGGCGGCCTTGGCCGAACTGGCCGAGGACCAGCGCCACACGCGCCCCATCGTGGACGATAGCCGCGCCTTCACCATCGTCGGCGGACGTCATCCCGTCGTCGAAGCCGCCCTGCCGGACGGCACGCGTTTCGTCGCCAACGGCTGCGATCTCGGCCCCGAGGATCGCGTGTGGCTACTCACCGGCCCCAACATGGCGGGCAAATCCACTTATCTTCGGCAAAACGCCCTGATCGCGATCCTTGCCCAGGCCGGCGCATATGTCCCCGCCGAAAGTGCTCATATCGGCATTGTCGATCGCCTGTTCAGCCGGGTAGGTGCGGCCGACGATCTCGCGCGCGGACGCTCCACCTTCATGGTCGAGATGGTGGAAACCGCCGCGATCCTGGCCCAGGCTGGCGAGCGCGCCTTTGTCATTCTTGATGAGATCGGGCGCGGCACCGCAACCTTCGATGGCCTCTCCATCGCCTGGGCGGTGGTCGAGCATCTGCACGACATCAACAAATGCCGCGGCCTGTTCGCCACGCACTATCACGAACTCACGACGCTCACCGCGCGCCTTCCCGCCTTGTCGTGCCACACCATGCGGGTCAAGGAATGGAAGGGCGACGTGGTCTTCCTGCACGAAGTGGGGCCCGGATCCGCCGACCGTTCCTATGGCATCCATGTCGGCCGGCTCGCCGGGCTACCGGCCGCCGTGGTCAAACGCGCCGAAGAAGTGCTGAGCGCACTTGAGAAGGAAAACCAGGCGGGTGCCATCGCGCGCCTCGCCGACGATCTGCCGCTGTTCGCCCAGCGCATGGCGCCCCGGCCCGACGAGCCGCCGTCGCCGGCCCAGCGCCTCTTCGGGGAATTCGCCAAGATCCGCCCTGACGAGCTGGCCCCTAAGCAGGCGCTTGAACTGCTTTATCGGCTCAAGGACATCGCCGAGGAGTAATTTACTGACTTTCCCTCCCCCCCCTGGCGCGGTCGGCCGCGCCGAGCGCGTCACGCGGAGGAGGGCCAGGGAGGGGGGTATGGCGAGCCGAACCGCCAGACGTCTTCGACAAAACCAGACTAACGCGGAAATCCACTTATGGATGCACCTACGCCGCAAGCAGCTCGGCACCCATCGCTTCCGCCGCCAAGTCCCGCTTGGTCCCTATATTGCCGACTTCGTTTGCTTGGACGCGCGTCTCATCGTTGAAGTGGATGGAGGCCAGCACGCCGAGCGCACAACGCAAGACGGCCAACGCACGGCGTGGCTCGAATCGCAAAATTTTCGGGTTCTGCGATTCTGGAACAACGATATGCTCGGAAATATCGAGGGTGTTTTAGAAACCATCCTCGAGGCGCTCAAAGAGCCCCCCTCCCCAACCCTCCCCCGCAAGGGGGGAGGGAGACGTAACCCTCATTTTGCAATTGCAAAGGACAGGTGCCTGCGGACGGAGGGGTGTGTAACCGGCCTCCCTCATCTATACTCCACCTCCATGGACAAGGTCCTCAATCAGCGCAAGGTCCTCGACCGTCGGGCATTGACCGACCGGATCGCGGAGATCACGGGCGGCAATTTCCAGCCGAACCAGCGCCCTGCGATCATGCAGGAACTGAAGGGGGCGCTGGCCGCCGGCGTCGCCGAGGTTCGCGGACGCCTCAAGGAGACCGGTCTCGGCTCGATCGTGCTGGCGTGCAATTCCTTCCTGATCGATCAGCTCATCCGCGTGATTTTCGAGGTTGCGCGCCAGGCCTATCCGGTCGCCAATCCGTCCAAGGGCGAGGCGCTCGCCGTCGTCGCGGTCGGCGGCTACGGGCGCGAGGAACAGGCGCCGCAATCGGACATCGATATCCTGTTCGTGACCCCCTACAAGGTGTCGCCATCGGCCGAGCAGGTCGTCGAATATGTCCTCTATATATTGTGGGATCTCGGCCTAAAGGTCGGACATGCCACGCGCTCGGTCGACGAATGCATCCGCCTCGCCAAGACCGACGTGACCATCAAGACGAACCTGCTGGACGCGCGCTGGCTTTGGGGCGACCAGCCGGTCTTCGCCGAATTCAAGAAACGCTATCACGACGAAGTGGTCCAGAGCGGCGGCCCGACCTTCGTCGATGCCAAACTCGCCGAACGCGACGAACGCCACGAACGCATGGGCGATGCGCGCTACGTCGTCGAGCCCAACATCAAGGAAGGCAAGGGCGGCCTGCGCGATCTGCAGACGCTGCAATGGCTGGTCAAATTCCTCTACGGCGTCGACGATCCGTCGGAATTGGTCGGACTCAAGGTCTTCACCGAACAGGACGCCAACCGGTTCTTGAAGGCGCGCGAATTCTTATGGACCGTGCGCAGCTATCTGCATTACCACACCGGCCGGCCCGAAGAACGACTGACCTTCGATGTACAGAAGGCGATCGCGCTGGCGATGGGTTATGCCGACCGGCCCGGCGTGTCCGGCGTCGAGCGTTTCATGAAACATTACTTCCTGATCGCCAAGGATGTCGGCGATCTTACCCGCGTGCTGTGCGCCGTGCTCGAGGACCGCCATCAGAAACGCTCGTTGCTCAGCCGCCTGCCCGGACTGCCGCGCCGCCGCATGCAACATATCGAAGGTTTCGTGGTCGACGACCGCGGGCGGCTCAATGTCGCCAATGACACCGCCTTCGCGGACAGTCCGATCAAGCTGCTCGCTTTGTTTAAGGCGGCGCACGAACACGATCTCGGCATCCATCCCGAAGCGCTGCGCCTGGTCACGCAAAACCTGTCGCTGATCGGGCGCAAGCTGCGCGCCGATCCCGAGGCCAACAAGATTTTTCTCGATATCTTGACCTCGAAGAAAGATCCCGAAGCGGCACTGCGCCAGATGAACGAGGCCGGCGTCTTCGGCCGCTTCGTGCCCGATTTCGGCCGCATCGTCGCGCAGATGCAATACGATATGTATCACACCTATACGGTGGACGAGCATACCATCCGCGCCATTGGGATTCTGTCGCGCCTCGAAGCCGGAAAATATGTGAAGGAGATGCCGCAGGCGAGCCGGGCGATCAAGGAGATCGTCTCGCGCCGCGCTTTGTTCGTCGCCCTTTTCCTGCACGATATCGCGAAGGGACGCGGCGGCGACCATTCCGAGATCGGAGGCCAGATCGCGCTGGAACTGGGGCCGCGTTTGGGCCTCGATGCGGAAGAAACCGAAACCGTCTCATGGCTGGTGCTGCATCATCTGTTGATGAGCGATACCGCCTTCAAGCGCGACATGGACGATCCAAAAACCGTGAAGGCCTTCGTCAATCAAGTCCAATCGGTCGAGCGGCTGCGCCTCTTGCTGATCCTGACGGTCGCCGATATCCGCGCGGTCGGACCCAATATCTGGAACAATTGGAAAGCCGGTCTGCTGCGCGGTCTGTATCTGCGCACGCTTCAGGTCATGTCGGGCGACCAGGTGGGCGAGCATCGCGCCCAGCGCATCGAGGGCGCCAAACAGAAACTGCGCGAAGCGCTGCCCCATTGGACCGAAGCCGAACGCGAGGCGCACATCGCAACCGGCTATCCCGCCTATTGGCTGTCCTACGACACGCAAACCCATATCCGCCACGCCGAGATCGTTCGCCAGGCCAAGCAAAAGGATTTGGCCTTGCTGGTCGAGGCGCATCACGATCCGGTGCTGCATTTCACCGAGATCACCGTCTATACGCCCGATCACGGCGGCCTGTTCTCCGAGATCGCGGGCGCGGTGGCGCTGGCCGGCGCCAATATCGTCGATGCCAAGATCGTGACCCTGGCCGACGGCATGGCACTCGACACGCTCTCGGTGCTCGACGCGACCGCGCAGGAATTCGCCGACGAAAGCCGCCTCACACGCCTCAAGCAAAGGGTCGAGGATGTGTTGCGCGGGCGCATCCGGCTCGCGCGCGAATTGGAAAAGGCCGCCCAGCAGGGTCTGTTCAAGAAATCGAGTCCGTTCAAGATTCCGCCACGCGTGCTGATCGACAATAACGGCTCTGACACCGACACGATCATCGAGGTCAACGGCCATGACCGCATCGGCCTGCTCTACGACGTTACTTCGGCGCTCACCGCGCTCGGCCTCAAGATCACGAGCGCGCATGTCGCAACCTACGGCGAACGCGCGGTCGATACCTTCTATGTGAAAGATTTGTTCGGCATGAAGGTGGAGCGCGACACCAAGCTCAAAGCGACGCGCGCGCGCCTGCTCGAAGCGCTCGAGCCGAAAGATGACGAACCCGCCGTCACGGCCGCGCCGGCGAAGGCGTCGGCCTCGTCCGAAGCGGCGGAGTAGGATTCGAAAAAGTCCGTCATGCCCCCACTCGTCCGGGGCATCCATCGAACGATCGAACCGATCGTCGGTAGGTAATCCCCACGCAATGATGTTGTTGTTCTGGCATGGATGCCCGCATGAAGCGGGGCATGACGCCTTGTTGGGGGATATGGGTCTTTTCGCCTCATTAAAAGGAGGCCGTCATGCCCCGGCTCGTCCGGGGCATCCATCGAACGATCAAATCATTGTCTCGGTGAGGTCTTCCCAATAGGGATTTTCGGCGACAATCAAATTGATCTTCCAATCGCGTGACCAATGTTTGATGCGTTTTTCGCGGTGTATGGCATCGCGAATGTCGTCGTGCCACTCGGCATAAACCAATATTTTGACATCGTATTGTTTCGTGAATCCCTCAACGACACCCTCGCGATGTTCCCACATCCGACGCGCGAGGTCGGCCGTGACGCCGACATAGAGCGTCCCATTCGGTTTATTCGTCAAAATGTAAACCCATCCACCCGACATGATGTTATGTTCTCCCACCATGGATGCCCCGGACAAGTCCGGCCATGACGGGAAGAGTAGCGGCCAAGCCCGAGCCATGACGGGCTACTTAAGCGCCCATGACGCCGCCGCCCGAATCGGCTAAACCCCTCACATGGCACTGCTTCGCGCGATCACCACAGTCGGCGGCTATACGCTCGGAA